>NZ_JAPDCN010000003.1:0-375855 GCF_027706185.1 Aeromonas sp. Y318-3
TGATTCATGCTGAACCTTATCCCTGATGCCAAGTGGGGCTCATGATCTCACATCAGGGACTTGTTCGCACCTTCCCTTACTCCTGGTATCTGGAGATCCCGACTATCGCCAATGCCTCCGAGATCATCGCAGGTAAAAAGCCGGCTGATACGCTGGGCGTGAAGGCGACCGACGACTACACCTTCGAAGTGCAGCTCGAGAAAGCGATCCCTTACTTCGTCAGCATGCTCTCCCACACCACCACCTATCCGGTACCGAAGAAGGTGATCGAGAAGTTCGGTGACAAGTGGACCCAGCCGGAAAATATGGTATCCAACGGTGCCTATACCCTGAAGAACTGGGTGGTGAACGAGCGCGTCGAAGTGGAGCGCAACAAGCACTACTGGAACGATGGCAAGACCGTTATCAACAAGGTGGTCTATCTGCCCATCCAGTCTACCAACGCCGACCTGAGCCGCTATCTGGCGGGCGAAGTGGACATCACCTATCAGATGCCCATCGAGCGCTTCAAGCAGATGAAGAAAGAGAAGCCGGACGAGCTGAAAGTGACCGGTTATGTTGGTACTTACTACTACCAGTACAACGTCAAGAAGAAGCCGTTTGACGATGTGCGTGTCCGTACTGCGCTCTCCTACGCCATCGATCGTGATGTGATCGCCGACAAGGTGATGGGTCAGGGCCAGACGCCGGGTTACACCCTGGTGCCGGACTTCGTCGATGGCTTCAAGCCGGTAGCGCCCGAGTGGTCGAAGATGACCCAGGCCGAGCGTGATGCCAAGGCCAAGGCTCTGCTGCAAGAGGCCGGTTTCGATGCCAGCAAGCCGCTGAAGTTCGAGCTGCTCTACAACACCGATGACAACCACAAGAAAGTGGCTGTGGCCGTGGCCTCCATGTGGAAGAAGCTGGGGGTGCAGGTGAGCTTGGTCAACCAGGAGTGGAAAACTTACCTAGAAACCAAGAAACAGGGTCAGTTTGACGTAGGTCGTGCCGGCTGGATCGCCGACTACAACGAAGCCTCCTCCATGCTGGATCTGATGCAGACCACCCACGGCAACAACGACGGCAAGTACTCCAATCCGGAGTTCGACAAGCTGATGGATTCGTCCCGTGATCAGGTCGATGTGGCGGCCCGTAACAAGCTCTACGTCCAGGCGGAAGAGATCCTGGCCAAGGACATGCCGATTGCCCCTATCTACCAGTACGTGACTGCCCGTATGGTCAAACCCTATGTAGGCGGCTACCCGGCCAACCCGCTGGATAACCTCTACAGCAAAGATATGTACATCATTGCTCACTGATTTAAAGCAACAAGTCGCATAACAAGCAGGGCCCGCCGGACGGCGGGCCTTTATTACAACCGCGACCATTTGGAAGCAGTACAGGACAGGAAATGTCTATGTTGAAATTCATTTTTAAACGGCTATTGGAAGCGATCCCGACTCTGCTGGTCTTGATCACTGTCTCTTTCTTCATGATGCGTTTCGCCCCGGGTAACCCCTTTACCAGCGAACGTTCACTCCCCCCTGAAGTGATGGCTAACATCGAAGCCAAATATGGTCTCGACAAACCCATTGGCATGCAATATCTCACTTACCTGGGCAACCTGGTGCAGGGTGATTTGGGCCCCTCTTTTAAATACAAGGATTTTACCGTCAATGATCTGGTGAGCCAGGCGCTGCCTGTTTCCGCCAAGATCGGGACCACGGCCTTCTTCTTCGCCGTGCTGCTGGGGGTCACTTTCGGCACCATAGCGGCACTAAAACAGAACACCATCATCGACTATCTGCTGATGTCGTCGGCCATGGCCGGGGTGGTGATCCCGGGCTTTGTGCTGGCGCCCTTGCTGGTGCTGTTCTTCAGTATTCATCTGGGCTGGTTCCCTGCCGGTGGCTGGCAGGGCGGTGGCATCCAGTTTATGGTGCTGCCGGTGTTCGGCATGATGATGTACTACATCTCTGCCATCTCGCGGATCATGCGGGGCAGCATGATCGAGACCATGAACTCTAACTTCATCCGTACCGCCCGTGCCAAGGGGTTGCCGCTGCGCCACATCATCCTGAAACACGCGCTGCGTCCGGCCATGCTGCCGGTGGTCTCCTATCTGGGCCCGGCCTTTGTCGGCATCATCACAGGTTCCGTGGTGATCGAGACCATCTTCGGCCTGCCGGGGATCGGTCAGCTGTTCGTCAACGGTGCCCTTAACCGTGATTACTCCATGGTGCTCGGTCTGACCATTCTGGTCGGCGCCCTCACCATCACCTTTAACGCTGTGGTCGATATTCTCTACGCCTTTATCGATCCCAAGATCCGTTACTAATTCGGGAGTTCATCATGGTTGTTTCAACTGAAAAACGCGATGCCGTCGAGGCGTTCGCGCAAAAAGTGGAAGTGGTGGAGGGGCGCTCCCTGTGGAAGGATGCCCGTCGCCGTTTCCTGCGCAACAAGGCTGCACTGACCAGCCTGATCATTCTGACCATCATCGGTCTGGCGGTCATCTTTGGCCCCCATCTGTCCCAATACACCTTTGACGATCCGGACTGGGGCGCCATGCAGTCGCCGCCCGATATGGAAGCGGGTCACTACTTCGGAACCGACAGTCTGGGGCGCGATCTGTTCGTGCGAACCCTGCTGGGCGGGCGCATCTCCCTGATGGTCGGCATCATGGGCGCCATGGTAGCGGTCATCATCGGTACTTTGTATGGCGCGGCCTCCGGCTTTATCGGTGGTCGGGTCGACAGCCTGATGATGCGGGTACTGGAGATCCTCAACGCCTTCCCGTTCATGTTCTTTGTCATCATGCTGGTCACCTTCTTTGGCCGCAATCTGGCGCTCATCTTTATCGCCATCGGGGCGGTGAGCTGGCTCGACATGGCGCGGATCGTGCGCGGCCAGACTCTCAGCCTCAAGAGTAAGGAGTTTATCGAGGCAGCCCACGTCTGTGGCGTCTCCAAGTGGAAGATCATCACCCGCCATATCGTACCGAACGTACTCGGTATCGTGGCCGTCTACGCCACCTTGCTGGTGCCGGGGATGATCATGTTTGAATCCTTCCTGAGTTTCCTGGGCCTTGGTGTTCAGGAACCGATGACCAGCTGGGGTGCCCTGCTGGATGAAGGCTCCAAGTCGATGGAAGTGGCCATCTGGCAACTGCTGTTCCCCGCCTGCTTTATGGTGGTGACCCTGTTTTGCTTCAACTTCCTCGGGGATGGTCTGCGTGACGCCCTCGATCCGAAAGATCGTTAATCGAGCATCGGGTCGACAGGAAAGCATCACGAAAGATCGATAAGGAGTTTTTATATGAAGTTACTGGATGTGAAAGATCTGCGGGTCGAGTTCAAGACCCCGGACGGCAATGTGGTGGCGGTTAACGACCTCAACTTTTCTCTCTCTGCGGGCGAAACCCTGGGGATCGTCGGCGAGTCCGGCTCCGGCAAATCCCAGACGGCCTTTGCCATCATGGGGCTGCTGGCCAAAAACGGCATTATTACCGGTTCCGCCAAGTTTCAGGGTGAGGAGATCCTCAACCTGCCGGAGTCCAAGCTCAACAAGATCCGCTCCGAGAAGATCGCCATGATCTTCCAGGACCCCATGACCTCGCTCAACCCCTACATGAAGGTGCAGGATCAGCTGATGGAAGTGCTGATGCTGCACAAAGGGGTGAGCAAGGCGGAAGCGTTCGAAGAGTCGGTACGGATGCTCGATGCGGTGAAGATCCCCGAAGCACGCAAGCGGATGGGGATGTATCCCCACGAGTTTTCCGGCGGTATGCGCCAGCGGGTGATGATCGCCATGGCGCTGCTCTGCCGGCCGCAACTGCTGATCGCCGACGAACCGACTACCGCACTCGACGTGACCGTACAGGCCCAGATCATGACTCTGATGAACGAGCTCAAGCGCGAGTTCAACACCGCCATCATCATGATCACCCACGACCTTGGCGTGGTCGCCGGTATCTGCAACAAGGTGCTGGTGATGTATGCCGGTCGTACCATGGAGTACGGCAAGGTAGACGATATCTTCTATCGCCCGAGCCACCCCTACACCGAAGGCTTGCTGCGCGCCATTCCCCGCCTCGATACCGAAGGGGAAGTGCTGCCCACCATCCCGGGCAATCCGCCCAACCTGCTGCGTCTGCCCACCGGTTGCCCCTTCCAGGAGCGTTGCCACCGGGTCAGCGAGATTTGCGGCCAGCAGTCACCGATCCTGACCCCGTTCAACGACGGTCGGGAGCGTGCTTGTCACTGGGTTTCGGATGCCATGAACAAGGGGGCCAACTAAATGGGTGCCGACAAAAAATTGCTGTTGGAAGTGTCTGACCTCAAGGTCCACTTCAGTATCAAGAGTGGCAAGGCGTGGCCCTGGGCCAAGCCATCCGATTTGAAGGCGGTCGATGGCGTTACCCTGCGCCTCTACGAAGGGGAAACCCTCGGCGTGGTGGGTGAATCCGGCTGCGGCAAGTCGACCTTTGCCCGCGCCATCATCGGTCTGGTACCGGCCACCGATGGCAAGGTGGTGTGGCTGGGTGACGATCTCACCAAGCTCGATCAGAATGCCCTGCGCGAGAAGCGCAAAGAGATCCAGATGATCTTCCAGGACCCGCTGGCCTCCCTGAACCCGCGCATGACCATTGGCGACATCATTGCCGAGCCGCTTATCACCTTCTACCCCAACCTGCCACGGGAAGAGGTGAAGGAGAAGGTGCGCGCCATGATGAGCAAGGTGGGGCTCTTGCCCAACCTGGTCAACCGCTATCCGCACGAGTTCTCCGGTGGCCAGTGCCAGCGGATCGGGATTGCTCGGGCGCTGATCCTCGAGCCCAAGATGATCATCTGCGACGAGCCGGTGTCGGCACTGGACGTATCCATTCAGGCGCAGGTGGTCAACCTGCTCAAATCCCTGCAAAAGGAGATGGGGCTGTCGCTCATCTTCATCGCCCACGACCTGTCGGTGGTCAAGCATATCTCCGATCGGGTGCTGGTGATGTATCTGGGCAACGCCGTCGAGTTGGGGACCCGCAAGGAGATCTTCGCCAACCCGTTGCATCCCTACACCAAGGCGCTGATGTCAGCGGTGCCGATCCCGGACCCTGAGCTTGAGCGCAACAAGGTGATCCAGATCCTGGAGGGGGATTTGCCATCGCCGATGAACCCGCCGTCCGGTTGCGTGTTCCGCACCCGCTGCCCGGTGGCTGGCCCCGAGTGCGCCAAGACCCGCCCTGTGCTGGAGGGGAACTTCGATCACGCAGTCTCCTGCCTCAAGGTCGATCCGCTCTGATGGGGATGTGTTGAACCTGTTTGCGGGGCTCCTTGATGGGGCCCCGATTTATTTTTGACGGCAGTGAAGATGCCTCTTGGCGTTATCTTTTACCGCTGCTACTATCCGCGCAACAAGGGGAGTAACTTCTCGCCGGTTTGTCGTCATTACGGTGCACCCATTTCCTGCAGTGCACCCGGCAGCCGGGCAGTCGATGCAAATCAGCTGTAAGTGAGACCTTGCCGAGAGGCAAGGTGTATCTGCTCCAAACGCAAACCCACGCCTCTCGGTCGTGGGTTTTGTCGTTTTTGGGAGATGTGAAAATGGGTGAATGGTGGATGTGGACCGGTTTCTTCAGCATAGTGCTGGTCCTGTTATGGATAGACATACGCTTTGTCGGTGGTGGCAAATCCCACAAGGTGTCCCTCAAAGAGGCGGGTGTCTGGTCCCTCATCTGGGTCAGCGTGGCCCTGCTCTTCAACCTGGCTATCTGGCTCTGGCTCGATCACAGCGCGGGCCGTGAAATCGCCAACCAGAAGGGGTTGGAGTTCCTCACCGGCTACCTCATCGAGAAAGCGCTGGCAGTGGACAACGTCTTCGTCTGGCTGATGCTGTTCGGTTACTTTGCCATTCCGGCCGAGCTGCAGCGCCGGGTACTGCTCTACGGGGTGCTGGGTGCCATCGTGATGCGTGCCGGTATGGTGTTCGCAGGCAGCTGGCTCATCGAGCAGTTCCACTGGATCCTCTATCTGTTCGGCGCTTTCCTGCTGCTGACCGGCGCCAAGATGCTGTGGGCGGCCGACAAGGAGCCGGATCTGGCCAACAACCCGCTGCTGGGCTGGATGCGCCGTCGCTTCAAGGTGACCGAGACCCTGGAAGGGGAGAAGTTCTTTGTCTGGCGTGACGGTGTGCGCTATGCCACCCCGCTGCTGTTGATCCTGGTGCTGGTGGAGGTGAGCGACCTCATCTTCGCGGTGGACAGTATCCCGGCCATCTTCGCGGTGACCACGGATCCCTTCATCGTGCTGACCTCCAACATCTTCGCCATCATGGGTCTGCGTGCCATGTACTTCCTGCTGGCCGGTGTGGCGGATCGCTTCGCCCTGCTCAAATACGGTCTGGCGCTGATCCTGATGTTTATCGGGGTCAAGATGCTGCTGCTGGATATCTTCAAGATCCCGACCGGCATAGCACTGGGCGTAGTCGCGTTGATCCTGCTGGCATCCATGGGGCTGAGTCTGTTTGTGACCCGTAAAAAGGCCGCTTGAGCGCGGCAGACAATTAAGCAATAACAACAAGGGCTCCCGCGGGAGCCCTTTTTCATATCGTGTTATCCGCGTTTGATCTTCTTGGGGTTGGTGTAGCCCCAGATGGTGTACATGTCCGCCAGCAGGGCGCCGTTGTACTCCTCCAGATCCGCCTGTTTCACTTCGGCGTCACCCTGACGGCCAAACAGCACCACCTCGTCGCCGGGTTTCACCCCTTTCAGATCAGTCACATCCACCATGATGGTGTTCATGGAAGTCTTGCCGACCACCGGCACCTTCTGACCCTGGATCAGCACATAGGCCTTGTTGCTCAGGGAGCGGCGATAACCGTCGGAGTAGCCCAGCGGCAAGTTGGCGAGCCAGGAGTCACGCTTGAGAGTAAAGGTGCGGTCATAACCGACGGTGTTGCCCGCTGCATAGTGGTTGACCGAGGCGACCTGGGTCTTGAATGCCATCACCCGCTTGTACTCGGTGTGGGAGGGGATGGAGTCACCGTAGAGCAGGCCGCCCGGGCGCACCATGTCGAAGTAGGCGTCCGGCACGGCCAGGGTGGCGAAGGAGTTGGCGGCGTGGATGGTGATCTTGCTGCGATCCAGCTTGCCTGCTTCCAGCAGCCACTGGGAGTCCAGTTTGAACTGGGCCAGCCCCATCTTGACGTCCTCTTTCTCCTCAACCGGGAAGTGGGTCATGATGCCGACCGGGGTGATCCCCTTGAGCTTGAGCATGGCCAGCGCATCCTGCTTGGCATCGGCCAGACGCAGGTCGATGCCGTTGCGGCTCATGCCGGCGGAGTTGAGCGCGATATGCACCGGAATGGTGGTATGGTGGCGCTGGGCGATCTCGGCGATACCCTGGGCACTCACCAGACTGCCGATCAGCTCCTCCATCTTGTAGGGCAGGGCATGCTCTACTTCATCCGGGGTGGCAGCACGCACCCGCATCAGACGGCCGGTAAAGCCCTTCTCGCGGGCGACACGAGCTTCTTCATTGCTGGCGATACCGATGCAGGGGATACCCGCTTTCACCACCGAGGGAACCAGCAGATCGATACCGTGGCCGTAGGCGTCCGCCTTCATGATGGCGCAGATCTTCGGCCCCTTGTCACCGAGACGATCCTTGAGGGTCTGGATATTGTGCTCGAAGGCGCCGAGATCGACTTCCAGCCAGGCATTGCTGGCGGTCTGGACTTCGCCGTTGCGGTGATCGCTGGCCAGCGGCAGGTAGGGGGCTGCAACCGCTTGCCCGGCCAGCAGGCCGAGGATCAGGGTGGCCAGCAGTGTTTTCTTGTGCATGGTGGTTCCTTTTTGTTGTTCGCGTTGGATAGTTTGGACGGGGTCGGCCACATTGGTGGTGGTTTAACCACAACTTGTTGTTATTATTATGATCTTTGTCACTCTCAACAGGCGCTGACTGGTTGGGAGTCTACCGCAACACGGGTTCGGCCGACACTCGTCAGGGGAATAAAATGGTCAATCTTGAGTTACGTTTGCCACCACCGCTGATCTTCCTGCTCTGTGCCGGGGCCATGTGGTGGCTAAGAGGGGAGAGCCAGCCCGGCATCTGGGCAATGGCGCTGATTGCTGTGCTGGTCGTGGCGGGGGCCATCATGGGCTTTGGGGCCCTGCAACGATTTCGTCACCACCAGACCACGGTCAGCCCCACCAAACCTCAGCACACCAGTCGTCTGGTAACCTGCGGCGTTTATCGTGTCAGTCGCAATCCCATGTATCTGGGCTTGCTCTGCTGGCTGGCCGCCTGGGGCTGTTATCTCGGTGGAAGTTGGGTCTGGGTTGGGCCAATTGTGCTGGTGGCCTGGCTGACTCGCTTTCAGATCATGCCGGAGGAGCGGCTGCTACGCGCCCGTTTCGGCGACGAGTATGTGGCGTATTGCCAGCGCGTTCGCCGTTGGTGCTGACTGGCTGTGATCTGCGTGGGCTGAGCGGATAAGTCGGGCCAGCCATGCTGGATAAAGAGAACCCCGGGCTGGCCCGGGGTTCTCGAGGGGCTAGTTAGAAAAAATCCCCCTTCTCGTCCTTGGTGGGTTCGAGGCTCCAGCCGGTGGCATCGCTGCTGCTGGCAATCTGTCCCTTCTCCTTCCACAGCTTGATCTTGAGGCGCAGGTTGTTGGCCGAGTCGGCGTTTTTCACCGCCTCTTCTTCCTCAATCACCCCTTCCACCACCAGATCGAACAGTGCACTGTCGAAGGTAACCATGCCGAGGGCCTTGGATTTTTCCATCACCTCTTTGAGGCCGCCAAATTCGCCGCGCTTGATCATGTCGCGGATGGTGTGGGTGCCAAGCATGATCTCCACTGCGGCCCGGCGGCCGCCATCGGTGGTTTTCACCAGCCGCTGGGAGACAAAAGCCTTGAGGTTGTTGCCCAGATCGTTGAGCAGCTGGGGGCGGCGCTCCTCGGGGAAGAAGTTGATGATGCGATCCAGCGCCTGGTTGGCGTTGTTGGCGTGCAGGGTGGAGATGGCAAGGTGGCCGGTTTCGGAGAAGGCCAGCGCATGTTCCATGGTCTCGCGATCGCGGATCTCGCCGATAAGAATGACGTCCGGCGCCTGACGCAGGGTGTTTTTCAGGGCAGCATGGAAGCTACGGGTATCTACCCCCACCTCCCGCTGGTTGATGATGCTCTTGCGGTGACGATGAACGAACTCCACCGGATCCTCGATGGTGATGATGTGGCCACCGCTGTTGCGGTTGCGATGGTCGATAAGCGCCGCCAGCGAAGTGGATTTACCCGAGCCGGTACCGCCGACAAACAGCACCAGACCGCGTTTCTCCATGATGGTGTCGAGCAGCACAGGCGGGAGTTTGAGATCTTCAAAGCGGGGGATTTCGGTCTTGATGTTGCGGGCCACCAGAGAGACTTCGTTGCGCTGCTTGAAGATGTTGACCCGAAAGCGGCCGATCTGGGGCAGGGAGATGGCGAGGTTCATCTCCAGATCCTTCTCGAACTGCTGCTTCTGCTCGCCATCCATGATCTCGGCGGCGATCCGCGCCACTTCACCCGGTTCCAGCGGCGTTTCGTTGAGGGGGCGCAGGCCGCCGTTAAATTTGGCGCAGGGGGGCGCGCCGGTCGACAGATAGAGGTCTGAGCCATCCTGCTTGGCCAGGATCTGTAACATGTCTCGCAATTCCATTTTTTTGCCTCGTCGATCAATGAGATGCCATGAGCGGGATGATATTGAGTGTACAGCCTCAGGCGCCGGTCAGTTTCTCGCGAAAGACAAAAAAGACCGCACCGAGAATGCAGAGCCCTGCCCAGAGATAGTCCCATTTCAGATCTTCCTTGAGATAGAAGATAGAGAAGGGGACGAATACGGTGAGTGTGATCACTTCTTGCAGGATTTTAAGTTGGCCCACGCTCATCACCGTATGGCCGATGCGGTTGGCAGGCACTTGCAGCAGGTATTCGAACAGGGCGATACCCCAGCTCACCAGGGCGGCAATGATCCAGGGTTTATGGTTCATGCTCTTGAGGTGAGCGTACCAGGCGAAGGTCATAAAGACGTTGCTGCAGAGCAGCAGACCGATACTGGCGAAAATCGGGTTCATAGGGTTCTCCTTGAAAATCCGGCGCATTTTATCCCTGAACCACGGGTTTTCATACGTGGTGCGGGAGGGTATTTTTAACCAACAGGATAAGCCGTGCGAGGTATGCGACGGGATGGGCAAGTTATGCGGGATTGTGTTGTTACTGTTATTTGCCATGCCGGTGCGAGCGACCCCGACGCTGACGGTGGCCACCGATCTGTGGCCGCCATTTCGCATCCTGCAAGCGGATGGCCGGTTGCAGGGGCTCGACATGGACATCCTGCGCCGGTTGCAACAGGCGAGCGGCATTGAGTTGCAGGTACGGCGGATGCCGTGGGGCAGGGCGCTCAAGCAGATGCAGACCGGTCAGGTCGATCTGATGATTGGCCTCGCCTATACCGCCGAGCGGGCGCAGTTCATCGACTATCTGCAGCCAGCCTACTATCAGTGCTGGCCCGCGTTTTATGGTCAGCCGGTCAATGTGGCCCGGATCCACCAATACCGCGATCTGCAGGGGGTGAAGGTGGGCTATGTGCTCAACTCCGCCTATTTTGAGCCCTTCAACAGTGACAGCCGCCTCGACAAGCACGGAGTACCCACCGAAGATCAGCTGCTGCGCATGGTGCAGCGCGGCCACCTGCCGCTGATGATTGGCACCGACTGTCAGGTGGACTATGCCCTGAGTCAGGGAAATGCCAGCCGGATAGGCAAGGCGGACTACCGCCCCGCCACGCCGGTGACCCTCTATCTGGGGATGAGCAAGCACTCACCTCACCAGTCGCTGCGCCAGCCCTTGCTGGTGGCGCTGCAAAATCTGGTGGCCAGCGGCGAGATAAGGGTGATGGCCAAGCGTTACCAGCCTTGACCTTGGGTGGCAAGCCACTGTTATCATGCCCTTTTCCTGCTTCTCCCCCGGCGCTGCGACAGGGCCGGGGGGAAGCCTTGTTATTCGGGGATCCTCCTTGTACCTCTCCCTTATCGCCCGCCAGCAGCGCTGGCAGCGGCGCTGGCTCTGTGGCCTGACGCTGCTGACCCTGCTGCTGTTTCTCTTCTCCCTCGTCTGGGGCGAGTTTGTGCTGCTGCCCTGGCAGCCCCTTGGCGATCTCGAACAGCGCATCCTGCTGGAGCTGCGGCTGCCCCGTGCCTTGCTGGCCCTCTTGGCTGGCGCCGCGCTTGCTTGTGGCGGCGCCGTGTTGCAGGTGATGCTGCACAACCCGGTGGCCGAACCCGGGTTGCTTGGCGTTTCAAGCGGGGCAGGACTGGCTGCCATGGTGGCGATGGCGGTGGCCAAATCCCTTGGCTTCTATCTGCCAGGCTGGGGGCTGTCGCTGGCGGCCTTCGGTGGCGCCTTGCTGGTGACCATGCTGCTCATTCGGCTGGCTCGCCGGGCGCGTCTCGGTCATGCTCGCTTGCTGCTGTTTGGCGTCGCCATCGGTATTCTTACCAATGCCGCCATGACCTGGTTGATGTACTTTGCCGACGATGGTTCCTTGCGTGAATTCATGTTCTGGATGATGGGCAGCCTCTCTTACGGCAGCCAGCAGTTTGCCTGGTGGTGGCTGGTGCTGCCGCTCACCCTAGGTTGGCTCTGCTGGCAGGGCAAGGCGCTGCAACAGTTGCTGTTGGGGGAGACCCAGGCCCGCCTGATGGGGATGGATGTCGACAAGATGCGGGTGCGGCTGGTGCTGGCGGTCTGTCTGCTGACCTGTGTGGCGGTGTCGTTGTGTGGTGTCATCGGTTTTGTCGGGTTGGTGGTGCCCCATCTGCTGCGGCTCTGCGGTGGCAGCGATCAGCGCTTTCTGCTGCCTGCCTCGGCGCTTGGCGGCGGGGCCCTGCTGCTGGCGGCCGATTTGGTTGCTCGATCCACCCTGAGCGCGGGGGAGTTGCCTATCGGCGTCATCACCGCCTCGGTGGGGGCGCCGCTCTTTATCTACCTGCTATTGAGGCAAACTGCCGATGGTGCTGCATGAATATCTGCATGATTTGGTCGGGGCGCGCAGTCTCCTTATTTACCCGTTGTTGAGGCAAGATGCCGATGTCACCCGCTGATCCCATGCCGGTTTCTTCTCGTGCTGCTGCGCCGCTGCTGGAGGCGCACGCACTCGCTATTGCCGGACGGCTCTCTCCCCTAGATATCCGCTGGCATGGCGGCCAGTTGGTGGCGCTGCTTGGCCCCAATGGCAGTGGCAAGTCGACCCTGCTCGGGGCGCTGGCGGGGATTTTACCCGCCGATGGCACAGTGCTGCTGGGGGGGGCGGTGCTTACTGACCTGAGTTGGCCCGAGCTTGCCAAGCAGCGTGCCATGCTACCCCAGCGTCAGCCCCAGCTGTTTCATATTCCGGTGTTTCAGGTGTTGAGCCTGGGGTTCGATGAGGCGGTTGCGCCCGCCAGACAGAATGAGGCGATAAACGCACTGTGCGAGGCATTGGAGCTGGAAGCCTTGCTGGCTCGTGACTTTAGCCGGTTGTCGGGGGGCGAGCAGCAGCGGGTGCTGATTGCCCGCACCCTGCTGCAGGTGTGGCCGGGCCTCAATCCGACCGGCAAGGTGCTGCTGCTGGACGAGCCGCTGGCGGGGCTCGACCTGCATCACCAGCTGGCGCTATTGCGTTTGCTGAAAACCCTGGCCGGGCAGGGATTGCTGGTGGTGCTCGCCATCCACGATATCAATCTGGCCATCGACTGGGCGGACCGCATTCTCTGCCTGCAAGGGGGCGCGGTGGTGCGCGAAGGGGGTGTCAAGCTGGTGGATGAGGCACTGCTGGCGCAGGTATTCCAGATCCGCACCGACCGCATCGAAGCGGCGGGTCGGGTCTGGTTTATGCCGAGCCTCTAGCACGTGTTGGCAGTCACTCGCAGGTAAAGAAAAGGGGCCGGATATCACGGATATCCGGCCCCTTTGGCGTCTCGGGTAACGTGGGATTAGCGAGCTTGCTTGCTCAGGCGCACCTGTGCCGCCTCGGCCAGCATCGCCAGCAGAGTTTCAGTATCGTTCCACGACAGGCAGGCATCGGTGATGCTCTGGCCAAAGGTGGCGGCGCAGCCGTTCTCCACATCCTGACGCCCTTCCACCAGGAAGCTTTCTGCCATGATGCCGGCGATGCCGGTACGGCCGCGGCGCAGCTGATCGCAGATATCTTGCGCCACCAGCAGCTGACGGCGGTGATCCTTCATGCTGTTGCCGTGGCTGAAATCGACCACCAGACGCTCCGGCAGGTCCACATCGGCCAACGCTTCACAGGCTTCATCGACACTGGCGGTGTCGTAGTTGGGTCGGTGGCCGCCACGCAGGATCACATGACCAAAGGGGTTACCGGCGGTGCGGTAGATGGTCATCTTGCCGTCTTTGTCCGGCGAATAGAAGATGTGGCTGTGACGGGCGGCGCGCACCGCATCGATGGCGATGCGGGTATTGCCGTCGGTGCCGTTCTTGAAGCCAACCGGGCAGGAGAGGGCCGAAGCCATCTCGCGGTGTACCTGGGATTCGGTGGTGCGTGCGCCGATGGCGCCCCAGGTGATCAGGTCGGCAATATACTGGCCGGTCACCATATCGAGGAATTCGGTGGCGGTGGGCATGCCGATCTCGTTGATGTCGACCAGCAGTTTGCGCGCCAGTTTCAGCCCTTCGTTGACGTCGAAACTGCCATCGAGGCGCGGATCGTTGATCAGCCCTTTCCAGCCGACGATGGTGCGCGGCTTCTCGAAATAGGTGCGCATCACGATGCAGAGGCTCTCTTTATACTGCTCGCGCAGGGCGTTGAGGCGCTGGGCATACTCGCGAGCAGCAGCGGGATCATGAATAGAGCAGGGGCCGACAATGACCAGCAGGCGCTGATCGTCTCCGGCCAGAATGGCTTCCACTTCGCGACGGGCATCCAGCAGATTCTGGGCAATGGTATCGGTGATCGGAAACGCGTGTGCAAGCTCGCTCGGAGTGATCAGTGACTCCAGGCGACGGGTGCGCAATTCATCTGTGTGAATGGACATACAACTCAAGTCTCGAGTGGGTGGTGTCAGCCGCAAGGGGCGAAAAAGCAAAGGGATAAAATAAAGCAAAAGTCCCCTGATTGAAACCTTGGGGGGCTCTGATAGGATGTGAGGCCAAAATCGATTCCAAATGAGGTAGATAGCGTGGCAAAGCCAGGGGCAACCGGGGTCACCCGCATCATCAACGCAACCGGTTACAGCATGAAGGGGCTCAAGTCAGCCTGGATTAATGAGGCGGCTTTTCGGCAGGAGCTGATGCTGATCCTGTTGCTGATGCCACTGGCCTTCTGGCTGGGGGATTCTCTCAACCAGATCCTGCTGCTTATCGTCATCAGTTGGCTGGTGGTGATCGTCGAGATCCTCAACTCCGCCATTGAAGCTGTGGTAGACAGGGTTGGCTCCGAGCATCATGAGCTCTCCGGTCGCGCCAAGGATTTGGGCTCTGCCGCCGTCTTTATCGCGTTGGCCCTCAATGCCCTGGTGTGGGGCGCGCTGGTAGGCCGCAACCTGTTGGGGTGGTGGTAAGCCATCACGCTGCTTTGAGGTTCTGCTTCATACAAAAGCCCGTCATCACGACGGGCTTTTTGCTGCGCAGATAAGGGTCTATCAGTGGAGGATGCGGGCACGGATGGTGCCGTTGATCTCCTTGAGCTTGGCGAGCGCCTTCTCGCTGTGCTCGGTCTCCACGTCGATCACCACGTAACCGATATGGCTGCTGGTCTGCAGGTATTGACCGGCGATGTTGATCCCCTCTTCGGCGAAGATCTGGTTGATCTGGTTCATCACACCCGGCTGGTTGCGGTGAATGTGCAGCAGGCGGCTGGAGCCCTTGTGGCCCGGCAGCGACACTTCCGGGAAGTTGACGGCGGAGAGGGTGGAGCCGTTGTCGGAGTATTTGACCAGCTTGTTGGCCACTTCCAGCCCGATGTTCTCCTGCGCTTCATGGGTGGTGCCACCGATGTGCGGAGTCAGGATCACGTTCTCCAGCCCACGCAGCGGGCTTTGGAACTCCTCGTCATTGGACTTGGGCTCGACTGGGAAGACGTCGATGGCGGCGCCGGCGATATGGCCGCTCTTGATGACGTCAGCCAGCGCATCGATATCCACCACGGTACCGCGGGCGGCGTTGATGAAGATGGCGCCCGGTTTCATCATCCGCAGCTGCTCGGCACCGATCATGTTCTTGGTGGAGGCGGTCTCCGGCACGTGTAGGCTGATGACGTCAGACATATTGAGCAGCTCGACCATGCTCGGCACCTGAATGGCGTTGCCCAGCGAGAGCTTGTTCTCGATATCGTAGTAATAAACCTTCATGCCGATGCTCTCGGCGATGATGCCAAGCTGGGTACCGATGTGGCCGTAGCCGATGATGCCGAGCTTCTTGCCGCGGGCTTCCACCGAGCGATTGGCCAGTTTTTCCCACACGCCGCGATGGCACTTGGCGTTTTTCTCGGGGATGCCGCGCAGCAGCAGCAGGATCTCGCCCAGTACCAGCTCGGCGACCGAACGGGTGTTGGAGAAGGGGGCGTTGAAGACCGGAATGCCGCGGATCTGGGCCGCTTCCAGCTCTACCTGGTTGGTACCGATGCAGAAGCAGCCGATAGCGACCAGTTTGTTGGCGGCGTCGAGGACTTTCTCGGTGATCTGGGTGCGGGAGCGCAGCCCGATGAAATGGACGTCGCGGATCTGCTCGATCAGCTCCTCTTCGGAGAGCGAGGTCTTGAGATACTCCACACTGGTGTAACCTGCGGCACGAAAGGTCTCTACGGTGTTGGGGTGAACCCCCTCCAGCAGCAGAACCTTGATTTTATCCTTGTCCAACGAAAACTTGGCAGTCATGACGATCCCTCTGTATGTGCAAACGTAAGTGCAGATTTGGTGTGCGAAGAAAACCGTAAAGTAGCAAAAACGTTTGGGAGAGGGAATATTTGTGACGAAAGTCAAATTCTTTGAAGTTATCAACGAATGTTGTAAACATCCGTATGCAACTTGTTGAGGGATAAATAAAAACGGCGCCATCAGGCGCCGTCATTTATTCAGAATGCAATGTCTGGGTTAGTATCCCATCCCGGGGCTCAATCAACGCCATCGCTGTGTCAGGGTTGGCAAAATGGCGTTGGCGGGCGAGGGACGATGCCGCAGCATTGTGTCATCTGTATCGGAATTACTGGGTAATCACGCCGTCCGGCGTACCGATCAGGACCACATCGGCACCGCGAGCGGCGAACAGGCCGTTGGTGACCACACCAACGATGGCGTTCAGCTGCACTTCCAGCGCCTTGGCGTCGGTAATGGCCATCCCTTTTACATCCAGAATGTGGTTGCCGTTGTCGGTGACCACCCCTTCACGCCAGACCGGGTTGCCACCCAGTTTGCGGATTTCGCGGGCCACGTATTCGCGGGCCATCGGGATCACTTCCACCGGCAGCGGGAACTGGCCCAGCACGTCGACGGTCTTGGTGTTGTCGATGATGCAGATGAACTTGTCTGCCACGGCGGCAACGATCTTCTCGCGGGTCAGGGCTGCGCCACCGCCCTTGATCATGTCACGGGTACCGTTGATCTCATCGGCGCCATCCACATAGACGGAGAGGGCGTCGATCTCGTTGAGATCATATACGGTGATGCCGAAGCCCTTGAGGCGCTCGGTGGAGGCAACGGAGCTGGATACCGCCCCCTTGATCTCGTCCTTCATGGTCGCCAGCGCGTCGATAAAGTGGTTGACGGTAGAGCCGGTGCCTACCCCGACGATGGTACCGGGAACCACATACTTGAGCGCAGCCCAAGCGGCCGCCTTCTTCATTTCATCTTGAGTCATGATCGTTCCTTAAGAAAAAAGCGGGCGCATTATATCCAACCCGGTACCCCGTCGCGACCTTGTTGCTCACGTTCCGGGGCAAAAAGAGGGACTTTGTAAATCGTTTGCCTGTTTATTCTGCGTTTGCGCGCACAAAGCAGGGGCTGCCTGCCAAAAACAGCCTATTCAAAGCGCCAGCAGTGGCTCGGGGTGATGATCTGGGGCAGCGGTACATCCCACTCCTCTTGCGGGACCGCATCCACCTGCTGGCAGTCGTGGGCAATGCCGAGCGGCTTGGGGCCCAGCTTGTGCTCATGCCAGATGGCGAGAGTGCGATCGTAGTAGCCGCCCCCCATGCCAAGACGATTGCCCTGGGCATCGAAGGCGACCAGCGGGGTGCAGATAAGATCGAGCGTGCTGTGGGGCACCACCTGCAGGATATCCAGCTCCGGCTCTTCGATTCCGTAGCGGTTGCGTACCATGGGGCTGGTGGCGGTATAGCGCAAAAAGAGCAGGTGACCCGGAGTAAAGGGGTGGAGCACCGGCAGGTAGACCTCTTTGTGCTGGGCCCACAGCCAATGGATGGTGGGCAAGGGATTGATCTCCCCGTCATTGGCCAGATAGAGGGCAATGCGTTTGGCGGCGAGGATCTCGGGGTGTTGCTTGAACTGGGCCAGCAGCTGTTGGGCCGCCGCCTGCTGCTCGGCCGGACTCAGATTTTTGCGGCGTTGACGAACCAGTTGGCGCAGGGATTGACGTTCGGGTTGGGACTCATGCATGGGGAACCTCTGGTATAGCTGCGCATCGATGGCTTGAACGCGCTCTACCTTAGCACATTCACTCTTGACGTTAAGGGGGGCAGGGAAACCCCGTCCCGGACGGCTGATGCCCAGAACGGTGGGATAAATGCTGGCGGATCCGATAGTGAGTCAACAAGGGCCAGGGTGTGGCCCCTGTTGATGGCATGTCGGCGCGCCAGCGTCTGGTCTGTTACTTGTCAGCTTTGCCGCGCATCTGGTGCTTCACGAACACGGCAATCAGTGCCGCCACCGCGAGCGCCATCGGGTAGAAACTCATGCTCACTACCGCCAGCGGTGACAGGGCGAAGATGGAGCCCAGCAGCAGCGCCTGTGCGCCCCAGGGGATCAGACCCTGTACCACGCAGGAGAAAATATCGAGCATGGAGGCGGCGCGGCGCGGGGTGACACCGTGGTGTTCGGCCAGATCCCGGGCTACCTTGCTGGCGACGATAATAGCCACCGTGTTGTTGGCGGTGCAGAGGTTGGTGAGGCTCACCACCCCAGCGATGCCGAGCTCGGCGGCTTTCTCGTTCTGTTCACCATTGTGCTCGCGAGTGAAACGGGCAATCAGGGCGCTGATGCGCTCGCTGATCCATGCCAGTCCACCCTGACGTTCCATCAGGGCGCCGAGGCCGCCGATCAGCATGGAGAGCAGGAAGATCTCCTGCATGCCGGTAAAGCCCTGATAGATATCCTTGCTGAACTGACCGATGGCGTAGCCGTTGATCATGCCCACCATTCCGGCGGCCAGAATGCCGATCCCCAGCACCACAAACACATTCACTCCGGCGAGCGCCAGCCCCAGGATCAGCAGATAAGGCATCACCTTGAACAGCTCGATGGCGCTGCCGCTGGCAGGGGATTCACCCACTGAGCCCAGGGTCAGATAGAGCAGGATCACCGCGATGGCAGCCGGGGCCGCAATCTTGAAGTTCTCGCGGAACTTGTCCTTCATCTCGCACCCCTGGCTGCGGGTGGCCGCTATGGTGGTGTCGGAGATGATGGAGAGGTTATCGCCAAACATGGCGCCGGAGAGAATGGTGCCTGCCATCAGTACCGGATCGATACCGGCCGCCTGCGCCACGCCCAGCGCGACCGGCGCCACGGCACCTATGGTGCCCATGGAGGTGCCCATAGCGGTAGCAATAAAGGCAGAGATGAGGAACAGTCCGGGCAACAGCGCCCAGCCGGGAATGAGGGAGAGACCCAGCGCCACAGTAGCATCAACCCCGCCGGTGGCCTTGGCCACGCTGGCAAAGGCGCCCGCCAGCAGATAGATAAGGCACATCGCCATGATATTGCTGTGGCCAACCCCCTTGAAGAAGGTCTCCAGATTGCTGTTGAAGCTCTCTCTGCCAAGCAGCAGGGCCAGCATCACCGCAGGCAGGGCTGCAACCGGAGCGGGCAGCTGATAGAAGGCGAATTCGACCCCCTGCAGGGTCAGCCAGGTACCGGTACCGATAAAGAGTGCGAGAAAAACCAGAAGTGGCAACAAGGCCCTGGCACTGGGTTGAGTCTGGATCATGTGTTCCTCTGAAATTGAACAATGACCTCCTGTCATAAACTGCTTTGTACCTGTATCGGATAGGGATAGGGGGAAAACAGGGCGGGCATCCTGCCGCATTGGGGTGCCCACAGTAGTGAGTCAACCTCGCTTGGTCAAGATAGACGTCCAGATGGATAGGTGTTTTTGTTTGATGATTCTGGTGTTATTGAGATATCCAAAGAATATTCGGAAAAAGAAGTTAGCGCTGTTTATTGTTCATTGCTGTTCTGGCGCAGTCCGCGGGTATCTGGGGGTATCGCGTGCCTTTAATAAGGAAAGAGGTAAACGATAAGATCTCTGCATGCCATCTTGGGGATTTCTCCCGCTGCCAAACGTCAGCCGCACCTCTCTCTATCTCTACGTGAGCATGGTACGGATATTTCCAGAACGCGTGGACACAAGACCTGGGCTGTGTGGTTACTGTGTCAATTTCTCCACCGCCTGAACGGCTGTCGCGAGAGCATCCTGTTCCAGCGTCAGCGGAATGTGGCCAATTCCGGGTAGCAGGGTGACAGGCCAGGAGATGCCGAGACGTCTTAACTCAGGTTCAAGTTGATCTGTTTGGAAGGCTTCGTCATTTGCACCCGCGATCACGGCGCAGGGGCGTTGCACATTGCGTAAATTCTGCTGATAGTCGCGCTCTGGCTGAAAGTTAGAGGCAAGGTTGAAGGAGTAGGAGGGGGTCAGCAGGGATTTCGCCTCATCATTAAGGGCAAAGTTCAGCACGGTCAGATGGTTGAGTGCGGAAATATGGAAACCGTTGAGGATGCTCAGGGCGATGAGGCGAGGCAAGCCGACACGCACCCAGCCACCGCTGTTGGGCCGGTAGTTGGCGGCGGTGGGGCCAAGATAGGGGGAGAGCAGCAGATAGCTCTCGAACAGGGTTTGTCGCGTGCTGCCAGCAACGCGCAGCACAAAGCCGCCGCCTGACGAGAAGCCGACGAGTGTTGCAGGCTTGCCGGGGGCCACCGACTTGATGAAATCTTCCAGATCGTCTTCAAGCTGGCCGATGTATGCAATGGAGCCTTTGTTGCCCGATGTGCCATGGCCGCGAATATCGAGGGCGTAGGCGTCGTATCCCGCTTGCGAAAAGGCGCTCGCCATCTTGTGCATGCTCTGGCTGCTGGCAGAAGAGCCATGAACCAGTATCACGCAGCCCTTGACCTTGTTGTTCTCTGCGTGCTCCTTTGCGCCATAGTGCCGATAGGCCAACTGTGTGCCGTCACGCGCCGGGTATCTTGAGAGAGGTGGCATGCTGCTCCAGTCACTCCCCTTGAAAGGGTCGTTGATGCTGGCCATCGCCGGTGCCGGGTTCGGCCCGCCAAACAGCAGAGCCGCGGCCAGTATGACCAGGGTCAGTGATATAAACCCCACAGCAAACAGCAATCCTGCGCTCATCCTTGCACCTCGTTTGATATCGACACGGGCGTTGCCCTGGTTCCGTGTATTCTGGCATTTCACTCGTTCGAACCTATCAGATGGCACCCGGTCTGCCAAATGATGGTGTGAAACGATGAAAAGCGGCCTGTGACCAAAAGGAAGTTCTTGGCCAGCCAGTGAGCGCTGCCGTTGGCGAGCGCAGCAAGGTGTGGTGGCATCATGGCTTTTCAAACCCGGTGCGGGCTGGTAAAACGGTCTCTTTCCATAATTAAAAGCGATGAGAGGGTGGAGATGGACAATCCGATCCGTGTGGCCGTGATGGGCTGTAATGGTCGTATGGGCAAGGTGCTGCTGGAGGCCATCACCAACACCGATGGCGTGGTGGTTGGTGCTGCGCTGGAGCGGCCGGGTTCGGCGGTGATCGGCCTTGATGCCGGTGAGCTCAATGGGCTGGGCCATCTGGGTGTGGCCATCAGCGACAGTCTGGATAAGGTGCGCGATGAGTTTGATCTCATCATCGACTTCACCCGCCCCGAGGTGACCCTTGCCAATCTGGCCTTTGCGCTGGCCCACCACAAGCAGATGGTGATCGGCACCACCGGTTTTGACGATGCAGGCAAGGCCGCCCTGAAAGAGGCGGGCAAGCAGATCGGTATCGTGTTCGCCTCCAACTACTCGGTCGGGGTCAACCTGGTGTTCAAACTGCTGGAGCAGGCCGCCAAGGTGATGGGGGATTACACCGACATCGAGATCATCGAAGGCCACCATCGCCACAAGGTGGATGCGCCATCCGGTACCGCGCTCTCCATGGGGGAAGTGGTCGCCAAAACGCTGGGCCGGGATCTCAAGGAGTGCGCCGTCTATGGCCGCGAGGGGATCACTGGCGAGCGGGATCGCAACACTATCGGCTTTGCCACCATTCGTGCTGGTGATCTGGTGGGGGAGCATACCGTCATGTTTGCCGATATCGGCGAGCGGGTGGAGATCAGCCACAAAGCTTCAAGTCGCCTGACTTTCGCCAACGGTGCTGTGCGGGCGGGCAAGTGGCTTGGTCAGCAGGGTGCAGGCCTTTATGACATGCAGGATGTGCTCAATCTCAAGTGATGCATCTGAGCGGCACTTTCGTATTACTGCTACCCAGTGAAAAACCCCGGCTTGCCGGGGTTTTTGCTGTCAGTTAGTCAGAGTTTGTATAAAAAGACACACTGCCTGCAATTTTTAACTGAACTCCTTATAAATCACACCATTGCGTTATCCGCCAGATTTTTCCTTCCTGAATGTCATCACCAGGTAACAGATTTGAGCATCTTTATGGCTGATGAAGCCATTTTTTTACACCGGCAAGAAAAGACTAAAAATTCAAACACGGAAAAACGTTTTCCATTTTTCATGTTCACTATTGTCATCGTAAAAGCGTTAAATTTGTCATTAATGTTTTTTGTGTAAAAATAAAAGCCATTGTTTTAATTGGTTTTTTTGTTTGTTTTTGTCGTTATTGCTGGCTTGGTAGCATCTTTTGATGGTGGTTTTTCCTTTTCTTTCGCGGGAGGGGGTTGCAAAGCGATTAAGTGCATAGATAATGGGTAATGTTGCTTTTTTATTGAATTTAGATGCATTTCATCTGAGAAAAGACGTTGAAATGCCACTTTTTTTAAGTAGAATGCGCCCAATTTGCCAGAAATCTGCCGGGTTCGAGTCCTGTCCAAGACCGGAACCGAGCCCGCAACACCCAGGTAAATTGCTGAATTTAAAGCTAAATAACTGGAGGTTGTCTTGAATCACACTGCATTGCTAGTGCTGGAAGATGGAACTGTGTTCAAAGGCGTGTCGATAGGCGCCGAGGGATGTTCCGTTGGTGAAGTGGTTTTCAATACGTCGATGACGGGCTATCAGGAAATCCTCACCGATCCCTCTTATTCCCGTCAGATCGTCACCCTCACTTACCCCCATATAGGCAACACCGGCACCAACAGCGAAGATGAAGAGTCCAGTCAGATCCATGCTCAGGGATTGATCATCCGGGACCTTCCGATACTTGCCTCCAATTTCCGCAATCAGCAATCCCTCTCCGAATACCTCAAGTCTCACAACATAGTTGGCATCGCCGACATCGACACCCGTAAACTGACCCGCATCCTGCGCGAGAAAGGCGCTCAGGCTGGCTGCATTCTGGCCGGGAAACAGGTCGATGAAGCCTATGCTCTCGAACAGGCCCGCGCCTTCCCCGGTCTGAAGGGGATGGATCTGGCCAAAGAGGTGACGGTTGGTGAGGCGTACAACTGGACCGAAGGGAGCTGGCAGCTTGGCAAGGGGCACGTCACCCCAGATGCCGACCAGCTGAAATACCACGTGGTAGCCTATGACTTTGGCGTCAAGCGCAACATCCTGCGGATGCTGGTTGACCGTGGCTGCCGCCTGACCGTGGTGCCTGCCAAGACCCCGGCCGCCGAGGTACTGGCGCTGAACCCGGATGGCATCTTCCTCTCCAACGGCCCCGGCGACCCCGAGCCGTGCGACTACGCCATCGAGGCCATCAAGACATTCCTTAATACCAACACGCCGGTGTTCGGCATCTGTCTGGGTCACCAGCTGCTGGGTCTGGCCTCCGGTGCCAAGACCGTCAAGATGAAGTTTGGCCACCACGGCGCCAACCATCCGGTGAAGAGCCTCGATGACAACACCGTCATGATCACCGCTCAGAACCACGGCTTTGCGGTAGACGAGAACAGCCTGCCGGATTGCCTGCGCGCCACCCACGTCTCCCTGTTCGATGGTTCCCTGCAAGGTATCCATCGCACCGACCGTCCGGCCTTCAGCTTCCAGGGACACCCCGAAGCGAGCCCGGGCCCGCACGACTGTGCCGGTCTTTTTGACCACTTTATTGAATTGATTAAGCAGTATCGCGCCTAAGAAATAGAGGAAAGAGTTTCATGCCAAAACGTAATGACCTTCAGAGCATCCTGATCCTCGGCGCCGGCCCCATCGTCATCGGCCAAGCCTGCGAATTTGACTACTCCGGCGCCCAGGCGTGCAAAGCCCTGCGCGAGGAGGGCTACCGCGTTATTCTGGTCAACTCCAACCCGGCCACCATCATGACCGACCCGGAGATGGCAGACGCCACCTACATCGAGCCCATCACCTGGGAAGTGGTGCGCGAAATCATCAAGAAAGAGCGCCCGGACGCCATTCTGCCCACTATGGGCGGCCAGACTGCGCTTAACTGCGCACTGGCGCTGGAGAAGCATGGCGTGCTGGCCGAGTTCGGTGTCGAGATGATCGGTGCCACCGCCGATGCCATCGACAAGGCCGAAGACCGCTCCCGTTTTGACAAGGCGATGCGCAGCATTGGCCTGGAGTGCCCGCGTGCCGGCATCGCCCACAACATGGAAGAGGCGTGGGGCGTGCAGCAGATGGTCGGCTTCCCCTGCATCATCCGTCCCTCCTTTACCATGGGCGGCTCCGGTGGCGGCATCGCCTACAACACCGAAGAGTTCGTCGAGATCTGCGAGCGCGGTCTGGACTTGTCGCCGACCAAAGAGCTGCTCATCGACGAGTCGCTGATCGGCTGGAAAGAGTACGAGATGGAAGTGGTGCGGGATCGCAACGACAACTGCATCATCGTCTGCGCCATCGAAAACTTCGACCCCATGGGTATCCACACCGGTGACTCCATCACGGTCGCGCCAGCCCAGACGCTGACCGACAAGGAGTACCAGCTGATGCGCAACGCCTCCATGGCGGTGCTGCGCGAAATCGGCGTTGAGACCGGCGGCTCCAACGTCCAGTTCGGTATCAACCCGAAAGATGGCCGCATGGTCATCATCGAGATGAACCCGCGGGTGTCGCGCTCCTCTGCGCTGGCCTCCAAGGCGACCGGTTTCCCCATCGCCAAGATCGCCGCCAAGCTCGCCATCGGTTACACCCTCGACGAGCTGATGAACGATATCACCGGCGGTCGCACTCCGGCCTCCTTCGAGCCGGCCATCGACTACGTGGTCACCAAGGTGCCGCGCTTCAACTTCGAAAAATTCGCCGGTGCCAACGATCGTCTGACTACCCAGATGAAGTCGGTCGGTGAAGTGATGGCCATCGGCCGCAACTTCCAGGAGTCCCTGCACAAGGCGCTGCGCAGCCTCGAAACCGGCAAAACCGGCTTCGACCCCATGGTTGACCTCAATGCGCCGGACTCCCTGACCCGCATCCGTCACGAGCTGCAGGACGCCGGTAGCGACCGTATCTTCTATATTGCCGATGCGTTCCGCGCCGGTCTCTCCATGGACGGCATCTTCAAGCTGACCAAGATTGACCCCTGGTTCCTGGTACAGATTGAAGATCTGGTGAAGCTGGAAGAAGAGGTGAAAGAGCGCGGCATGGCCGGTCTCGATGCCGACTTCCTGCGTGCCCTCAAGCGCAAAGGCTTTGCCGATGCCCGTCTGGCCAAGATCCTCGGTGTGGCCGAAGGGGAAGTGCGCAAACTGCGTGCCCGCCACAACATCTTCCCGGTCTACAAGCGGGTCGATACCTGCGCCGCCGAGTTCGCTACCAACACCGCCTACATGTACTCCAGCTATGACGAGGAGTGCGAAGCGGCCCCGAGCAACCGCGACAAGATCATGATCATCGGCGGTGGCCCGAACCGTATCGGTCAGGGTATCGAGTTCGACTACTGCTGTGTGCACGCGGCGCTGGCCCTGCGCGAAGACGGTTACGAGACCATCATGGTCAACTGCAACCCGGAGACCGTCTCCACCGATTACGACACCTCCGATCGTCTCTACTTCGAGCCGGTGACCCTGGAAGATGTGCTGGAAATCGTACGCATCGAAAAACCCAAGGGCGTCATCGTTCAGTACGGTGGCCAGACCCCGCTGAAACTGGCCCGAGCACTGGAAGCCAACGGCGTGCCGATTATCGGTACCAGCCCGGATGCCATCGACCGCGCCGAAGACCGCGAGCGCTTCCAGTCTGCCGTCGAGCGCCTCGGCCTCAAGCAGCCGGAAAACGGCACCGTCACCGCGCTGGAACAGGCCGTGCTGCTGGCCGAGCGCATTACCTACCCGCTGGTGGTTCGCCCCTCCTACGTGCTGGGTGGCCGCGCCATGGAAATCGTCTATGACGAGCAGGATCTGCGTCGCTACTTCGCCGAGGCGGTGAGCGTCTCCAACGAATCGCCGGTGCTGCTGGACCGCTTCCTGGACGATGCGACCGAGCTGGACGTGGATGCCATCTGCGACGGCACCGATGTGGTCATCGGCGGCATCATGGAGCACATCGAGCAGGCCGGTATCCACTCCGGTGACTCCGGTTGCTCCCTGCCTCCCTATACCTTGTCCAAGAAAATTCAGGACGAGATCCGCGAGCAGGTGCGCAAGCTGGCGCTGGAGCTCGGCGTTATCGGCCTGATGAACGTGCAGTTCGCGGTCAAGGGTGATGACATCTACCTCATCGAGGTGAACCCGCGCGCCGCCCGTACCGTGCCGTTCGTCTCCAAGGCGACCGGTGCCCCGCTGGCCAAGATTGCCGCCCGTGTGATGGCCGGTCAGTCGCTGCAAGAACAGGGCTTCACCAAAGAGATCATCCCACCCTACTACTCGGTGAAAGAGGTGGTACTGCCGTTCGCCAAGTTCCCGGGGGTTGACCCGCTGCTGGGGCCGGAGATGCGCTCTACCGGTGAGGTAATGGGTGTGGGCAGCAGCTTTGCCGAGGCCTATGCCAAGGCGCAGCTGGGTGCCAACCACGCCGTACCGAAAGAGGGTCGTGCCCTCTTGTCAGTGCGTCACAGCGACAAGGCGCAGGTGGTTGACTTGGCTGCCAAGCTGCTGGAGCTGGGCTACGAGCTGGATGCCACTCACGGCACAGCCGTCGCGCTGGGTGAGGCGAGCATCAACCCGCGCCTGGTCAACAAGGTGCACGAAGGTCGCCCGCACATTCTCGACCGCATCAAGAATGGCGAGTACACCTACATCGTCAACACCGCCGAAGGGCGGGTGGCGATCCAGGACTCCAAGCAGCTGCGTCGCGCCGCCTTGCAGAACAAGGTGGCTTACACCACCACCATGAATGAGGCGTTTGCCACCTGCATGGCCATCAGCGTGGATGCCACCGCCAACGTCAACTCGGTGCAGGAGTTGCACCAGAAGGTGAAAAACCGCTAAGCGTTTGCAGCGGGCATCAGTCCGACTTGCCAGACGACCAACCCCCGCCAGCGATGGCGGGGGTTTCTTTTTATCTGTCGCTCACCGTACGGTTCTGGCCGGGTGAGCCATTGAGGAAGGTCATGAGTTCCGCATCGCAGACAACTGATGGCGCGTGGGGTGGCAAAAGCTGGCAAGGGGAGGGGATGCTGCGAGCGCGGGTTTCAACTGCGGCAGGCAATCCTCTACAATGGCCCCACTTTGCTTGTCAGTGCAGTGCCAGCGGCGCTGCCTGTAGGGCCAACAAAAAATGGACATGCTTATGACCGCTTTGCCTTCCTGTCGTCTTCTTGCCTTCTGCTCTGCCTTGTTGCTGGCCGGTTGTGCCAGTGATCCCGCCTCCGCGCCTGCCAAAGAGGCGAGCGTGAGCAACCCCAAAACGCCGCCTGCCATGCAGCCGCGCAAACCAGCGGACATGAAGAGCCGCATCGTGCGCTTCTTGCCCCGTCAGGTGCCGGACAAACAGGGGTGGGCCAACGACGTGGTGACGGCGCTCACCACCCAGGGGGTGACGGTCAATGATCACAATGTCTGTAGCGTGCTGGCGGTGGCGGAGCAGGAAGCCACTTATCAGGCCGACCCCGTGGTGCCGGGCCTTGGCAAGATCGCCTGGAAAGAGATCAACTCACGGGCAGCCAAGCTGCTGATCCCCGAATTTATGGTGCGGGCCGCGCTCTCCATCAACTCGCCCACTGGCAAGAGCTACGCCGAGCGGATCGACAAGTTGCGTACCGAGCGGGAGATGAGTGAAATCTTCGAAGACATGATCAGCATGCTGCCGATGGGCAAGACGCTGTTTGGCAACCTCAACCCGGTGCATACCGGCGGCCCGATGCAGGTGAGCATCGCCTTTGCCGAGGCCAACGCCCGTGGCTACCCCTATCCAATCAAGGACTCCATTCGCCACGAAGTCTTTACCCGTCGCGGCGGCATCTGGTTTGGCACCAAGCATATCTTCGGTTATCCCGTCGACTACCCGGATACCCTCTACCGTTTTGCCGACTTCAACGCCGGCTGGTATGCCAGTCGCAATGCCGCTTTTCAGGCCGCCGTCAGCCGCCTGAGTGGCAAAACTCTGGCGCTGGACGGGGACCTGATCCGCTATGACTCGGATCTGCCGGGTAACACCGAGCTTGCCGTCTACACCCTCGCCAACCGGGTCAATATGAGCAAACAGGCGATCCACCAGAGCCTTCGCAAAGGGGATACAGCCGAATTTGCCGAGACCGATCTCTACCATCGCATCTTTACCTTGGCCGACAAGCAAGCGGGCAAGCGACTGCCCCGCGCCATCCTGCCCGGCATTCAGCTAAAGAGCCCGAAAATTACCCGCAACCTCACCACCGCCTGGTTTGCCAAGCGGGTGGATGACAGAGAGCAGCGATGTGTGCGGCAGATGGCGACGATTAGGTAAGACAGGGTTTGCTTCGAGACTAGTTGCAAAGCGGGTTGCCATTGTTAATGGCAACCCGCACGCTTAATTGCCCCTTCCAATGGAGATCTTTGGCTCGCATCCAGTTATGAACGGTGGCGGCTCCTTCCGAGTGGCATGAGTTGTTACTACTTTTGCAGGATTAGCCGTGTTGGCGGCGGTCGTTGGCCTGGGCCAGTAGCATGCGGCTTTCACGCAGGAACTGGTCGGCATGCTCACCGAAGAAACCGGAGACTTGCGAGAAGGCCTCGATGAAACCGTCCCTGTCCCCACGCTCCAGCAGCCCCAGCGCGTCGCCGAAGTTTTGGTAGTAGCGGCGGATCATCGCCAGATTCTGCGGTGACGACAAAATGATGTCGGCATAGAGGTGGGGATCTTGGGCAAACAGCCGCCCTACCATGGCCAGCTCCAGCCGGTAGATGGGGGAGCTCAAACTCAGCAGGCGATCCAGATTGGCCTGCTCCCGGGAGAGGTGCCAGCCATAGGCAAAGGTGGCGAAGTGACGCAGTGCCTGAATGAGGGTCATCGCCTCATCGTGGGCCTTGGCTTCCACCTGCTGCAAGCGGGCGCCCCAGATGGTCATCTGATCCAGCAACCATTGGCTCGCTGCGGGGTCACGCCCCTGACAGCAGACGATCACCTGCTTGGCGAGGCTTGCCACATCCGGCCCGAACATGGGGTGCAGTCCCAGTACCGGCCCTTGGTGCACCGTCAGCATATGTTCGAGCGGCGCCGCTTTCACGCTGGTGACATCGACCAGCAGGCAGTGGGCGGGCAGGTTGCCGAGGCGGTCGATGATCTGGCAGGTGATATCGATGGGCACCGCCACCATCACCAGACCTGCTCCGGCGAGGATCTCGTCAGCGCGCGGCCAGTCGGCTTGTTCCAGCGTCTCGACCCGATAGCCTGAGAGGCTGAACATATGGCCGAACAAGCGGCCAAGCTGGCCCTGACCGCCGATGATGACCACCTTGCCAAGATCCGGCTTTATGCATTTGAAGCCGGTATCTTTCTCGCTGGCATAAGATTCACGCATCACCCGGCGCAGCACGTCTTCGATGAGATCGCCGGGCACTCCCAACTGCTCAGCCTCGGCACGACGGCGGGCCAGCATGCTCGCCTCCCGATCCGGTGCATAGATGGGCAGGCCGTGGCGGCTCTTTACCTCACCCACTTCTCCCACCAGGGCAAGACGGGCGGCAAGCAGATCGATCAGCTGCTTGTCCACCGCATCTATCTTGTCCCTGAGTACATTCAACTCTTCAGCCATATCCAGTCCCTGCTGGCGCCGCGAGCGGCGGCGCCCTGAAATTCAAGATGCAACAAGGTATCACGGCATGAGCTGCCAGATGCCACCTGCGGTGATACCCAGATTGTTCAATAGGTTACGACAAGATACCACGGCTTACCGTGCAGTTCTGCCCT
Source organism: Aeromonas sp. Y318-3 (assembly GCF_027706185.1). Lineage (NCBI taxonomy): Bacteria > Pseudomonadati > Pseudomonadota > Gammaproteobacteria > Aeromonadales > Aeromonadaceae > Aeromonas > Aeromonas sp. Y318-3. Next base: position 29,623 of record NZ_JAPDCN010000003.1, read on the forward strand.
TGAGGGGGTCAGCCAGCTGGTTGTGGCAGCGGGCCAGCAGGGTAGCGGTGGTGTCCCAGTCGATGCAGGCATCTGTGATGGAGACCCCGTAGTGCATCTGCTCCTTGGGCTGCTCGCTGGACTGGTTGCCCTCGAACAGGTTGGATTCGAGCATCACCCCGATGATGGAGCGGTTGCCCTCCTGGATCTGGTGGATGACGTTGTCGGCCACCTTGGGCTGCAAACGGTGATCCTTGCTGGAGTTGCCGTGGCTGCAATCCACCACAAGGCTCGGCAGCAGGCCCGCTTTCTCCAGAGCCTCTTCCGCCAGCGACACGTTGACCGAGTCGTAGTTGGGATGTTTGCCGCCGCGCAGGATCACGTGACCATCCGGGTTGCCCTGGGTCTGCAGCAGCGCAACTTGGCCCTGCTGGTTGATCCCCATAAAGGCGTGAGGGGAGGAGGCCGCCTGCAGCGCATTGATGGCGGTCCCCAGGTTACCGTCGGTGCCGTTCTTGAAGCCGACCGGCATGGAGAGACCGGAGGCCATCTCCCTGTGGGTCTGGGATTCGGTGGTGCGGGCGCCGATGGCTGACCAGGAGAAGAGTTCGGCCAGGTATTGCGGGCTGATGGGGTCGAGCGCTTCGGTGGCCAGCGGCAACTCCAGCTCCGCCAGCCAGCAGAGCAGCTCGCGGGCACGGTGCAGCCCCAGCTCCACATCGAAGGTGCCATCCAGATTGGGGTCGTTGATAAAGCCTTTCCAGCCGACCGTGGTGCGCGGCTTCTCAAAGTAGACCCGCATGACAATGTAGAGAGAGTCCTGATAGGCATCATGCAGCGCTTTGAGTCTGGTTGCGTACTCTTTGGCGGCGTCCATATCGTGGATGGAGCAGGGACCACAGATCACCAGCAGGCGGTGATCGCGGCGGTGAATGATGTCGGCGATGGTATTGCGGGCCCCTTGCACGAATGCCAGCGCTTTGTCGGAGATGGGTAACTTCTCCTTGAGCTGGGCAGGCGTGATCATCACTTGTTCGGACTGGATATGGATGTTGTTCAGGGGGTCTCTTTGCATGATTTCATTCTCTCTACTGTATTAAGCCAAAAGCGGTTGTACCTAAATATTTACACCGGTACCTGCTTCGTTACGCAACCGCCCTCACCTTACCAAGGAAAAACAAACAATCAAGTGAAACTAGCGGATTTACCGCTAAAAAGTCAGATAAAGGAGCTGCTATATAGTGCGAACAGGAATAATACAGAGAGGTTTTCGGAGGGTTAATGGTTATTTTGTAATTTAATGTTTACGGTTTGAGGGTGTGAAGGCTGCGTTGCCCAGCTGTTTACCCACAGTAAATGGTATCTCTGGGAGACTGCAACGCGATGGCAATGATGGTGTGAGGTGGCTATCTGGTCAGCCATAGAAAGAGGGAGCCATCATGGCTCCCTTTGCGGTAGGAAGGGGGATCCCGTCTGGCTGCGGATCAGCGCTTTTGTTTTCCCTGCAGCTCTTTGTTCAGGCGAGTGAGCATCCCCTAGGTGACCAGCACTATGCCCTGCTCGGAGCGGTGGAAGCGACGTGCATCTTCATCGGCGTTTTCACCGATCACCGTGCCTTCCGGCAGTTTGCACCCCTTGTCGATCACCACCCGGCGCAGTCGGCAACCGGCACCAATCTCCACACCCGGGAAGATAACGGCCTGATCCAGGGTGCAGAAGGAGTCGACCCGCACATTGGTAAAGAGCACCGAACTCAGGATGAAAGAGCCACTGACGATGGTGCCCCCGGCAAACATGGAGTTGATGGTCATGCCGTGCTGGCCATTTCTGTCCTGCACGAACTTGGCGGGAGGAGTCATGTTCTGGCTGGTCCAGATGGGCCAGTCCTGATCGTAGATATCCAGCTCCGGCGTGACTGAGGCGAGATCCATGTTGGCTTCCCAGAAGGAGTCCACGGTGCCCACATCGCGCCAGTAGGGGCGGCGATCCGGACAGCAGCCGACACAGGACATGCCAAACGGGTGAGCGAATGCGGTGCCCTCTTTCACCACGCGGGGGATCACGTCCATGCCGAAATCGTGATGGGACTGCTCGTTGGCAATGTCCTCTTCCAGCAGCTGATAGAGATACTCCGCATCGAAGATATAGACGCCCATGGAGGCCAGCGCGGTGTCGGCCTTGCCCGGCATGGCGGGCGGGTTAGCAGGCTTTTCGACGAAGGCATTGATCTTGCGATCATCATCCACCGCCATTACCCCGAAGGCGCTTGCTTCACTGCGTGGCACCTCGATGCAGGCAACGGTCACCTTGGCGCCCATATTGACGTGGTCGAGCAGCATGGCGGCGTAATCCATCTTGTAGATGTGATCGCCTGCCAGCACCACCACATATTTGGGGGCGTGATCGCGGATGATATCCAGATTCTGGTAGACCGCATCGGCGGTACCCCGATACCAGTTCACCTCATCCACCCGCTGCTGGGCAGGGAGCAGATCGATAAACTCGTTCATCTGGTAGCGCAGGAAAGACCAGCCCGATTGGAGATGGCGCAACAGGCTGTGGGATTTGTACTGGGTCACGACACCGACCCGACGAATGCCGGAGTTGATGCAGTTGGAGAGCACGAAATCGATGATGCGGAATTTGCCGCCGAAATGAACGGCAGGTTTTGCACGGTTGTCGGTTAACTGTTTGAGGCGACTACCCCGCCCTCCTGCGAGTACCAAAGCCATGGTCTCGTTCAGCAACTGTCTGGATTTTGCTGTATTGGCAGGTTGTAACAACATCTCATATCCCTTTGTAGATAAATCACTACAATGTTGCCTCCTTTGAGCCCTCAAGAAAGTGCTTTCAGTCACATTTTATGGTTTACGACGTAATAAAATGACCTTTTTGTTATTAAAAATGACGGGTTGACCCGTTATTGCTTTCAATATGGTCAGTTGTCAATTGAGGCGAGCCGAACGACAAAATGGGCGGCGAGAGAGGGATGGAAAAAGCCCCTGCCAATGGTTGGCAGGGGCCCGGTTCGTTGAGACCCGGTGGGCCGGGCCTGATTAACAAGATTCAGACTGCGTTGGCCAGTGGCTCCTCGCTCTTTTTCTGATAGGCCTGCGGGGTGAGGCCCAGCAGCTCCTGCACGGTCGAGGCGACGGTAATAGAGGAGACGGTGCCCACCAGGATCCCGGCAAACAGGGTGAAGGAGAAGCCGTAGAGGGCGTCACCGCCAAACAGCAACAGAGCTCCCACGGTAAACAGGGTGGTGCCCGAAGTGATCATGGTGCGACTGAAGGTTGCCTTGATGGCCACATCGGAGCATTCGTGGATGCCCATCTGGGTACGCGAGCTCAGCAGATCCCGCAACCTGTCCGAGATGACGATGCTGTCGTTGAGGGAGTAGCCGATCACCGCCATCAAACCGGCGATGATGTTCAGATCGAATTCGATCTGAAAGAGTGACAGCAGCCCCAGCGCTACGATGGCGTCATGGACCACCGAGAGCAGGATGCCGATGGCCTGACGCCACTCGAAGCGAAACGCCAGATAGGCCGACATCGCCAGCGACGCGACCAGCACCGCCAGCATCCCCTGCTGGAACAGCTCGGCACCCACCTGAGGGCCAACGATGGTGGTGCGCAGCAACTCGACCGGCATCCCCAGCTGTTGGGTCAGCATTGTGGCGAGATCTGCCGCGGGCCAGGGCAGTTCGTGGGGGGGCAGCTTGATCAGCCACTCGCCGGGAATACCGGCCGAGCTCAGCTCAACGGCTCCCGCCAGCGGGGAGACCAGCATGGCATTGAGTTCATGGGCTTCTTTCAGGGTCTGGATATGAAACTCCAGCAGGATCCCGCCGGTAAAATCGAGCCCCAGTGTCAGGCCGTTCACCAGCAAGATGGCGACGCTGGCCACGGTCAGCAGGATGGAAGCCCACAGGCCAATATAACGCCAACGGGTCAGCCCCATGGCAACGATCATTCTCAACATAATTCTCTCCTTGGCCAGCCAGCATCTGGCTGTTGGCCCATCACGACGTGCCGTGACACGCCGGGAAAATAGTGTTCTGCTTTGGCCGCTCCGGCCATATCCATAGCCGATGGCGCAGCCAAAGCCGCTCATCAGAGGGACTGCTGTCCCGTTACACCTTCAGCGTGCGCTCGCTGCTGCGTCCCCATAGGGGGTTGATGATGGCGCGCGTCCCCCAGATCCCGGTGATCATGCTGGAGAGCAGACCCAGAATGAGGGTGATGGAGAAGCCCTGCAGCGGCCCGGAGCCGATTGAATAGAGCACCACGGCGCAGATGAGCGTAGTGATGTTGGCATCGAAAATGGTGTGGAAGGCCGAGCGATAGCCAAAGTCGATGGCGTTGGCCAGTGAGCCCCCCTCTCGCAGCCGGTCCCTGATCCGCTCGAAGATCAGCACATGGGTATCCACCGCCATGCCCACCGTCAGCACCAGACCGGCGATCCCCGGCAGGGTCAGCACGGCGCCCGGCAGCACCGCCAGCATACCGACCTGCATCAACAGGTTGGCGACCAGCGCCGTGATGGCAACCCAGCCGAATTTGCGGTACCAGGCCATCATGAACAGCATCATGCCTGCCATGCCGAAGGCCAGCGCGGTGAAGCCTGCCTCGATATTCTGCATCCCCAGCGTCGGGCCAATACTGCGTTCTTCCAGGATCTTGAGCGGGGCGGTGAGGGCGCCGGCACGCAGCAGCATGGCCAGCTCTTGCGCCTCCGGCAGACTGCCAATGCCGGTGATGCGGAACTGGTTGCCAAGGGCGGTCTGGATGGTGGCGACGTTGATCACCTCGCTCTGGGCGCGCAGTTTGCCCTGGGCGTTGGTTTTGTACTCGGTGAAGACGGTCGCCATCGGCTTGCCCACATGCTGGCGGCTGAACTGGTTCATCTTGCTGCCACCCAGGGTGTCGAGCACGATATTGACCTGGGGTTGACCCATCTCGCCCATGTTGGCGCGGGCATCGACGATGTGCTCGCCGGTCAGCACCGGCTTGCGTGCCATGCCGACGGCCTGACCGTTGCGATCGGCGATATAGAAGTGGCTGTCGGCCTTGGCCTCGTAGAAGGCCAGCGAGGCGGTGGCGCCGATCACCTCTTTCGCCTGTTTGGGGTTGTGTACTCCGGGCAGTTCGATACGGATGCCATCCTGACCTTGACGCACCACCGAGGCCTCGACGATGCCGAGCTCGTTGATCCGTTTTTTCAGGATCGACAGGTTCTGGGTCACGGCGTTGTTGACCAGCAGGGTACGCTCCGTCTCGCTCAGCACCAGTTTCAGGTCATTGCCGGAGCGGGTCAGCTTCCACTGATCCTGACGGGTACCGGCACTCTCCTTGATGATGGCGAGCCAGCTCTCCTGTTCGGCCACCTCCGGCAGGGTGACGGCTACGGCGCCCTGTGCCGTGCGAGTGACGCTGGCGCCGCGCAGATTGGCTTCACGGAAACGGGTGCGCAGGGTGTCGACCAGATTCTTGGTCTGATTGTCGATGACAAAGTCCACGTCCACCCCGATAAGCAGTTGGGAGCCGCCACGCAGATCGAGCCCCAGCTTGATGGGGTCGGCGCCGAGGCGGGTGATCCAGGCCGGTGCGTTGGAGTGAAACTCCAGTGTCAGGGCAGCACTGTCGACCCCTTGCTGCTCCAGCAACTGCTTGGCGCGCTGCTGTTCGCCCTGGCTGGCAAAGACCAGCTCGACCCGCTCAGGTTGCTCGATCACTTTGACCGGTGTCAGGTGCTTGTCGCTCAGCAGCATCTGTTGCTGGGTGGTCAGGCGCTGCTGTCCGTGCAGGCCGAGGGAGGGCTGCTCACCAAAAAAGGTGGGCAGGGAGTAAAAGGTAAAGGTCAACAGCATCAACAGCAGTAGTGCGTACTGCCACTTGCTCATGCGGTTGAGAACGGTGCGATTGCTCTTTCTCATGGCAAACAAGCCTCTGTCAGGAGAATGGTGCCCGGGCCGATAGCAACAAGGCTCGGCAAGGCGCAAAAAATGGGATGCATCAGATGCGGATCAGGCAGCCGCCGGATCCGTCAGGAAGAGGAGATGAGCAAACAGTGGATGTGCCAGCCCCTCCGGGGTCAGGCGCTCAGATAGCTCTGGGTGAAGCGGTATTGCAGATGTTGGCGCTGTAGATGGCGCCGATGGATCGCACCGAAGCGATCGCGAAAACTCTGTTTGTGATAGAGCTCGGGTGCCAGCATCAGCCAGCCGAGCAGCAACAGCAGGATGGCTTGGGCCGACCAGCTCTGGATCAGCTCGTAGACCACACTCTTGGGCTGGTTGTCACTGCGTAGGGATTGTTCGAGACGCAGCAGGTGATTCTGATGGCTGCCGACAAACTTGATGATGCCATCATCGCTGTCGCTAAGCTGATTGAACACCTGAGTCTGCTGCTGTTCACTCTGGGGAGATGCGGGTAGCAGCGGGCCTTCCATTCGGGCGATGGAACAAAGCAGGGTGAGGGCGATAACCAGAGTTACCAGCACCAGTTTTACTTTGTCGATAAGGCGCAAAAGTTAATTCCCGATAAATAGGAAGGGCAAACTACCATAAGCGCCCGGTTTGAACAAGGTTGTCCCGGGCGCATGGCACCATTCGGTGCCGCTCGTCAGCTGCCGCTCATCTGCTTGAAGTCGCGGGCATAACCCTTGAGCAGGGAGTAGAGATGGGCCCGCTGGGAGATATCCAGCGACTGGCTCATGGCGCTCAGCCAGTTGACGGTGCGCTGGCGTGACTGCTCGGTATAGCCGGTAAAGCGGCCATCCATCAGCCCATCCCCCTCGGCCAGCAGGTCGGTCAGCTCGCGGGTAAAGTCGGGACTCTGGCGCTGTTTCATCAACCTGTCCAGCTCCTGGGTCCATGACTCCTGAAACTCGAGCCAGGGAGGCATCAGTTCGTATTGCCATTCGGCCCACTGGGCCACCAGTGGTGCCTGTGCCGGTTTCACCTCGCCAATCCAGAACTCGAGCCGCTTGTTCATCTTGTCGCGAAACTCCGCCAGCATCTGCTCTTTGGGCTCAGTGGCAAAGTCCTTTTGCCGCTCCTGCTGCCGCTTGACCCGATCGGTCATAAAGCGGGCCACCTGCTCGTCGGTCAGGGTGCGCGCCAGCCTGACCGCACGGGGGATAGTGTTTTCCAGCGTGCGGGTCAGGCTCTGCTGCACCGCATCCAGGTTGGTCGAGATCTGCTCCGGCGTCATGGGGCTGGCCACCGCCTTGGCCAGTGCATCGAGATCCCTGGCGTAGCGCGGCAGCTCGTGTTGGCGATGCCAGGCCATCAGCCCCTTCACTTCGCGGCTGAGCAGATCCTTCTGCGAATAGGAGAGGGCAAAGTAGTCATCCAGCTGCCAGATGATGGCGGTATCGAGCCAGTAGTAGATCACCCGGGTGGAGCAGCCGGTCAGCAGCAGGCCGATCAGCAGCAGACCCCAGGTTTTCGGCTTGTGCCAGCGCACCTTGTTTATCATCTGTTACTCCAGTCGTTGCCGGTTGATGGCGATCAGGGTGTCATAGTCGAGTGAGGGCTGTTGCTCTGCCATCAGCAGGGCCCAGAGCAGGCCGATATAGTCGACCCAGGGTAAAAATGCCTCGCTCTGAAAATCGGGCCACTGGTGGCGCGGCACGGCCTGCAGATAGTGAGCTTCCAGCTCGTCGCGCCGCTCGGCGGGCCACTCATGGGTGCGCTGGATGCTGGCGAGCTCAAAGCCGGGGTGACCTGCCGCGCCATACTCCCAGTCGATGACCCAGGGTTTGCTTCCCAACAAGTTAGCCGGATTGAGATCATGGTGGCAAGGGCACCAGCAATCATTTGGCTCACTGCTGGCGAGCAAGCCCCGCTCCAGCGAAGGCAGCCAGGAGGGAATGCGGGCCAGTCGGGCGCGATAGCCTGCGGCGTGAGCCCGCACCGCCATCACCACCGCAGGCAGCGGCAGGCGATGGAGCTTGCGCAGCACCTCAGCAAGCAGACGGGGCTGATCGGCTTCCGGTGGTGCCGCGTGTACCCAGTTTGGCTCATCGCACCATTCGAGCAGCATCAGACCGCTGGCGGCATCGCCATAGTGGCAAGGCAGCGCTAGTCCTTCGGCCATCGCCCCCTGATAAAGCTGCCACTCGGTGGGACGGTCGATGCCAATGCGCACCGGGTCGGAGTGGCCCTGACGCAAAAAGTAACTGCGCCCCGAGGGGAGGCGCAGTCGATAGTTGCAGTTGGTCAGGCCTAACCCGAGTGGTTCCAGCTGCCCCTCCCGCCAGGGGGCGGGCAGGCTGGCCAGTAGCGGATCACAGTTGCCTGTCACCAGGAGCCTGTTACCAGCCAAAGGTGGATTTCTTCGCCTGTTTGCGGATCTCTTTCTGATCGGCCCACAGCAGTTCGCCGTTTTGCAGGTCCATCAGGTTCATGGTCATCTGGTAGTAGACATCCTTCACCTTGCCATTGTCCTTGACGATGCTGGCGAGGTTGCCATAGACCATGTAGCGAGCACCGGTCTGCTTGCCCAGACGTACCATGGAGGCAGGATCCACCATGCCGCTGCTCTGCTGATATTCGAGCTGCTGCTTGACGGCGGTCACCTTGCTCATGTCGACGAAGCGGAATTTGCCGGCCCGCAGCAACTTGGTGCGGATGGTATCGGTGATGGCTTCGGTATCGATGTGCTCGGAGGTCTTGTTGCGGATAGAGTCCATAAACATCACCGGACGACCGCCTGCGGTGATCTCGCTGGTGGCAGGGGAGGCGAGCATGGAGTCCGCCATCTTGTCGGCGATGGCCTGCAGGTCGCTTGAGCCGTAATCGACGGTGACGGTTTCAGTTTCAGTGGGATCGCCATAGCTGACGGTAGTGCTGGAGCAGCCGCCCAAGAGCAATGCAGAGGTCAATATCAGCAGGGCATGATTCATTTTCATCAGTAGGATTCCTCAATCACTTCGCGTACGTAAATCCGGTAACCCTGCGCCGCCGGGCTGGGCGCCAGGGCCGAGAGGGTGCGGGTCTGATAGCCATGCAGCTTGATGGGGGTCCAGCCGCGGCCATCGCTGGCGACCTCCTGACCGGCCTCATCATACCAATAGAAGATATATTGCAGCTTGTTATCGCCGCGCTGGGTGCTGGCGGCGGCCACATTGACCTGCAGCAGGCCATTTTGCTGGCGGCGGCTCAGCTCGCTCAGGGTGACGTTGACGTTTTGATGCTGCTCCAGCGTGGGAGCACCGCCCGCCGGGCCATAGAGCGCCACGCCTGAGGTGTTGGTGGCGCAGCCGGTCAGCAGCAGCGCGAGCCCGAGGGCCAACCCGTATGCTTTCATCTTGCTCTCCTTGATTGGAGTGAGTGGGGCAGCACTGAGGGGCTGCCCGTTAATGGTCTTGCTCATATCTCTTCGCCATCTGCTCAGAGCGGCATCACCCGGGTGGTCAGACCGGCGCCGAGGCGCTGTACCCAGACCAGGGTGGTGCGGCCCTTGTGGATGGTGAGCGGCAATTGCCGCTGGGCTGCCCCCGCGCCCAGGGTGAGATTGATGTCACCTGCCGGCACCATCCCCTGCCAGCTCGATGCCTGAGCTGGCAGCGTCAGCCAACTGCGGGTATCGGCCCGCTCCGAGAGGGTGTTGAAGATCCCCACCAGAATATTGCCCACATCCCCTCCTTCTTTGGCAGCGGTGCGGCGCATCTGCTCTTTGGCCACCAGTCGCAGCGCCTGGCGGGTCAGCATGCCGGGCAGCCGCTCCTGCAGATCTTTGGCGGCCAGCGCTTCCAGCCTGACCAGCTCGCTGGTCTGCCAGGCCCGCTTGCCGACTTCCACCGTCAGCGGGCCGGTGTCGCTGGCCCGATTATCGTAATAGGGGATGGCTACGGTAAAGGTGCGAAAATCGCCGCGGGAGGTGGAGATGGGCAGCGGCAGGAACAGTTCGCGCCGCGCCGGGATCAAACCATCTTCAAACAGCACCACCAGTTGGCCTTGATCTTTTGCAAGCGGCGGTGCTTTGCGGCCTATCTTTTTCTCGGTCTCGCGGATCTCGTCCGGTGAGCCACGCAGCCGCGCCAGACGCAGCAAGGCATCTTGCAGGCTGCGGTTGTCCGGCGCTATCTGGTAGCCGCGCTGATAGTCGACCCAGGCATCGTTGAGATCCCCGGCCGCCTCATAGAGCACGGCGGAAAAATAGAAGGTGTAGGCGTTCTGAAAACCGTTTTTGACCTTGCCGATCAACCGATCGAGATCCGGTGCGCCGCGCGACATCAGCTGGCGCATCTCACCTTCAGCCTCGGCCTCTTCGCTCTCATCCTTCGCCTTGCGCACCTCATCGGCTCGCCGTTTAAGCGCCTGCTCCTGCACCTGATTGGCCCGGCGCACCTCTACCAGGGCGTCATCGGCATCACCCCGTTGCAGATAGTTGAGGGCCAGATAGTGATGCAGCATGGTGCGTTCGTAATCGGGAGTACGATAGGCCATCGACTGATCGTTGGTGAGCAGACTGCCCACCTGATCCAGACCGTGGCTCAGCCGGTATTCGGCCTGATTGTCTTCCCACTGAAGGCGGCTGTCGGCGGCGGTGAACGCCTGCTTGCTGCCCGCATCCTGACCGGCGAGCCAGGCGATACGCCCCTGTTCGAGCCGATCCAGCACAAAGGTGTCATCCCCAAGGGTGGAGTCGCGCACTTCGGGCAGCGCCTCGGCGGCATGGCCCAGCAGCAGCTGGTTGCGCAGGGGCACCATCTGATCGGAGTAGGAGACGAACATATCCTGCCAGCGGGAGGCACAGCCTCCCAGCAACAGCAGGGCGCCGCAGAGCAACAGGGCGCTGCGGCAGGTTGAGGCGTGGCGATTCATTACAGGCTGAGCAGCGGTCCCAGCGGCTGGCCACCGACCAGATGCATGTGGATGTGGTAGACCTCCTGCCCGCCGTGGCGGTTGCAGTTCATGATGAGGCGGTAGCCATCTTCGGCGATGCCAGCCTCAGCGGCCAGTTTGCGGGCCACGGTGAACATCCGGCCAAGTGCCAGTTCATGTTCGGCTTCCACGTCATTGACGGTGGGGATCAGCACATTGGGGATGATCAGAATATGGGTCTTGGCCTTGGGCTGGATATCCCGGAATGCGGTGACCAGATCGTCTTGATAAAGGATGTCGGCGGGGATCTCTTTACGGATGATTTTGCTGAAAATGGTTTCTTGCGCCATGGCTAACTCCCTTATATGAAACAGAAAATTGAACTAGAACCCCAAGCGGCTCCCGAAAGGGGGGCGAGCAGCACGCCAAGTGTGACACAAGCCGACATTTGACACAGCTGATGTCCCATTCCCTTCAGTTATTGTTAAAAATACCGATAGCCAGAGGGACGTCATCTGCAGCGCCTGTTCAGGGTGGTCTGCAGGGTATCAAAAGGACGGGGTACTCAGGCAAGGGACTTTTGCATATACAGCGGGACAATAATGAAACAAACAATGTCGGATCTCTCCATCTTGCAGCGAGTCTACCTTGGCTTCGCGATCCTGGTGGCCGTGATGGTGGCCAGTTCACTGCTCACATTTCGTAGTCAGGAGACCCTGGGGAACGCACTGGAGCAGGTTACCCAGCAGTCTATGCCGCTGGTGATTGCCAGCAGCCAGACCCAGATCACCCTGCTCAGCGCCAACAAGTGGCTGGGGGATGTGCTCACCGAGCAGGACCCAAAACAGCTGCCGGCCGAAGTGGCCGAACTGAAACAGGCCAAGGCTGCGGTGGGCAAGAGCCTCGACGTCTTGCGCCAGCAGGTCGCCCACCACCCCGAACTGCAAGGGGAGATGAGCAGCCTTAGCCAACAGGTCGACAGCTACCTGCAACTGACCGATACCCTGCCAGGCGAACACGAGGCGCTGCTCACCCGACTGCACAAGGTCAATCTGGCCAAGGGGCAGTTTCAGGTCAGTCTGCCCCAGTTCAAGAAGAGTCTGGGTGACATGATGGTCACCATCGACGACAGCTTTATCAAGATGCTCTCCGAGACCCTGACCACCAAGCTTTCCGCTATCGAACTCTCCACCATGGACGCCCTCAACCAGACCATTCCGGCCCCCATCGAAGGGGCGCTCAAGCGCAACAAGATGCAGATCGAGGGGTTCAACAGCACCATCAAGGATCTGCAGGGGGAGCTGAAGAACTTCGAGAACGACATGGGCCACTATGTTCACGGCTTCGTGCGCGACACCACCGCCAGCGAAGGCGTGCTCTCCCAGTATCTGGCGCTGATGAAGCAGCAGGAACAGATGCGGGAGAAGAGCAAGCAGGCCAGCGCCCTGATCGTCGAGATCCAGAACCGGCTTGAGCGGATCACCGGCCAGAGTCAGCAGCTGATGAGTCAAAGCATTCAGCACGCCAAAGCCACTCAGAGCCAGAGCACTCTGACCCAGGGCACCAGCATCGTCGTCGCCATCCTGATCGCCATGCTGGTGGCTTATACCCTGGGCAAGGCCATTCGCCGTCCGCTCAGGGAGTTGCTGCGGGTGCTGACCGAAGTAACCCAGGGCGACATGACCCAGCGCATCGGTTTTCAGAGCAAGAACGAATTCGGCCAGCTGGGCAGCCAGATCAACCTGCTGATTGCCCAGATGGGGGAGGTGCTGGCACAGCTTTCACAAGCGTCTGCCCAGCTTAACGATGCCGCCCACGGGAATCGCCACACCACCGAATCAGTGCGGGCGGATCTGGAGAAACAGCGGCAGGAGACCGCCTCGGTCGCCGCCGCCATGACCCAGATGGAGGCCTCGGTGCGGGAGGTGGCGCAGGCTGCCAACCAGACCCTGGAGCGGGTGCAGGATGTGGAGAAGGCCTCCGAGATGGGGCGCAAGGTGATGGCAGGCAATATCACCACCACTCATCAACTGGCGGGCAAGCTGCAACAGACCGGCAAGGTGATTGGCGATGTGAGCGCCATGAGCAGCCAGATCGGCAATATCCTCGACGTCATTCGCGGCATCGCCGAGCAGACCAATCTGCTGGCCCTCAACGCTGCCATCGAAGCGGCGCGGGCCGGCGAGCAGGGGCGCGGATTTGCGGTGGTGGCGGATGAGGTGCGCAGTCTGGCGGGCCGCACCGCCCAGTCCACCAGCGAAATCCAGACCATGATCGAGAACCTGCAGCAGGGGGTAGCCAAGGCGGTGACCGTGATGCAGGAGTGCTCTCGCGAGATGGACAGCTGCGTGGATCAGAGCTCTCACGCCAACAACGCCATGGAGGAGGTGCAGGGGATTGTGGTGCTGATCAGCGACATGTCGAGCCAGATCGCCTCTGCCGCCGAGCAGCAGCAGGCCACCAGCGCCGATATCGCCACCAACCTCAACCGCATCTCCGATATCTCGGATCTCAACTATCAGGGGATCGAGCGGGTGGCCGAGACCAGCCAGCAGCTGGACTCCCTTGCCGAGCAGCAGGAGAGCCTGGTCAAGCGCTTCCGCCTCAGCGCCTGATGGTCGAGAGTTGAAACAACAAGGCCCCGCAGATGCGGGGCCTTCTCTTTATTGCGGCAGCGACAAGGGGATCAGGCGTAGGCAATCGCGCCCTTGCCGACCCCTTCATAGGCGACAATCTTGACGAACTTGTCGCCCACCATCTTCTTCACTTCGCGGGCGATATAGCAGGCCAGCAGCTCAACCGTGGTGTCGGTGTCGATCATCTCCACCTCGGCGGTGGGGATGGCCAGCTGGAACAGCCCTTGCGGCGCCACATATTTGAAGCCGCAGTGATGCTCGCCAAGCTGGGCATTGGCGCGAGGGCTCAAAGCGAGCTCGGTCAGCGCCACCTTGTCCTCCTCGGTGCCGAGGTAGATATCCCCCCAGCGTTCGGCCCAGTTGAGCTCAAGCTCCTGGTCGCGCTCGCCATCGACGTGGATCTCGATGGGAGAGCGGTGGCCGTGGGCGATACGCTGGCAGTTGCCATCGTGCTTTTTCAGGCCGTGGCTGTAGTGGTAGAAGGCGCCGGTGATCGCCTCCTGACGCAGGGTCAGGGAGAGATCCTTGATATTGCCCGGCAGCCGTTTGGCCAGTACCGCCAGCAGGTAGCGGGTCACCGACTCTTTATCAACTTGCGGGGCCGGGATAAAGGCAAAGCCCTGGGATGGGCAGCGCAGATGGATGGAGCGACCCGGGCGCAGCAGATCCACTGTGCTTTCGTCACCATCCAGTGTCTCGACGTGGATCAGCGGGCACTCGGTCGGCACCAGCAGCTTGTGGTCCACCTCTTCATCGATGATCGACTTGATCAGCTTCTTTACCCGGCCAAAGTCCAGCAGCATGCTCATTTCGTTGAGCTCACCGCTCATTTCGATATCTACCAGCCAGCTCTCGCCCACCATGCCGCGGCGTTCGCAGAGGTAGCTGGAGTCGATCACGGTCAAATCTCTTACAAATAACTTCATCAGTCAGGCCTTGCTACAGAGAAAGGGCAGTTTTGCGCTATTATGACCCGCGATTATCGGCAAAGGAACTGGAACCCCCCATGAACAAACTGCTTATCAAGAATGCCACCCTGGTCAACGAAGGCCGCATCTATGCCTCCGATGTGTTGATCGAGGGGGAACGGATTGCTCGCATCGCCCCGGATATCGAGGCGCCCGATGCGCTGGTTATCGATGCCGCAGGTCGCCATCTCATCCCCGGAATGATCGATGATCAGGTCCACTTCCGGGAGCCGGGATTGACCCACAAGGGGACTATCGCCAGCGAATCCCGCGCCGCCGTCGCCGGTGGCACCACCAGTTTCATGGAAATGCCCAACGTTAATCCCCAGACCACCACCCTCGACGCCCTCGAAGCCAAATACCGAATCGCCGCCAACTCCTCCGTTGCCAACTACAGCTTCTATCTCGGTGCCACTAACGACAACCTTGAAGAGATCAAGCGTCTCGACCCCAAGCAGTCCTGCGGGGTCAAGGTGTTTATGGGCTCCTCGACCGGCAACATGCTGGTGGACAATCAGGAGACCCTGGCGGCCATCTTCCGCGAAAGTCCGGTGATGATTGTCACCCACTGCGAAGACACTCCGACCATCGCCAAGGCCGAAGAGGCGGCGCGGGCCAAGTGGGGCGAGAATGTGCCGATGGGCGAGCACGGCCGCATTCGCAGCGACGAGGCGTGCTACAAATCCTCCAGCATGGCGGTAGCGCTGGCCAAGCAGTACGGTGCCAAGCTGCACGTGCTGCATCTGACCTCGGCCAAGGAGCTGTCGCTCTTTACCGCCAGCCACGATCTGAGCGAGCTGAAGGACAAGAACATCACCGCGGAGGTGTGCGTTCACCACCTCTTCTTCAATGAAGCCGATTACGAGACCCAGGGCAGCCTGATCAAGTGCAACCCTGCGGTGAAGAGTGCCGCCGACCAGCAGGCTCTGCTGGATGCGGTACGTAACGACGTGCTCGACATCATCGCCACCGACCACGCGCCCCACACCTGGGAAGAGAAGCAGAACAGCTACTTCAAGGCGCCGTCCGGTGTGCCGCTGGTGCAGCACTCTTTGCAGGCGCTGCTGGAGCTCTACCACAACGGCGTGTTTACCCTGGAGACTATCGTCAAGAAGACCTCCCACGCGGTAGCTGAGCGCTTCCAGGTGCAGGATCGCGGTTATATCCGCGAGGGGTATTTCGCCGATTTGGTGCTGCTGGATCTGGGCAAGCCCTATGTGGTCAACGATGACAACATCCTCTACCACTGTGGCTGGTCGCCCTTCAACGGCTACCGCTTCCACAGCACGGTGGAGATGACGCTGGTGAACGGCCAGATCGCCTGGCAAAACGGGCAGGTGACTGACCAGATCCTGGGCAAGCGGCTGACCTTTAACCGCTGATTGTTCGCAAAGCAGGCGAACGCACCGTGGCCGAGGAATTGGCGGCGTTTCCCTGTTGACAGGACAGGGTCATCTCCATAAACTCTGCCCCCGTCAGCCGAGCTGACTCCGTCGGTGTGTAGCGCAGCCAGGTAGCGCATCTGCATGGGGTGTAGAGGGTCGGAGGTTCGAATCCTCTCACACCGACCAAATTCCCCGGTAAAGGCCTTGTCAAACGACAAGGCCTTTTCTTTTGCCTGCGATTTGCCGCACAGGCGCGAAGCCAGTGGTGATGCGTGCCGGTCGATGTTGGCGTGAGTCGATTGTGCAGCCACCGCGCTTTATGGTGTAGTAACAACTCTGTTGCTCATTTGCCTGGCGAGGCCTCTCGTGTCTGCATCCGTATCTAAACCCTGTTGTCTGCTGATACTCACCCTACTGCTGGTGGGCTGCGCCACCCCTTATGAGAGTGAAAAGTCGTTCTGGAATGGCCAGACCGGTTTCTCGCAGACCCGGCTTGGCCCGGACAAGTGGCAGCTGGAGTTTGTCGGCAACGATCTGGTGGACAGGGAGACCGCCCGCAAATATGTGCTCAAGCGGGCAGGAGAGCTGGCACTGGCAGAGGGTTACTCCTGGCTCAAGGTCGATGAGCTGACCATTAACCGTGATGCCGTCAGGGTGACCCCATCACGGCCGCTCTTCGGCTTTGACGAGGACGAGCCGGATCTCTTTATGGCCCAGATGCAGGTGCAGCATACCATCTCGGCGCTGCTCACTTTTCGCCTGTTGCCACGGGCACTCGATGAGCGAACTCTGGATGCGAAATATCTCGCCGAAATCAAAATAAACAGTGATTAATATTGGTGGATTGCAAGATCTATATCACATACACCTAATGGCAGGATAAAATTCTGGATAAAGCCTCTAGATTTACCCCCTGCTTTTAGGCATTCTCCCAGCATACCAGCCGCCAGGAATCAACGGCTCGGATCACAAAAACGGACTGTAGTGGCTCCCACGCCACTGTTTACGGCTTGCACCAATCAAAACCGGGACTCCCCCATGAAAATGAATAAACTGACGGTCGCCATCCTCATCTCCATGATGTTTGGCATCCTCACCGGCCAGGGCTATCGGATGTTTGCCGCAGATCAGGCTGCGGATTTCGCCAGTAACATCACGATCCTGACCGATATCTTCCTGCGCCTGATCAAGATGATCATCGCTCCCCTGGTCTTCACTACCCTGGTGGTCGGTATCGCCAAGATGGGCGACACCCGCACCGTGGGGCGTATCGGTGCCAAGACCCTCGGCTGGTTTATGCTGGCCTCCCTGATGTCCCTGAGTCTGGGTCTGGTGATGGTGACCCTGATGCAGCCGGGTGTGGGTCTTTCACTCTCCCTGCCCAATGACACCGCCAGCTCGGGCATTGCTGCCGGTGCCATTACCCTGAAAGATTTTGTGACCCACGCTATCCCCAAGAGCGTGGTTGAGGCGATGGCCACCAACGAGATCCTGCAGATCGTGGTCTTCTCCCTCTTCTTCGGTCTGGCTGCCGCCGCGCTCGGCGATCTGGCCAAGCCGGTAGTGGTGCTGATGGCCAGCGCCGCCGAGATCATGCTGAAAGTGACCGGTTATGTGATGAACTTTGCGCCGTTCGCGGTGTTTGGCGCCATCGCCGCCATGGTAGCCAAAGAGGGGCTGGGTATTCTGGTTACCTACGGCAGTTTTATGGCTCAGTTCTATATCGCGCTGGCCTGCCTCTGGCTGCTGCTGATCGCCATGGGCAGCGTCTTCCTGCGTGGCCGTGTCATCAAGCTGCTGGCGATGATTCGCGAACCCATCCTGCTCGCCTTCTCGACCGCCAGCTCCGAAGCGGCCTATCCGAAGACTCTGGATCGTCTGGAGAAGTTCGGTTGTGACAAGCGCATCGCCAGCTTCGTGCTGCCTATGGGTTACTCCTTCAACCTCGACGGCTCCATGATGTACTGCACCTTCGCGGTGATGTTCATCGCCCAGGCGTATGGTATCGAGCTCTCCATGGCCCAGCAGATCACCATGCTGCTGCTGTTGATGGTCACCTCCAAGGGGATGGCCGGGGTACCGCGCGCCTCTCTGGTGGTGATTGCCGCTACCCTGAACCAGTTCCATATTCCGGAAGCGGGCATCTTGCTGCTGCTGGGGATCGACCACTTCCTCGACATGGGCCGTTCAGCCACCAACGTGCTGGGTAACGCCATCGCCGCCAGCGTGGTCGCCAAGACCGAAGACAGTCTGGGTGAAACCGTCGCGCTGGGCGAGAGTGAGCCAGCCAAAGCCTGATCACAAAGCCATGAAAAATAAACAACAACGGCCCGCCAATGCGGGCCGTTGTTGTTTATGGCTCGTCTACACTGCTAGATAGTTTCCATCTGGAGTGTACGGTTATGAATATTGCTCGTCGACTGCAACTGATAGCGCTGCTGGTGATACTGACGCTCATTTTTCTCAGTTGGTTCAGTATCAATCGCCTTGGGGCAGGCAACCGTGATTTGAGCTATGTGACGGACAATACGGTGCCCAGTATTTCGCTGATTAAGGAAGTGCAGGCCGATTTCTATGAATTGCACTCGTTGGTACAAACACATGTGCTCAATACCGACTCAAGCAGGATGCAGCAGATTGAAACGGGTATCACCGAGATACGGGGACAGATCAATTCGCTGCTCGACAAATATAAGGCAGAGATGCTCTCCAATGACGAAGATCGGCGCCTGACCGACGATGATCAGCGCATTGTCGCGCAATATTATCAGGAGATAGACAAGGTTCTGCAGCTCTCCCGCCAAAACAAGAATGATGAAGCCAGAGACATGCTGGCGGGAGAGGCATACGGATTGTTCCAGCAGTTTGCCAAGGCCATCGAACTTCACGTCAACTTCAATATGGATTTGGGACTGGCGCTCAAGAAGCAGGGTCAGGAGAACTACGACAACAGCCTGCAAACCCTGTTGTTGATCGCCGGTGGTGCCACCGTGCTGACGATGGGGCTGTTTGTCTGGTTGTTCAATCAGGTGGCCAATCCCCTTCGCACCGCCATGGATACCCTGACCCGGATCCAGCGTGACCTCAACTTTACCCTCAGAGCGGATGTGAAACAGCAGGATGAGATTGGCCTGACCCTCAATGCGGTCAACCGGCTGCTCGATACGCTGCAACAGACATTTACCGAATTTTCCGTCGGCAGCTTGCAGATCAAGAGCACTGCCGAATCCCTCTCTCAGGCAGCGCAACACCTGGCCAGCTCGGCTAATCAGGCCAATGATGCCACCAGTCTGATAGCCGCCGGTGTGGAAGAGATGACGGTCAGCATCACAGATATCTCCCAGCGTACCCAAGAGACGAGCCGTATCACCAATGAGTCGGGGCAGCTGGCGACCGAGGGGGGCCGGACCATCGAGCGCACCGTTCATGCCATCAACGAGATCGCCGACTCCATTCGGCAGGCCTCGGCCGAGGTCATTGCGCTGGGTGAGGGCATTTCGCGCATTGGCGGTGTGGTCAACGTGATCCGTGATGTGGCGGGGCAGACCAACTTGCTGGCCTTGAACGCGGCCATTGAGGCGGCGAGGGCCGGAGAGTCCGGCCGTGGCTTTGCGGTGGTGGCAGATGAAGTGCGCAAACTGGCTGAGCGCACAGCCCAATCCACCCAGGAGATCTCCGCCACGGTAGAGGCGATCCAGCAGGAGTCGAACAATACGGTCTCCCGCATGCATCTGGTGGAGGAGAAGGTGAGCCAGGGGGTCACCATGGCGACAGAGAGTGGTGCCATTATTGCCGAGATCCGCAGTGCGTCGCACCGGGTGATGGATCAGGTGGGCGAGATCACCAATGCCATCCGCGAGCAGAGTTCGGCTGCCGAGTCGATTGCCCATCAGGTAGAGCAGATTGCTCAGGTCGTGCAGCAAACCAGCAGCACAGCGGAAGAGACCTCAGCCGCCGCCGAGGAGCTCAATGTCACCACCGAGAGCATCCACCAGCAGATATCCCGCTATCGCATTCAGTAACGCCGACGGTTGTTATCCATCTGCTATCCCCGCCAGCTGGCGGGGATTTTTTATATGGCTTGCTTAGAAGCCTGAGCCCGGTTGCTGCAAAAATGTCGCCTCTTCCGGTGTGCTGGTGCGACCCAGAATGTCGTTGCGGTGGGGGAAGCGGCCAAAGCGTTCGATGATCACCTGATGACGGCGGGCAAAGTCGGCAAATCCGGCAAAGGTCGCCTGCGCCGGTGTGCCAGCCTGCTCGGCAGCCAGTGCCTCGAACAGCGCCACACTTCTGGCCTGTTGTTCGCGGGATTCGGCATGCTCCAGCGGCAGATAGAAGAAGACCCGCTCCAGTGGCGAGAGCTGTCGGTCCATGCCAAGGGATAGCCCCTTGAGGCACTGCTCGCGGGCGAGCGGATCCCGGACAAAGGCGGTGGGGGTGCCGCGATGGATATTGCGGGGCAACTGGTCGAGCAGCAGGATCAGTGCCAGCCTGCCGTGGGGCAGGTCGGCCCAGTCGGCCAGCTCCCCGTTGGCGGCCGCCTCTGCCTGCGCGCCAAAGCGCCGGGCCAGCAGGGCATCGGTCTCGCGACTTTTCCCCCACCAGAGCGGGGCTTGTCGTTTGGCGCGCAGGGCGTCGTCGGTCGGGTCGCCAAACCAGAAATCGAGCAGAGGTTGCCAGGGTTGCATGGGGACTCCTTGCTGGTGTGTTGAGGAGGGCCAATAACAAATGGCTCCGGGGTGCTGCCGAAACGGTAGCTTCTCGTTACACTGTGCCATCTTTTGCCCGAAAGAAGTAACCCCAGATGGCGAGCGACGGTTGCCTGGCGCGGCCGATGATGGCCTGCCATCGCCATGAGGTGGTCTTGTTGACCCTGGTGGTTATCGGGACGTACACCTCTCTCGCGGTGTTGTTCTCACTGATATAAGGAAGCTTTGATATGGCCGGAACCAGTTTGTTGGCCCTGCTCGACGATATCGCCAGCGTGCTTGATGACGTGGCGCTGATGACCAAGATGGCGGCCAAGAAGACCGCCGGGGTGTTGGGTGATGATCTGGCCCTCAACGCGGAGCAGGTCTCCGGGGTGCGCGCCGAGCGGGAGTTGCCGGTGGTGTGGGCGGTGGCCAAGGGGTCATTTCGCAACAAGCTGATTCTGGTGCCCGCCGCCATCGCCATCAGTGCCCTGGTGCCCTGGCTTATCACGCCGCTCTTGATGCTGGGAGGTGCCTACCTCTGCTTTGAGGGGGCCGAGAAGCTGGCCCACAAGTTCCTGCCTCATGAAGTGAGCGAGGGGGAGGCACATACAGCCCCCATTCCCGATGATCTGGTAGCCTTCGAGCAGCAGAAGGTAAAAGGGGCGATTCGCACCGATTTTATTCTCTCTGCCGAGATCATCGTCATCGCCCTTGGCACGGTACAGGGAGCAAGCCTCGCGCTGCAGCTCTCGGTAGTGGCGGGCATTGCCCTGCTGATGACCATCGGGGTCTACGGGTTGGTGGGGCTGATCGTCAAGCTCGATGACATCGGTCTGCATCTGCTGCAAAAGCCCGATGGCAGCGCCCTGCGCCGCGCGGTGGGGCAGGGACTGCTGGTGACAGCGCCCCGCCTGATGCACCTGCTGGCACTGGTCGGCACCATCGCCATGTTTATGGTGGGCGGTGGCATTCTGGTGCATGGCTGGCCTTTTGCCCATCACCTGATTGAAGGCGCCGCCGCTGTTGTCGCCACTCTGCCCACTGTGGGGGCCGTACTGGCAGTGGTGACCCCCACTTTGCTTAACGCCGTGGCCGGTGTGGTGGCAGGTCTGCTGCTGGTTGCCGTGATGACGCTGGTGAGCCGTCTTGCCCCGGCCAAGGTATAAGCGAGCTTGCGGGCCATGTTCTCTTTTTTCCTCTCTTCATTTTTTGGCCTTCGGGTTGCCCGGTTTCGGACTTGCTGCCCGAAGGTCTGCTGCGCCTCCCGATAAAGGCCTTTGCGAGAAGCTATGTATCAACAACAGTGGAATAACGACCATATCTACCCGGCCCTCGACAGCACCGAGCTGGAAGCGGACATGCCCGCAGCCCGCCACGCGCTGGAGGAGCTGGCCAGCTATATGGCAGGTCTGGACGGGGTGCGCGACGATGACGCAGCGCTGCTGGATTTCTTGCGGGAAGTGCGGCTGCGCGCCCGTGATATTCGCCATGTCGGCTGGAACGTCGCCATTCTGGCCGCCTGCCGCGGCAGTCAGGATGCGCGGGATCCGCAGGCCAAACAGCTGGCGTCCCGTGCCCGCGCCCTTAATGCCGATCTGTTCAAGACGCTGGCGCCGGTGGAAGATCTGATGCTGGCGTTGCCGGAAGAGAAATTCGCCGCGCTGATGAGTGATCCACTGCTCGGTGAGGAGGCGTACCGCTTGGGCCATGAGCGTCGTTTACAGGATCAGCGCTTGCCGGTGGCGGCGGAGCAGCTGGTGATCGGTTTGGGCACCGATGGTCTGCACGCCTGGGGCAACCTCTATAACGATCTGGTGGGCAAGATCCGCTTGACCATTGATGGCCGCGAGATGGGGCTGGCCGAGGCGAGCAATCTGCTCTCCAGTCCGATACGTGCGCTGCGTTTAGAAGCCTTTGATGCCATCAGCGCCGGTTGGGAAGGGGAGCAGGAGACGGTTGCCGCTATCCTCAATGCCCTCAACGGCTGGCGGCTGGAGCTGGCCCGTCAGCGTGGCAACACCCGGTTGCTCGATGCGCTGGCTCTCTCTTGCCACCAGAGCCATATCGAGCGTGCCACCCTCGATGCCCTGATGAGCGAAACCTGGCGAGCCCGTGGGTTGGGTCAGCGGGCGCTGGAGCTGATGGCTGAGCGCCTTGGTCTCGACGATCTGGGGCCGGAGGATCTCTTTGCGCCGCCGCCAGCTTCCAGCAGCCGTGACATTCCTTTTGATGAGGCGATCGAGTTGATTGCCGATGCCTTTAGCCGTTTCGATCCCGAGATGGGGGCGTTTGCCCGCATGATGGCCGAGAAGGGGTGGATTGATGCGGCGCCCACGCCAAATCGCCGCACCGGCGCCTACTGCACCAAGTTTGCCGAACCGGTCGAACCGCGGGTCTTCGTTACCTATGCCGGCACCATGGACAATGTCATTACGCTGGCCCATGAGCTGGGTCACGCATGGCACAACTGGGTGATCCGCGATCTGCCGATGAGTCAGCGCAGTTACCCCATGACGCTGGCGGAGACAGCCTCCATCTTTGCCGAGACTCTGGTGCGCAGCGCCCTGTTCGAGCAGGCGCAAAGCCCGGAAGAGCAGTTGGCGATCGCCTGGGCCGAGGCCGATGGCGCAGCTACCTTCCTGGTCAATATCCCGGCTCGCTTCGATTTCGAGCGGGCCTTGGTGGCTGAGCGGGCGCAGGGTTATGTATCCGCAGAGCGACTCAAAGCATTGACCGACGAGGCGTGGGGACGCTGGTATGAGGGGAGCCTGACCCGCTATCACCCCATGTTCTGGGCGGCCAAGGCGCACTTCTCCATCGCGGGGCTGGGCTTTTACAACTACCCCTATCTGTTCGGTTATCTGTTCAGCCTCGGGGTCTATCAGCAGTTGATGAGCCGCAAGGCGGCGGGGGAAGAGGGCATTGCCGAGGCCTATCGTGCCTTGTTGCGCGATACCGGCCGGATGAGCGCCGAAGATCTGGTAGCCAAGCATTTGGGGCAGGATATCCGTGAGGCCGCCTTCTGGCAGGGGAGTCTGGCACAAGTAGCGCAGGCAGTAGAGCGCTTCGCGCAGTTGCCTGCCTGATTGGGTCAGCGGTGATATTAACAACAGGCCCCCGGACAGTCTCGCAGTCCGGGGGCCTGTTTGTTATGCCTGCTCTTGCTGCGGTTTGATGGGACCAACGAACAGAGGACGGGTCTGGTGACTCAGATCCGGCTGATAGCCGTTGAAGAAGAGGTTGAGCAGCACCGAACTGATGGTGGCCAGCAGGATACCGCTATGAAAAAGCGGTTGTAGCTGCGCCGGAAGTTGTTGGAAAAAATTCCCGGAGACCGTCGGGATCATGCCAATTCCGAGACTGATGGCGACGATATAGAGGTTGTGGCGGTTGCTGTTGTAATCGGTGCGCGCCAGGATACGAATACCGGTGGCCAGCACCATACCGAACATGACGATACCGGCGCCCCCCAGCACGAAGGGCGGTATGGAGGCGACCAGCACCGACATCTTGGGGATGAGGCCAAAGGCGAGCAGGATCCCCCCCGACATCACGCAGACCCAGCGACTAGATACTCCGGTCACGCTCACCAGACCGATATTCTGGGAGAAGGAGGTGTGGGGGAAGCTGTTGAATATCCCACCAATAATGGTGCCGATGCCATCCACCCGCAGCCCGCGCACGATATCGCCGCGCCTGGCCGGATGGCCGACGATGTCGCCAAGGGCCAGAAACATCCCCATCGACTCGATAAAGGTGATGAGCATGATCACCGTCAGGGTGGCGATGGAGATGGGATCGAAGGTGGGCCAGCCGAAGGCGAAGGGCACTATGGGGGCAAACCAGGCTGCTTCACCGAGGCCATCCAGGCTTACTTCGCCCATGGCGATGGCCACCACGAAACCGAAGATGATCCCGAGCAGCACCGAGATATTGCTGAAAAAGCCCTTGGTGAAGCGGGTCACCAGCAGGATAAAGACGA
The DNA here is from genome assembly GCF_027706185.1 of Aeromonas sp. Y318-3. Taxonomy (NCBI): domain Bacteria; kingdom Pseudomonadati; phylum Pseudomonadota; class Gammaproteobacteria; order Aeromonadales; family Aeromonadaceae; genus Aeromonas; species Aeromonas sp. Y318-3. The sequence continues at coordinate 54,104 of NZ_JAPDCN010000003.1, forward strand.
GCACCAGAAAGCTGGTGCCGATATAGCGCAGGCTGCCATATTCCGGATTGCCCTTGCCCCCCGCCATCCAGTCGATCCCCACCTGCATAATGCTGATCCCGATGGAGGTGATAACCACCCCGGTCACGACGGTGGGGAAGAGCGGCATCAGCCGACCTATCAGCGGCACCAGCAGGGTCGAGATGATACCGGCGGCAATGGTGGCGCCGAAGATGCCCGTCAGCCCCAGATCCGGGTTGGCTCCGATGGCCAGCATCGGCATCACGGCGGCAAAGGTGACCGACATGATGACCGGCAGCCGGATCCCGGCAAAGCGGCCAATCCCGACACATTGCAGCAGGGTGACGATGCCGCAGCAGAAGAGATCCGAACTGATGAGGTAGGAGATTTGATCCTTGGGCAGCCCCAGACTGCCGCCAATCACCAGCGGCACCGCCACGGCGCCGGCGTACATCACCAGCACATGTTGCAGGCCGAGGGTAAAGAGTTGGCCCATGGGGAGCATGCGCTCCACTTCATCCACCGGGCGCTTGCGCGCACCCGGTCGGGGGGAGGGGGGATTGGTCTCGTTCATCAACAGATCACTCCTTGAAGCCCGCGCAACTGCTACAGGCAAGATAGTGAAAGCCGCAGCTTTCCCGGTCATTGATCTCGTGTATTGACAGAGGTGCCAGATCCCTCGGCAGTAGTGAGAGGGAGCCGGTGCAGCACGGGTCAGTGCACAAAACATGCACAACGCCGCTCACGAGAGAAAACGTTTGGCGATAACGCCTTGTTTTTGCGGGATGAGTCACATATCGGCCAGATAAGTGTCCGGCTGCTGGCAGGGGAAGGAGGTGGGGGCATCTCAGATTGGTAAGGGGTTTATCATTATCGGTCTGGCGATCTCACTTTGATAGCCGGGCACCATAACGTTGCTCGCAATGTGCCCCTCTGCATGTGACGGCGCTCGCGGGCCGCAGGGCGCAATCGGGGGCAGGGGCGTGATCCAAAGCAAGAAAGTTGGATGTTTTGGTGGCGCACGGGACCGCCGCTGGGGTAGTTTCGATAAAACCGACACAGATCCTGAGGTCTTATCCATGATCATCTATCTGCATGGCTTTGATGCCACCAGCCCAGGCAATCACGAGAAAGTGCTGCAGTTGCAGTTTATTGATGATGATGTGCGTTTCGTGCACTACAGCACGGTTCACCCCCGTCATGATATGAGCCATCTGCTCAAGGAAGTGAAAAAACAGCTCGATATGAGTACCGATCCCAAACCGCTGATCTGCGGCGTGGGTCTTGGTGGCTACTGGAGCGAGCGAATCGGCTTTCTGTGCGGCATTCGCCAGGTGATCTTCAACCCCAACCTCCATCCGGAAGAGAACATGCAGGGCAAGATCGACCGGCCGGAAGAATATGACGATATCGGCACCAAGTGTGTAACTGAATTTCGTAAGAAAAATTCAGGAAACTGCCTGTGTATCCTTTCCGTTCAGGATGAAGTGCGCGATAATCGGGACACTGAACGTGAATTGAAGAACTATTACGACATCGTGTGGGATGAGCGCGAGACTCATAAGTTCAAAAATATCTCGCATCATCTGCAGCGGATGAAGGCCTTCAAAGAAGCCTGATCCATCACGTCGACCGATTTCGTTTTAGGGAGCCAATGGCTCCCTTTCGTTTTGAGGAACCGAGGAAAATCATCATGATGAATATTGTCGTTGTAGGCGGCGGCGCCGGTGGCCTGGAGCTGGCCACCAGTCTGGGTCGCAAGCTTGGCAAGAAGAACAAGGCCAAGATCACTCTGGTCGATCGCAACCGCACCCACCTGTGGAAACCCCTGCTGCACGAAGTAGCCACCGGCTCCATGGATGCGGGCATCGATGCCCTGAGCTACCAATCTCACGCCAAGAACCACGGTTTCGACTTCCAGCTCGGCACCCTGACCGACATCAAGCGTGACGAGAAACGCATCGTGCTGGCCCCGATCCACGACGACAATGGTGACATCGTGGTCAACGAGCGCGAGCTGCCCTACGACTATCTGGTGATGGCCATCGGCTCTGTCTCCAACGACTTCAACACCAAGGGGATCAAGGATAACTGTATCTTCCTCGATAGCCCCTCCCAGGCGCACCGTTTCCACAACAGCATGATGAACCGCTTCCTGCAGTTCGCCACCGAATATCAGCCGGGCGACAAGGTGAAGATTGCCATCGTTGGTGGCGGCGCCACCGGCGTCGAGCTCTCTGCCGAGCTCTACAACGCGGTCGAGCAGCTCTATGCCTACGGCTTCAAGAATCTGACCACCGACAGCCTGAAGGTGACCTTGGTGGAAGCGGGCCCCCGCATCCTGCCGGCCCTGCCGGAGCGCATCAGCGGCGCCGCTCATCAGGAGCTGGTCAAGCTGGGTGTGGATGTGCGTACCGCCACCATGATCACCGAAGCGACCGCCGAAGGTCTGCATACCAAGGATGGCGAGCTGATTGAAGCTGACCTGATGGTGTGGGCTGCCGGTATCAAGGCTCCGGATTTCATGAAGGATATCGCGGGTCTTGAGACCAACCGCATCAACCAGCTGGTGGTGAAAGAGACCCTGCAGACCACCCGTGACGAGAACATCTTCGTCATCGGTGACTGCGCCGCTTGCCCGCAGCCGGATGGCAAGTTCGTGCCGCCGCGCGCCCAGTCTGCCCACCAGATGGCCAGCCAGGCGTTCAAGAACATTCTGGCCAAGATGAACGGCGGCGAGATGAAGCCCTACCTCTACCACGACCACGGTTCGCTGGTATCCCTCAGCCGCTTCTCCACCGTGGGCAGCCTGATGGGCAACCTGATGCGCGGCTCCATGATGGTGGAAGGCTATATCGCCCGTCTGGTGTACATCTCCCTCTACCGGATGCACCAGATCGCCCTGCACGGCTACGTCAAGACCGGCCTCATCATGCTGGTGGGTCGCATCAACCGGGTACTGCGCCCGACCCTGAAGCTGCACTAAGCCGGGATTTGGCAACATGTTGAATACCAAAAGGAGAGGCGATGGCCTCTCCTTTTTTATGGGCGCAGATCAGGAAAGAGAGCGTTACTTGCCCAGATAGGTACGGTCGAAGAAGGTATTGACCCAGTGAGGGCGGTAGATGGCCAGCACTGTCATCGCCATGCCGTTGAGCAGAGCTTCGGGGAACAGCAGCAGTGGCCAGATGGAGAGGTAATCCGCCGTGATGGTGTGCCAAGGGTAGCTGTCACTTAGCCCCATCAGCAACGCACTGGCGGCCACCTTGACCGAGATGGTGATGGCGCCGCCGAGAAAGGCGGCCACGAAGATATAGACAAAGAGATGGCGCGGCAGCCAGGCCCAGCTGGCCAGAAACAGCAGCCAGCTGGTGGCTACCGGCAGGGCGATGCCCACCAGCGCTTGCCAGCCAAAATCGGCCAGATTGGTGACACCAAAGTAACCGAGCACCAGCAGGGTCAGGCAAGGGGCGAGCAGTGCCAGCCGCCAGCCAAGCAGCAGGGTGAGGGTGGTGAGCCCGAGAAAATGGACCTCCAGCCCCTCATGCAGACCGGCCCTTAGATACCAGAGCGGCACCAGCGCGATGGCACTACCCAGCAACAGGTGCTGATAGAGGGGGTTGTCACGGAGGGTCTGCCACAGGGAGCGGCGCAGGCTGAAGGCCAGCAGTACCAGCCAGATCAGGAGGGCGGCGAGTTGTCCTTCACTCATCTTGTCGTCCATTCATGCAGTAGAGTCCGGGCGGCCTTCCCGACCGCCCATAGCAGAGCAGGCTGACGAGTCAGCCTGCTTTTACCATCAATATTTGACGTTGTTGTGGTACTTGCCGAGGATGCCCTTGACCCGTTCCATGGTCTCCTTGCTGGGGGGCTTGATCCCGCTCAGCTCGTACGGGTCGCCCAGTACGTCCCACTTGTGTTTGCCGAGCTCATGGTAGGGGAGCAGCTCCACCTTCTCCACGCTCTCGCCCAGCTCGGCGATAAACTGGCCCAGCCCTTCGGCGCTCTCGTCGTCGTCGCTCCAGGTCGGTACCACCACGTAGCGGATCCACATGGTCTTGCCTTTGGCTGCCAGATAGCGGGCAAACTCCAGGGTGTACCTGTTGCTGACGTGAGTCAGCGGAATGTGTTTCTCGTCATTGATCTGTTTGATGTCGAGCAGCACCAGATCGGTCTGGTCGAGCAGCTTGTCCACCTGTTCGTCGAGATGACGGACGAAGCCGTTGGTGTCGAGACAGGTGTGGATCCCTTTCTCTTTGCAGGCGGTAAAGAGTTCGGTAATGAAAGCGGGTTGCAGCATGGCTTCACCGCCGGACGCTGTCACGCCACCGCCGGAGGCATTCATGAAGTGGCGATAGCTGGTGATGTCACTCATCAACTCCGGTACGGTCACTTCGCGGCCACCTTCGGTATCCCAGGTATCGCGGTTGTGGCAGTACTTGCAGCGCATCAGGCAGCCTTGCATGAATACGATAAAGCGTATTCCCGGGCCATCGACAGTGCCGCAGGTTTCGACGGAATGGATCCGGCCAACGGTGCCGTGAGCTCCGGCTGGCTGGCTGATTTCAACGGCAGGGATCCGATTAATGACAGACATAAACAACTCCAACGATTCGAGCAGGCCGTTATTTTATTACATAAACCCCTATTGATCCTACACCTTTAGTCCGGCGCACGGCTGCCAAGCAGCTGCTCCAGCCCCTTGACGGTGAGCGGCCGACTGGTGAGAAACCCTTGATAATGCTGGCATCCCAGCGCTTTGAGGATGGCCAGCTGCGCTTCCTCTTCCACCCCTTCGGCGGTGACGGTAAAACGGAAGACCTGGGCCAGATCGAGTATCGCCTTGACGATGGCTCTGTCCTGTTCGCTGTGTACCAGGGTCTGAATGAAGCTTCTGTCGAGCTTCACCTCGTCGGCGGGCAGATCCCGCAGATAGGCCAGCGACGAGTAGCCGGTACCGAAGTCGTCGATGGAGATGAGGATGCCGAGCTCCTTGAGCTGGCGCATTCTGGCAATACTCTCCTGCCGATTCTCCAAGACTACCGATTCGGTCACCTCCAGCAGCAGGCGGGAAGGGGGCACACCGGTGTCGCGCAAGATGTACTCCACCTGTTGTACGAAGCCCTGGGTGTGGAACTGGCGGGCACTGACGTTGACCGACAGATGGGGGATCTGCAGGCCACGGTTGAGCCAGAAGCTGTATTGGGCGCAGGCGGTCTTCATCACCCAGTAGCCGATCTCGAGGATCAGGCTGGTCTCTTCGGCGATGGGGATAAACTCCCCGGGTGGCACCATGGTGCCGTCGCTGCGCTGCCAGCGCAGCAGCGCCTCGATACCCGACAGCGAGCCATTGTCGACCCGGTATTGCGGTTGATAGTGGAGCTGCAGCTCGTGATGACGCAGGGCATCGCGCAGCTCATTGGTGAGGGTCAGCCGATTTTTCTCGTGCTGGGCCATCGCCTCGGTAAAGAAGACGTAGTGGCCCTGACCGGCGCGCTTGGCCATGTGGGTCGCGGTGTCGGCCTGTTGCATCAGGACCAGATGATCCGTCTCGTTGCCGGAAAAGAGGCTGATCCCCACCGAGGCGCTGCAGTGCAGTTTGTGATCGCCGATGTCGAACGGGGTGCGAAACAGCCCCATCAGCTCGCGGGCAAAGTGCTCTGCCAGAATTTTGGCGGTGACCTCGCCTTGTCCGAGCTGGGTAAAGAGCAGGGCAAACTCATCCCCCGAGATGCGCGCCTGCACCAGATTGTCCTGGGGCAGCTCCCTGAAACGCTGCACCACGGCCTGCAGCAGCAAATCGCCGCAGGCATGACCGAGGGAGTCGTTGATCGACTTGAAGTTGTCGAGATCGACCAGCAGCAGGGCGCCCCACTGGCCGTTGGAGGCGCTCAGGGTCTGCTGCAAAATATGGTTGAGGCTGCGCCGGTTGTGCAGACCGCAGAGATCGTCGTAGTAGGCGAGCTGTTCGATATGTCTGGCCGCCTCTTTTTCCTGGGTGATGTCGTAGAAGCTGCAGATGAAGTGGCTCAGTTCTCCCTGCTCATCCTTGACGCCGTTCACCATCAAGCGCACCGGAAAGAGGTGACCATCCTTGTGCAGGCAGCGCTCTTCCCCGAGCCAGCACTCCTGCTCGTTGACGGTGCGGCTGACATCTTCCTTGAGATGATCCCCGTAGTAGGTGGGGCGCAGCTTGCGAATGGAGTGACCGATCACCTCTACCTCGCCAAATCCGGTGATCCGGCTGAAGGAGTGGTTGACCTTGAGGATGATGCCGTTGTGATCCATCACAATCAGCCCATCGTGGGTATTAAAGGCTACCTCGGCCAGCCGCAGGGCATCGTCGGTGGCGAGGCGCTTGAGTTCGATGGCGGCCCGCTCGTGCTGGCTGCTCAATAGATCCAGCAGCTGTTCGGGCTCCTCAAGGGGGGTATCGAGCAGCAGGGTGATCTGGCCAATGGGGGCGCCGCTCTGGCCATGGAGCGGAATGCCGATGTAGGCGCTGGCATTGAGGGCCAGCAGCCGGGTCGCCTTGGGATAGCGCACTGGCAGATCTTCCACATAGATGGCCTGACCATGCTGGAACAGCTCCTGAGCGGGGCCGGGGTCGAGCTGGATGGGCTTGAGGGTGGAGCAGATCTCCTCGTTGATGACGCAGCGGGGGATGATCCAGAGATCCTGACCGCGGGGCTGAAACTCGCCGATCCAGCCCACCCGGGCACCGCTGGCGCTCATGGCCCAGCTTACCAGCGTCTTGCAGTAGTCGATGCCGGTCTGCTGGTGCAGCTCGGGCGGGAGGGCCAGCTCGGCGCGGTGCTCTTCCGGTTGCGGCTGCCAGTGGCCGAGCAGCTGGGCACTGCTGCGCACCAGTTGCAACATCTCCTCGCTAAGCGGGGTGGGATCGAGATACTCCAGACTCAGCACCCCGAACAGCTTGTCCTGCTCCAGCAGGGCACCATCGAGGCGTGAGCGCACACCGGCACTGGTCAGATAGAGGTGATTGCTCAGCATCGGCTGGTGGGCGGCCTCCGAGAAGCTCAACGCTTTGCGGGTACGCAGGGCGCGGATATAGCGGCTGTCACCACGAATGGGGTAGAGCGCCTCGACCCCCAGGGTGAACACAGGGGTGAGTTGCTCGCTGCCGAGATCGCCGTTGGCCTGATAGTGCCAGAGGATGAGCCGATCGGCCCCCAAACTCTCTTTAAGGGCCTCGAGCAGGGGCGCATACTGTTGCTGGCTCGCCATCTGGCTGAGGCGCGGCAGTTGCAATGCCAGATCGGCGATGGGCTCCTGACGAAGGTTCTGCAGACAGATGAGCCAGAAGCCATCCTGCTCGTGAGCGAGGGCGATGTGCCAGAGTTGGCTGGCAAAGCGCACGGTGATCTTGCCGCCATGGCCGTTGGTCAGCAGTTGTTCGATGGGCAGGCGCAGGGCATCGGGCAGCTGGGCAGGCCAGGGGGCGCGCGGTTCGTCGAGCCAGTAGAGCGGGGTTTGCATCACGTCGGTCAGGGCGACCAGCCGTTGACTGCGCAGATCCAGACGGAAAAAGAGCGGCGTCTGGAGGGCAGGAGGAAGATGACTGAGTGCGGTAGACGACATGAACAAACAACATCCTGTTAAGCAACCGTCGGGGTTGCAAGAATACTGCAAAATGGTGTGAAACAAAATTTCATTGAATTCTAAATTAGAAAAGTCTAATTTATTGCCCATTATCATGTATGAGGAGTCTTGCAGATGAAACGGATCCTGATTATCGGTGGTGTCGCGGGGGGCGCATCGGCGGCGGCTCGTGCTCGTCGTTTGAGTGAAGAGGCAGAGATCGTGATGTTCGAGCGGGGCGAGTTTGTCAGCTTCGCCAACTGCGGTCTGCCCTATCACATCGGGGGCGATATCCCCGACCGGGATGCCTTGCTGCTGCAGACTCCCCAGAGTTTCAAGCGCCGTTTCAACGTCGATGTGCGGGTCTTCCACGATGTGATTGAGATCGACAAGGCGGGCAAGACCTTGCTGGTGCGCAACCTGCAAACCAGTGAAGAGCAGCGCGAGCATTACGATGTGCTGCTGCTGAGCCCCGGGGCGGCGCCGATCCGTCCTCCCTTCCCCGGTATCGACAGCCCCCATGTCTATACCCTGCGCAACATCCCGGACATGGATCGCATTCTGGCGGCCCTGCACCACGATCAGCCGCGCCACGTTACCGTGGTGGGTGGCGGTTTTATCGGGCTGGAGATGATGGAGGCGCTGCATCAGCGCAAGCTGGATGTCACCCTGCTGGAGCTGGCCGATCAGGTGATGGCGCCGGTGGACAAGGAGATGGCCAACATGCTCCATGCCCGTATCCGGGAAGAGGGGATCGACCTTCGCCTGCGCACCGGCCTCACTGCCATCGAGAGTCTGGATCTGCCTGCCGAGAAGACCTCCGCTGTGCCGACCGCCAAAAGCGGTGGCCTGCGCCTGACCCTCAATGACGGTTCCCATCTTGATACCGGTCTCTTGATCCTCGCCATCGGCGTCAAGCCGGAAACCCTGCTCGCTGCCAAGGCGGGGCTGGAGCTGGGCCCACGGGGCGGCATCAAGGTTGATGCCGGGATGCGTACCTCGGATCCCTTTATCTACGCGGTGGGGGATGCGGTGGAAGAGATAGACTTCGTCACCGGCGAATCTGTGCTGATCCCGTTGGCGGGCCCGGCCAACCGGCAGGGGCGCATCGCCGCCGACAATATGCTGGGCCGAAGCGAAACCTACAAGAAGACGCAAGGGACCGCCATCTGCAAGCTGTTCGATCTGGCGGTGGCCAGCACCGGCCTCAACGAGAAGCGACTGGTGCAACTGGGATTGCCGTTCGAGAAGGTTTATGTCCATCCGGGCAGCCACGCCGGTTACTACCCGGGCGCCCATCCGGTCAGCCTCAAGCTGCTGTTTGCCCCGGATGGCAAGATTTATGGCGCCCAGGCCATCGGCAAGGATGGCATCGACAAGCGCATCGATGTGCTGGCAGTGGCCCAGCGCGCCGGTCTCACCGTGTTTGACCTGCAGGATCTGGAGCTCACCTATGCGCCGCCGTTTGGGTCGGCCAAGGATGTGATCAACATGGCGGGCTTTGTGGCAAGCAACCACCTGAAGGGGGACTCCCTGCTCTGCCACGTGGCCGAGGTGCAGGCTCGTAACCCCCATCAGCTGGTGGTGGATGTGCGCAATGGCCCCGAGCTTGACAAGCTGGGTCGCATTCCGGGGGCGCTGCATATCCCCCTCGACGAGTTGCGTGGTCGCCTCCATGAGTTGCCCAAAGAGAAAGAGCTGCTGATCAGCTGTCAGGTTGGGCTGCGCGGCCATGTCGCCTGCCGCTTGCTGAGCCAGCACGGCTTTAAAGTGAAGAATCTCTCCGGCGGCTTCAAAACCTGGCAGATGGCCACCGCCGAGTAACCGTTTTATTTCTGTGCCTGTTTGCCCCTCTCCCTTGTGCGTGCAAGATGAGGGGCTTTTTGTTTCTGCTTTTCGCCCTCCTTGCATTCCCTAATTGCAGCAATATTTCGACACACTTTATTTCCTGTGCCGGACAAAATTAACGTTTTGTTCAGGGGATGGGTGCTATAACCCCTGCCTCGTTCATGATGAACCGTGTAGTAGGGAGAGTGACATGCTGGATATGCTGATGGCCATTTGGCATCAGGATTTTGACGCCCTGGTTCAGATGCAGGCGGTACCCCTGCTGATCAGTTGCCTGATGCTGGTACTGCTGCTGGAGTCCGCATTCGTCTTCCTGCCCCTGCCGGGGGACAGCCTGGTACTGCTGGCCGGTGGGTTGGTTGGCATGGGGGTGTTTGGCCCTGAAGTGACTCTTGTCTATCTGCCGTTGGCTGCTGGCATAGGTTCTGTGCTCGCCTACTGGCAGGGACGGGCACTGCAGCGCACCCGCTTTATGGATCATATCGAACGGATGTTGCCTCCCGACAGCCTGCCCAAGGCGACCCGGCTGCTGAAAAAGTACGGTTTTCTGGCCATGTTTGCCTCCCGCTTTATTCCGTTCGTCCGGGTGCTGACCCCCATGCTGATGGGGATAGGTCGTCTGAGCGTGCTGCGCATGTGCGTGGCGAGTTTCGCCAGCGCCGTGCTCTGGTCACTTTGTCTGAGTCTGGTGGGCAAGCTGGCGATGACGGTGCCTTTCTTTGTGGCACACAGCGAGCTGCTGACCCGCATGCTGCTCATCACCTCTCTGGTGCTCTTCCTTATCGCCGTCTCGGCCATCCTCTTTCGCTGGTTCAAGGGCGGTGCCAAAAGAGAGCAATCCCCCCTCCGTTGATTTCGGTCTGCTGAGTGTTTGGCCGCTCTGAAAGGGCGGCCGTTGTCGCAGCACGGTGGCTTCTGCCTGTTGCCGCGAGAATCCTCTTTGTGTCAGGGGCGCTCGATGCTTTATCCTGTTTGCTGCCTCGCTGCTGTTGCAGCGGATCCCAGCCAGGATGGAATCTATGCGCCTCTTTCACGCTCGCCCGGTTTCCCGTCGCTCTGTCCAAGGAGCACACCCTCTGAATCGTCGCCGCTGGTCGGCCCTGCTGCTATCCGGGTTGGCCGGTTTGCTGCTGGCCGGTTGCGGCCCCGACAAGCCTGTTGCCAATGGGCCGACTATAAAGCCTGCCGCGCAGCAGGAAACGGGTGCCCCAAGCGCCGTGGTGCAGGCCAATGCCCGTCAATACCGGGATGCGCCGGCGCTGGCGCTGGTCTTCTCCGGCCAATTGGCGCCCAAGGCCAATTGGCAGAGCTGGCTCTCGGTCAATGAAGGGGGCAAGCAGGTGCAGGGGGAGTGGATCCTCGCCGACGATGGTCGCACCCTCTATTTCCCGAACGTTCAGCCCGACAAGAGCTATGAAGTGAGCCTCAAGGCAGGGCTGGGCCCATCCCCCCAGAGCTGGACCCTCAAGACCCGGCCGCTGGAGGCGGGGGCTTCGTTTACCGCCAGCGGCATGGTATTGCCGCTGCGCGATGAGCTGCGCCTGCCTATCAGCGCGGTCAACGTCGATGAGGTCAATATCGACTTCTTTCGGGTCGATGCGGAATATCTACCCCGTTTTCTGGCCGAGTATCGCCCCGGTGCCGGCATGGGTAACTGGGAGCTTGAGCAGATCACCCAGCGGGCCAAGCGGGTGTTCAGTGGCCGCTATGCGCTGGAGCTCGATGCCAACCGGCGCGAGACCCGTCTCATCAATGTGAAAGAGCCGCAGTTGGCCGAGGCTGGCGTCTACTTTGCTGTGATGTCGCCCCTTGGCAACTATTACTGGCGCAAGGAGACCACCTATTTCGCGGTGAGCGACATGGGGCTCAGTGCCCGTCGTTACCGCGATCAGCTGGAGGTGTTCGTGAGCTCCCTGGCCAGCGCCGACCCGCTCAAGGATGTGCAGCTCTCCCTGCTCGATGAGAAGGGCAACCGGTTGCAGGTGCAAACCACTGATCCGCAGGGCCATCGCCGCTTTGATCAGGTGCAGGGGGCTCGCTTGCTGCTGGCCGAACAGGGCAACCATCTGGCGGTGCTGCGCCTCGATGGGGCTGCGCTCGATCTCTCCACCTTCGATCTCGGCACCCAGCCCTGGCAGGCCCAGCAGTTGTATCTCTTTAGCGGGCGCGACCTCTATCGCCCCGGCGAGCGGCTCGACAGCGAGATCCTGCTCAAGGGGCAGGATGGCCAGCTGTTGCCCGGCATGGCGGTGGAGCTGGAGGTGAAGCAGCCGGACGGTCAATTGCTCGAACAGAAACGGCTGCTACCCGATAGCCTTGGCGCCGCCCACTACGGCCTGCGTCTGCCGGACGATGCGCCGCTCGGGCGCTGGACCATCAACCTCAAGACCGCCGCCGGCAGCCGCTTCGAGTGGCCTTTCCTGGTGGAGGAGTTTCTGCCGGAACGGCTGAAACTGCAGCTTGGCAAGGGGCCGGATGGGGAAGTCACGAGTCTGGACGCTGCCCTGACGCTGCCACTGCAGGGGGACTATCTCTACGGCGCGCCGGCGAGCGCCACCAAGGCGAAGGCGGAGGTTAAGATCAGCCGCGCCACCATGCCCTTTACCCAGTGGCAGGAGTTCACTCTGGGTGACGTGCTGCTGGCCGAGCAGGCCAAAGATCTCGAGCCCCTCAATCTCACCCTCGATGCGCAGGGGCAGGGGACTTTTTCGTTAGCTGATGAGCTCGATGGGGTGCGCGCCCTCGGGCCGCTGGAGGTGGCCTATCGGGTGTCGCTCGCTGAGCCCGGTGGTCGCGCCGTCAATCGCAGCCGCACCCAGTATGGCTGGCCCGCGGGCAGCCAGTGGCCGGCACTCAAGGCCGATTTCGTGGCCGATCGGGTGGAAGGGGGCAAGCCGCTCCCCTTCCAGATCCTCAACCTCGATGAGCAAGGTCAACCGGTGGTGGGGGCGGTGAAGGTGCGCCTTATCAACGAGTACCGCGACTACTACTGGCACTACGCCGATGGCGAGGGGTGGAAGTACGAGTTCAACAGCCAGCCCTATCTGGAGCAGGAGCAGACCCTGCAGCTGGATGGCAAGGGGCCGACCCCGCTCACGCTGCAACTGGCGGCGGGCTGGTATCGCCTCGAGGTGGAGAACAGTCAAGGCCATCAATCGAGCCTGCGGGTGGAGATCGGCAGTTACGCCTGGGGCGGTGGTGGCGAGCAGGCGCGGCCCGACAAGATTGCCATCACCCTCGACAAGCGCGCCTATCAGGCGGGCGACAAGGCCAAAGTGACGCTGGTGGCCCCGCGCCCCGGCAAGGGGTTGCTGCTGGTGGAAGATGGCGACGGCCTGCGCTGGTGGCAGCGTATCGAGCTCAAGGGGGCCGGTGGCGATGCCAAGGATGCCCGCGGCGAGTTCGAGATCCCGGTCAGCCCCGAGTGGCAGCGCCATGACTTGCACATTTCGGCCCAGATCGCCGCACCAGACAGCGCCTCCAAACCGGTCAGCAGCCAGCAGGGGCAGAGCCTGCGCTCGGTCGGGCTGGTGCCGCTCACGCTGGATCGGGAAGCGCGCCGTCTGCCGCTCACCCTGAGCGCGCCTGATAAAGCGGTGCCGCTCACCCGGCTGGAGGTGACCGCTACCTCCACCCCCAACAGTCAGGGGCGCGTGGTATTGGCCGCGGTGGATCGGGGCGTGCTCAATATCAGCGACTACCAGCCGCTCGACCCGTTCGAGATCTTCTTTGGTCGCAAGCGCTTCGCACAAGATTTGTTCGACAACTACGGTCAGGTGATCCCGCCGCAAGATGGCAAGCTGGCCCGCCTCAACTATGGGGGCGATCGGGCGCCACTGAAAAAGGGCGGTGCGCTGGAGAGCAGGGTCGAAGTAGCCGCGCTCTGGAGCGGCGAGGTGAGTTTTGATGAGCAGGGCAAGGCGGTGATCCCGCTCGATCTGCCCAACTTCAACGGCGAGTTGGCGCTGATGGCGCTGGCCTGGAACGAACAGCAGGTCGGGGAGGCCGAGCGCGCCGTCAAGGTAGTGGCGCCCTTGGTGGCCGAAATTGGCTGGCCACGCTTTGGCGCCAGAGGGGATGAGACCCGGGCGTTGGTGCAGCTGCGCAACATGAGTGGCGAGGATCAGGCCCTCTCCCTTGTCTGGACCCTTAATGGTGGACTGAAAGCAAACGGCGAGTTGCCCAGCACCCTTTCCCTTAAAAATGGCGAGGAGCAGTGGCTGACCCTGCCGCTCACCGTGACCGGGGCGAGCGGTGTGGCAAGCCTGCAGTTGGCGGCCAGCGGCAAGGATTTTGCCATCAGCCGCGACTGGTTTTTGCCGCTGCGCTCCCCCTGGCCTGCCGAGACTCGCCAGCGCTACCAGATGCTGGCCCCCGGTCAGCAGATGAGCTTTTCGCCAGCTGAGCTGGTCGGGCTGGATCGCGCCAACCTCCAGGGGCTGCTCAGCCTCTCCGGCACTCCGCCCTGGGACCCGGGAGCCCAGTGGCAGGCGCTGGCCGACTACCCCTACGCCTGTCTGGAGCAGACCCTCTCCCGCGCCTGGCCTTACTTGCTGACTACGTCCGATGAGCGGGCCGCCTGGAGCAAACCCGCAGAGGGCAAGAAAGCGGCGAGCGAGGCGGACGTGCAGCGTGCCCTGCTGCAACGACTGCAGCGGTTGCAACTGCCAAGCGGCGGTTTTGGCCTCTGGGATGGCCGCTCCGACGAGGAGCTGTGGCTCACCGCCTATGCCGCCGACTACCTGCTGGCGCGCAAGGAGGCAGGCGACGCAGTGCCGGAGGCAATGCTCAATCAGGCGCTGAACCGGCTGCAAAGCTATCTCACCGACAGTCAGTATGGTGAGCGCAGGAGCAGTGCCCCCGAGCACAGCCGGTTGGCCTATCAGGCCTACAGCGCCTATGTGCTGGCCCGGGTGGGCAAGGCACCGCTCGCTACCCTGCGACTTATCTGGGAGCAGCAGGCTGATCACGCCCGCTCCGGTTTGCCGCTTTTGCACCTCTCGCTGGCGCTCTCGGCCATGGGGGATGAGCAGAACGCCGCCAAGGCCCTCAGCCGGGCATTGGCGACCGAGCGCGGGGATGACTATCTCGGAGATTACGGTTCGCAGTTACGCGATGGAGCCCTCGAGCTCTCCTTGCTGCGCCAGCACAAGCTGGCTGCGGAGCGCTGGCCAGCCCTCAGTGCCAAGGTGGCAGATACCCTGGCCCATCGTCAGTGGCTCAGCACTCAGGAGCGGCTCGCCCTGTTGCGACTCGCCCGCTTCGATCCGGCCGCCGACTGGCAGGCCAAGGTAACTTCCTCTCTTGGCAGTGGATCCCTGAGCGGTTCGGCTCCGTTGCAGCAGGGTGCCCCCGAGGCACTGGCCGCCAGCGCCGTCACCAACGAGGGCAAGGGCTCGCTTTATGTGCAGCGCACTCTGGTCGGCTACCCCGAACAGGCGCCAGCACGGATTAGCAAAGGGATGAGTGTGACCCGCAGCTGGTTCAACAGCGATGGTCAGCGTTTTGACCCCGCCAAGGTGAAGGTGGGGGATCTGGTGGTGGTGCGGCTCAACGTCAGCAGTGAGTCGGCGGTGCCCGATGCTCTGCTGGTAGAGATGGTGCCCGCCGGCTTCGAGCTGGAGAACCCCGCCCTTGGCAACAGCATCAAGCTCGAAGAGCTCTCCATCGAGGGGAAACCAGCGTGGCAGAGCGAATGGAACGACTATCTCAAGCATCAGGAGTTTCGCGATGACCGCTATACGGCGGCGCTGGATCTGAGTGAGGGGAGCAACCAGCAGCTGGTCTACCTGATGCGGGCGGTGACGCCGGGTCGCTATCAGGTGCCACCGACCCAGGTGGAGGATATGTACCGGCCTGAACTGCGGGCTGTGGGTGAGGATATCCACGAGGTGCGTATCTCTGAGTAACAAACCCTCCCTTGAGCGGGTTCGCCCGCTCACTTTTTGGCAGCGTGGTTGGCTGAGCCTGGGTCGCAGTGGCCGCGCAGGCTGGCGCTGGCTTGGTCGCCTGCCGCGCTGGCTGCGTTTCTCGGTGCTGGGAGTTGTAGCACTACTCCTGTCATTGCTGGCGCTGGATAGACTCTTCCCGCCGCCACCGCTCGACCCTGCCTACGCACGGGTGGTGCTCGACATGAAGGGGCGACCGCTCCGTGCCTTTGCCGATACCAGCGGCGTGTGGCGTTACCCCGTGACCCTGGAGCAGATCTCCCCCCGCTATATCGAGGCGCTGCTCGGCTACGAGGATCGCTACTTCTGGCGTCATCCCGGGGTCAATCCGGTGGCCATGGTGCGCGGGGTCTGGCAGTGGTTGCGCTACGGGCGCGCCGTGTCGGGCGGCTCGACCCTCACCATGCAGGTGGCGCGTCTTATCGAGCCCTACCACCGGAGCGTGCCCGGCAAGTTGCGTCAGATGGCCCGCGCGCTGCAGCTGGAGTGGCACTACGACAAGCGCACCCTGCTCACCGTCTACCTCAACCGGGCGCCGTTTGGCGGCAACCTGGAGGGGGTGCAGGCGGCAAGTTTTGCCTATCTCGGCAAGAGTGCGGCCAAGCTGACCTATGCCGAGGCGGCGCTGTTGGCGGTGCTGCCGCAGGCTCCCAGCCGCAACCGGCCGGACCGGCATCCCGAGCGGGCCCGCACCGCCCGTGACAAGGTGATGCAGCGACTGGTAGCGCAGGGTGTCTGGCCCGAACAGGCGTGGCTGGAGGGGCGTATCGAGCCGGTGCTGGCCCGGGGACACTTTACGCCGATGGAGGCGCCGCTGTTTGCCCGTCTCGCTGCCAACCAACAGGCCGGGGCGCTGGTCCACACCACCATCGACGGCGATCTGCAGCACTGGCTGGAGGGGCGGGTAGCCAGCTACATTCGCCGCTTCCCCGAGCAGACCTCCGCCGCCCTGCTGCTGGTCGATAACAGAACCATGGCGGTGCGTGCCTATGTGGGCAGCGCCGAGTATGGCAACCTGCGCCGCCACGGTTACCTCGATATGGTGCAGGCGATCCGCTCCCCCGGCTCCACCCTCAAGCCCTTTATCTACGGGCTGGCCATGGACGAGGGGCTGGTGCACTCGGCTTCTCTGCTCTCCGATGCGCCGAGGCTGGGATCTGACTATCGCCCCGCCAACTTCTCCGGTGCCTTTCAGGGGCCGGTGACGCTGGCCCAAGCGCTGCAGCAATCCCTCAACGTACCGGCGGTGCAGGTGCTGGAGGCGCTTGGGCCGGATAAACTGGTCAGTCGCCTCGACAACGCCGGGGTGAGACTGGCGCTCTCCGATAAGCCCAACCCGGCCATCGCGCTGGGGGCGGCGGGTATTCGGCTCGAGCAGCTTGTCGCGCTCTACAGCTCGCTCACTCGACAGGGGCAGGTGGCAATGCCGGTCTGGCTGGCGGGGCAGCAGGCGGTGTCGCGCCCCTTGCTGAGTCCGGGCGCGGCCTGGATCATCTGGCAAATATTGAGCGCGCAGGGACGGGCTGATCAGCCCTTTGCCAGCGAGGCGACTGGCCGGGTCAACAGGCTGGCCTGGAAGACCGGCACCAGCTACGGCTATCGCGACAGCTGGGCGATGGGAGTCTCCGGTCGCTGGACCATCGGCGTCTGGCTTGGGCGCCCCGACGGCACCCCCATGCCCGGTTTTTATGGCCAGAGCGCGGCGGTGCCGCTGCTGCTCTCGGTCTACTCGCGGCTGGCTGACAACAGCCCCTTGCCGGCACAACCCAACACGGTGAGTGAGGCCGAGATCTGCTGGCCGCTGGGGCGCAAAATGAGCGCGACCCTGCCTGAAGCCTGTTTGCAGCGCCAGAGCGCCTGGTTGCTGGAAGGGCGCGATCCTCCCACCTTGCCGGATCCCATGGACTGGCCCTCGCCGCTGCGGCAAGTTGCACTCACTGCTGAAGGCAAGCCGACGCTGACCCGTTGCCCCGATGCGGCACAATCCGGTTTTCGGGCACTCTGGCCGTTGTCGTTGGAGCCTTGGCGGTCACCTGGTGAGCGACGGCAGGCGCTGCTCGCCAGCGGCTGCGCGGGGGAAGGGCAGAGCGCCGAGCTGCAGGCCCCCATTCGCATCGTGGCGCTGGGGGAGGGCAACCTTATCCGCAGCCAGCGCTATCGGTTGCAGCCCAAGGTGCTCGGCGGTGTCGGCAAGCCGGCCTGGTTTCTCAACGGCCAGCGGCTGCGCTGGGACGGGGATCAGGTGCTGAGTGTGGCGGGTCGTTATCAGCTGGTGGTGGTGGATGAAGCGGGCAACAGCGATCATATCGAGTTTCGCGTGGTGCATCCTGACGGTGATGCCAGCACCATCACCCGTTGAGCGTTTTGCCGACAACCATTGAGGTGAATGTAATTAACTATTTGAAATGCATCAATATTTGATTGGATGAATTAATTTGTGAATAATTACGAATTCATTCAAATCCAATCGGGAGTTCTCTTTTGCTGCGTGTTCTGTGTCCCTTGCTGGTGCTGATGAGTTCGGGTTGTGCCACAACCAATCATGGTGATCACCATGTTTCTCCTGAACGTACCGGGTTCTATTCACCTTTCGAACCTGCTTCCGAGAGTTTTGCGCGTTGCAATCAGAAACAGTTTGCCTGTACCCCTGCCAATATCCGCCGTGACAGGGCGATGGAGGCGCGCAGGCAGGCGCAAGAGCGGGCCAATCACCGGGGTGATGATTGGTAGGCCGCAGAAAACGAGAGGGGTTGGCAGATGCCAACCCCTTTTTCATTCCGCCAATTCAGCCCGGTTGGCGCAGATGGCCGAGCCGGGTGAAGAAGTGCTGGCTCTTGCGCTGGTGAAAGTGGCTCTTCTTGATGGGATGGAAGATGAGGTTGCTTTCGGGATGGCTTGCTTTTAACTGGTGGAGCATGGCTACGGCGGGCAGGCTGGTGCTGACCAGGGTGGTGAGTGGCATGCTGAGGGTCTCGGGCCCGAGCAGTTGATTGAGCCCTTGCTGAGCCTGCTCAAAGCGGGTCAGGGCCGCCGGGTCGGCATAGCCGCTACCCAGCATGGTGAGCAGGTTGTCGAGGGCCAGATGAAATTCGGCCAGCTGTTGGCGAAAGCCGCTGCGCCCGCGCAGGGCAATCAGCTCTGCAAACGGAATGTCGGCCAGGTGAGTGGGCACTTGCAACGGGATCTCGAGGAGGAAGCAATCCTGACCGCCGCGATTGTGGTAGCGGGATTCGAGCAGATGGAGCAGGCGGTCGAGATAGTCGTGATCGGTAATAAGCGCCCCGTCATTGGCGAGTGCCCACTCACGGGCAAGACGCATGGAGAGCAGATTGGCAAAGCGTCGTGCCATTCTGATCCCACCCTCATCCCGGGTCGCAAAGCCGTGAGTCAGGCAAAAGCCGTGCAGTCGCTCCAGCCCCGCCTGTTCCGGGCAGAAGCAGTCGTGGTTGACCTCCTGACGCCAGCGACCAATCAGCTCCTTGTTGCCAAACACCTTGTGGCGGACGAAATCGGGGGCCACCAGGCCGCTTATCTGGTTCTCCAGTTGCGGGGTAATGGCGGCAAAGAAGGCGGCACCGGGCCGCTCGGCCAGCAGATCGGTCTGCTGTTGAAGGGTATCGAGCAGGGCGGTGAGACCGCTCTTTTCGCTGACGGTGAAGACGAAGGCGAGCCGCTCCAGATAGAGCAAGGCAAATTTGAGCCAGAGCTCGTCGCGTACCTCCATGCCGGGGTAGTAGATATAGGTCTTCATCGGATCAGTCTGTTGTCAAAAATCTGGCGAGGCGCAGGGTCGGGAATATACGCAAGATTGGCGCTGCACGGCAAACACTGCGTGGGGTAATGTGAGCAAACGCTCATCCAGTAGGCGCTGGCCACAAAGTTCTGATATAATTCGCGCCCTTAAATCAAGGTCACCCGAGTCATTACCATGAAGTTCATTATCAAGCTGTTCCCGGAAATCACCATCAAGAGCAAGTCGGTTCGCCAGCGCTTTATCAAGATCCTGCAGGGCAATATCCGCAATGTCCTGCGCCGCTTCGACGACGATGCCCGCGTACGGATGGATTGGGACAAGCTGATTGTGAGCTCCCGTAATGACCAGTTCCGCGAACAGGCTATTGAAGCCCTGGCCTGTATTCCGGGCATTCAGGCCTTCCTCGAGGTACAAGCCAGCAAGTTTACCGATCTGCACGACATCTTCGAGCAGGTGAAAGCCGTATGGGGCGAACAGCTCAAGGGCAAAACCTTCTGCGTGCGCGCCAAGCGCCACGGCAAGCATGAGTTCTCCTCCCTCGAGGTTGAGCGCTATGTGGGGGGCGGTCTGAACCAGCACTGCGAAAGCAATGGTGTGCGCCTTAAGAACCCGGATGTGAAGATCAACCTCGAGATTGACGGCGAAGAGCTCTTCATCGTCAGCGCCATCCATCAGGGCCTGAGCGGCATGCCCATCGCGACTCAGGAAGATGTGCTGAGTCTCATCTCCGGCGGTTTTGACTCCGGCGTGGCGTCGTTCCAGTTCATCAAGCGCGGCTGCCGGGTGCACTACTGCTTCTTCAATCTGGGCGGTGCTGCCCACGAAATCGGCGTCAAGCAGGTGGCCTACCACCTGTGGAACCGTTTCGGCTCCTCCCACCGGGTACGTTTCACCGCTGTGGACTTCGAGCCGGTGGTTGCCGAGATCCTCGAGAAGATCGACAACGGTCAGATGGGCGTGGTGCTCAAGCGGATGATGATGCGTGCGGCTGCCAAAGTGGCTGACGAGTTCCAGATCCCGGCGCTGGTGACCGGCGAGTGTGTGGGTCAGGTATCCAGCCAGACCCTCACCAACCTGAACGTGATTGACCGGGTCACCGACAAGGTGATCCTGCGCCCGCTTATCACCTGGGACAAGCCGGACATCATCAGTGAAGCCCGCCGCATCGGCACTCTGGAGTTTGCCGAGACCATGCCGGAGTACTGTGGCGTCATCTCCAAAAAGCCGACCGTGAAGGCCGAGCTCTCCCGCATTGAAGAGGAAGAGGCCAATTTTGACTTCTCCATTCTGGATAAGGTGGTCTCCGAGGCCCGTTACCTCGATATCCGCCGTATCGGCGAAGAGACTGCCGCTGAAGTGCAAGAGGTGGAAACGACCCAGGTGCTGGGCGCTGACGAGGTGATCCTGGATATCCGCTCTGCCGATGAACACGATGAGAAGCCGCTGGTGGTGGAAGGTCGTGAAGTGCTGCATATCCCCTTCTTCAAGCTGGCCACCGCCTTTGGCGATCTGCCCAAGGAGAAGACCTATCTGCTCTACTGCGATCGCGGCGTGATGAGCAAGTTGCAGGCGCTCTATCTGAAAGAGAAGGGCTTTGACAACGTCAAGGTGTACCGCCCGTAAGCGTGTTTTTTACCTTCAATAAAAAAATCCGGCCTAATGTGCCGGATTTTTTTATTTCACAGAGTGAGCAATGACTATCAGGGACAGGGAACCGGAGTGAAGGAGTCTTGCCCCTGACAACGCCAGCCCATTTCCGCCTCCCGCATCTGCCACAGGTTGTTGCTGCGATATAGGGTCAGAATGTAGATCATGTCGCTCTTGCTACCGTCGAGGGCGACCGAGAGCACCAGATCATTGTCCAGCTGCTGGGCATGGATGCGGCTGGGTGTGTCACCATGACCGACGAATCGCAGAGCGACCTCACGGTAGTCATTAACCCAGTTTTGCTGTTGATGGCTTGCCTGGCGTATCTGCTGGTTGAACTGCTGCACCGGCGCCGAGGCCAGTCGTCCAAATACCACTTGTGCTTCGGCGTGGGCTGCTGTCACGTTCGCCAGGAGAAGGGTGGTAAGCATACCGATTTTGCGCATGAGAAGTTCCGGCTAACAACGACTGCTTCTATGACAACAGAAAAGCCTATTTGGTTCAACGCGCGGCCCACAGCGACATGATGACGCTGTGGGCCTGCTCTCAATTGCGTTGCAGCGAGAAGGTGGGCAGCGACAGATGCCAGTAGATAGCAGCTACCCGCAGGCCAAACACGGCCGTCATGCAGATGAGCATGGCCGTTACCCTGTCCATGTTTGCCTCCAGCGCCAGGGTATAGAGAATGCCGCCAAGGATACAGGCGGTGGCATAGATCTCTTTTTGCAGCACCATGGGCACCTCCCGCGCCAGTACATCGCGGATCATGCCACCGGCTACCCCGGTCATGGTGCCCATGATCACGGCAATCAGCCCCGGGGTGCCGAAGTTGAGGGCCTTCTGGGCACCTATAACGGTAAAGAGAGCTAGCCCGAAGGCATCCGCCACCGGCAGCACATACCAGGGCATTCTGCGGGGCAGCTTGACCATCCACATACCGATCAGCGCCGTGGCAATGACGACCCAGATATAGAGGGGATCGCGCACCCAGAATACGGGGGTGGCTCCCAGGATCATGTCACGGATGGTGCCGCCGCCGATGGCAGTGACCGCCGCCAAAACCATGACGCCAAACCCGTCCATTCTGAGTCGGCCAGCCACCAATACCCCTGAAAACGCGAATACCGCAGTACCAAACATGTCGCTGATGTAAACAATCTGCTCAACCAGTGTCTGCATGGAGAACAACTCACGCCAAATTGTTGATGGGGCCGCGATTTTAGGGGCTGGTGAGCCCAATCGCCAACAGTGCTCGACAAAATTGAGAGTCGGGACGGATTTTTTCTCGCAGCACGAACGGTAGTGTCTCGTTTGCCCCCTGCCGTTGGCTAGCTTCAGAAGGTTGAGTCTGTCACTGGTTTTGGCCCGATTTTTTCCTTAAGTATCCCCCTGACCCGCCGATATATAAGGTAAGCGGCGTTAATGCGATGAAGCGTTGAAAAAAATGCTAAAGACATCCAAAAACGAGCCGTTAAATAAGACGCATCGGGCACAGAAAATAATAAAGCCAGAGCAAATAGAAGAGTAAATTTAATAGCTTAGGAGAATAGTCATGGGCCTTTATATCAACACTAACGTTTCATCACTCAACGCGCAGCGTAACCTGATGAATACGACCAAATCACTGGATACTTCCTACACTCGACTGGCATCTGGCTTGCGTATCAACAGTGCCAAAGATGATGCCGCGGGTCTGCAAATTTCCAATCGTTTGACCTCTCAGATCAATGGGTTAAATCAAGGTAATCGTAACGCCAACGATGGTATTTCGGTAGCGCAAACAGCGGAAGGGGCGATGGATGAAATTACCGCTATGTTGCAGCGAATGCGTACGCTCGCTCAGCAGTCTTCTAATGGTTCTAATAGCGCGGATGACCGGGTGGCTTTGCAGCAAGAATATAGTCAGTTAATGACTGAAATTGATCGGGTATCCAATGATACAACCTTTGGTGGACAAAAATTGTTGGCTGGGGGATATGTTGGGTCATTCCAAGTTGGGGCTGATGCAGCTCAAACTATTACTTTCAAGATGACCTTGGCGTTTACTTTGACAGGGATTGCTAGTGGCACCCAAGGCAGTGCAACAGTTTCTGCAGCAGGCACTACAACAACAGAACCCTACGCTGTAGCCAAGTTAACCACTGCGGTTACCGCATCCACAGTGCAAACAATCACTGATGCATCTTCTGCACAGTTGGCCATGGCTAACTTGGATTTTATGATTCAAACGGTAGACAGCAAGCGAGCTGAACTCGGTGCGGTACAAAACCGCTTCGATTCAACAATTCGCAACCAGGCTAACGTATCTGAAAACGTTAGTGCGGCCCGCTCACGGATCCGTGATGCTGACTTTGCGACTGAAACTGCCAACCTGACCAAGCAGAACATTCTGCAACAAGCAGCTTCGACCATTCTGTCACAGGCGAACCAACGTCCGCAGTCTGCTCTGTCTCTGCTGCAAGGTTAATAAAAGAAAACAGGGCGGTTGTTCAGGCCGCCCTGGTCAAGAGATGGAACAAAGGGGTGTTCGGGTTTGCACCTTGTTCTATCGGGAGAGATATAATCTCTACTAGTAAAGCCAAGTGTTGCTCAGATGTTCAGTTCTGTCACGCTTGGTCATATTCTCCTGAGCATATGCTCATCTTTAGGCCGGTTTACCGGCCTCTTTTTATTGTGTCGCCAAATTGACGTCACCCTCTCAGTTAAAAGCATGAACCATGCCAACCCCTCCTCATCGGTGAAATTGGCTACACATCCAATGTGTACAACTTGGTTGGACCATATCACCATCATTCTATTGCCGCTTAGAGGAAGAGACTTGCCGCGTTAGGCAACAATTTTCCTAAAGCTTGTCTCTATCGGGCCGTTAAACAAGGTGAAGCAATCGAGGGGTGTTCGGAATCCAACGTTTGCACTACTGCGGGTGACCTGTTCGTTCAAACAGACACCCGCCAGAAGAGTTAGGTCTGTTCAACCAGCTCTTCAACTGGTGGGCTGCTGTCTTGTCAGCACAACCCGCAGTCGCATGTTCTTCGGGAGAATATTTTATGGCTATGTACATTAACACCAACATTTCATCATTGAATGCTCAGCGTAACTTGATGAATACCAACAAAGCGTTGGATACATCCTATACCAGGTTGGCATCAGGTCTGCGTATCAACAGTGCCAAAGACGATGCTGCGGGTTTACAGATCTCCAACCGTTTGACCTCCCAGGTCAATGGTCTTACGCAAGGTAATCGAAATGCTAACGATGGTATCTCGGTTGCACAGACAGCAGAAGGCGCGATGGATGAAGTTACCTCTATGCTGCAGCGGATGCGAACCTTGGCTCAACAATCGTCTAACGGCTCTAACAATGCTGATGACCGGGTTGCACTGCAGCAAGAGTATGATCAATTGACCACAGAGATTAACCGTATCTCATCAGACACGACATTCGGTGGGCAGAAATTGCTAGATGGCACTTACAAGGGGTCATTCCAGGTTGGTGCTGATGCTGCACAGACCATCTCGTTCAAGATGACGTCTGCGTTTACATTAACAGGTATTGCCAGTGCGACTAAAGGCAGTGCTACCGTCGCAAGTGTAACAGTGACTACGACAAATGAGCCATATTCAGTCACACAAGTTGCGGGTACTGCTGTAGCCGTAACTACAGTTCAGAGCATCAAGGATGCCTCATCTGCCCAGCTAGCAATGGCAAACTTGGATTATATGATTCAGGCCGTAGACAGTAAGCGTGCCGAGTTGGGGGCGGTGCAGAACCGTTTCGACTCAACGATCCGTAACCAGGCTAACGTATCCGAGAACCTGAGTGCTGCACGTTCGCGCATTCGTGATGCAGATTTTGCAACAGAAACAGCTAACTTGACCAAGCAGAATATCTTGCAGCAAGCCGCGTCAAGTATTCTGGCACAAGCGAATCAACGACCGCAATCAGCGCTATCTCTGCTGGGCTAACAAGATAATGGGCAGGCAGTAAAACTTATACAGCAATATGTAAGACTAGGTTCTCTTGAGTTTAGTTAGTCTGGTTAAAGCCCTCGGTGCATTGCATCGGGGGCTTTCCATTTTGTTCGAAGAACTAGGTGTTTGGGGGGGGGAATTGTGAATCTTTGTTGGGGGGCACAAGTGACCGGCATTTTTTTTCCGTGCTTGGCAATTTTTTGCCTAAACATTCCCCTAGAGCAGCCGCTACATAGAGTGAGGCAATCGAGGGGTGTTCGGAATCCAACGTTTGCACTACTGCGGGTGACCTGTTCGTTCAAACAGCCACCCGCCAGAAGAGCCAGGTCTGTTCAACCGGCTCTTCAACTGGTGGGCTGCTGTCTTGTCAGCACAACCCGCAGTCGTATGTTCTTCGGGAGAATATTTTATGGCCATGTACATTAACACCAACATTTCATCATTGAACGCCCAGCGTAACTTGATGAATACCAACAAAGCGTTGGATACCTCGTATACCCGACTCGCTTCGGGTTTACGTATCAACAGTGCCAAGGACGATGCTGCGGGTTTGCAGATCTCCAACCGTTTGACCTCCCAGGTCAATGGTCTTACCCAAGGTAACCGTAATGCTAACGATGGTATTTCGGTTGCACAGACGGCAGAAGGTGCGATGGATGAAGTTACCTCCATGCTGCAACGGATGCGTACACTTGCCCAACAATCAGCTAATGGCTCAAACAATGCGGATGATCGTGTTGCGCTGCAGCAAGAGTATGATCAATTGACCACAGAGATTGACCGTATCTCATCAGACACGACATTCGGTGGGCAGAAATTGCTGGATGGCACTTACAAGGGGTCATTCCAGGTTGGTGCCGATGCTGCACAGACTATTTCATTTAAGATGACCTCTGCGTTCACTTTGGCAGGTATTGCGGGAGCCACCCAAGGTAGTGCTACTGTATCTGCGGCTGGCACCACTACTACAGAACCTTATGCAGTAGCAAAACTGACCACTGCGGTTGCTGTTGCGTCAGTTCAGGATATTAAAGCCGCATCTAGTGCTCAGTTAGCAATGGCAAACTTGGATTTTATGATTCAGTCGGTCGATAGCAAACGTGCAGAGTTGGGGGCGGTTCAAAACCGTTTTGATTCAACAATTCGTAACCAGGCCAACGTATCCGAGAATCTGAGTGCTGCACGTTCACGTATACGTGATGCAGATTTTGCAACAGAAACAGCTAACTTGACCAAGCAGAATATTTTGCAGCAAGCGGCGTCCAGTATTCTGGCACAAGCGAATCAACGGCCACAGTCCGCGCTGTCGTTACTGGGCTAAATCTGTCAGAATTTTGACGTTCATATGGGAGAGAAATGATGACTTTAGAAATTGGAAGCCTGTCATCTGTTAACGGCTCTTCCGCACTGTTGAAGGAGAAGAGCGGCCCATTGGCCGCTCAGCCACTTTCCGACAGATTGGCAGAAGCCGACACACAGCCAGCACAGGCGGAGCAACCAGAGGATAAAGAGAGTGCTGGAGCTTCAACTCGAACTAGCAAGATTAGTGATGATGAGCTATCAGTTCAGGTACAAAACTTGCAAGATTTCGGTCAGTCGCAGGGATGGACAGTTAGTTTCAGTATGGAACAGGACTTGAATAAAGTAGTTATCAAAGTAGTTGATTCTGATACGAAGTCGGTGATAAGGCAGATACCCAGTGAGGAGTTGCTGGTGATAAACAAGCGCATCCAAGCGCTTCGTGAAGGTGATGTCGGTGCATCGTCAAAGTTAGGGTTACTACTGGATAGCGAAATTTAAAAAATCCGTAAGGAAAATGAGGAGAGGGCTATGGCAGCGATTACTTCAGCTGGAGCGGGGTCACAAATTGATCTGGAAAGTGTAATATCTGCCAGCCTGGAGGCAAGAAAGGCTCAGATCCAACAGCCGATAGTGAAGAAAAGAGTTAATGCTCAGGTTACATTATCCGGTCTTGGCCAACTGAAATCAGCCATTAGCTCTTATGTTACGAGTCTTAAAGAAATGGCAAAAACCGATGCGTTTAACAAGAGGGCCGTGAACGTAACACAAGATAAAGATAACCCTGTGCTCAAGGTAGAAAGTAAAACAGGTGCATCTAATGGACAATACAACATTATTGTAAATAAGTTGGCAACTACAAGTAAATTTGAAGGTGTTTTTAATAACGCAACAGATTCCCTTGTCACTGAAGATGGCACTCTTACATTTAAAGCTGGTGATAAAACATTTAATGTTGATGTTAAGAGTGGAGACTCGCTGCAAGATATCCGAAAACGTGTTAATAATAATGGTAATAATTTTGGGTTAACAGCCAATATTATAAATACTTCAGATGGTAAGTCTAAGCTAGTCATAGACTCAGGGGTTAGTGGTACGGGTAAAGATCTTGAAATAACAGGTAGTACCACCGGGCTGGGGACATTTTCATCATCATTAACCAAAACTCAAGCTGCAAGTAGTGCAGAGATATCTGTAGATGGTAGTACATTGCAAAGTGACAGCAACACGTTTGATGGCACGATTGTGGGGTTGAAGCTAACTGTATTAAGAGTTTCAGATAAAGATACCTTGGGTGCAGCTAAGTCCAATAAAATTGATGTCACGACAGATAAAGATGGCATTAAGGAAATGGTTAAAGGATTTATCTCTGGATATAATGAGTTAGTCAGTAAATCCAACGCTCTCGGTAAACGAAATTCCGTGGTAGCCGGTGAGACCAAAAATGATGGTGGAGCTTTAGCTGGTGACTCAATGACTCGTAGCGTTGTTAACCTTATGAGCGGTGCAATAGTATCCCCTTCAGAGACATCTAAAGATATATCTACAATATTCCAGCTCGGTATTAAAATGGATAATAAAGGTGTATTGTCCTTAGACGAGAAAAAATTCAATGAGGTTTTAGATAAAAATTTTGAGCAAGTTGTCGCTATATTTGGTGGAGAGAAAGGGGTTGCCGGTAAATTGGCCACCTCTTTAGAGGGGTTTTCAAAGACTGGTGGTTTAGTGGCTCAGCGTGAAGATTCTTTGAATTCAGAGCTTCGTTCATTAGCACAAAAAGAGGCGGACGCCACAGCTCAACTTGTCAAGTATGAAGCGAGTTTACGTGCTCAATATGGTGGTTTGGATGCTTTATTGGCTAAAATGAATCGCTCCGCTTCATATTTAAATAATATTCAAACATCAACAAAAACAAACTGAATTTAATGCTGTAATTGCTGAGAGTATTCGTCTGATATAATGGGAGTCTTATATGTATCAGAAAAAAATAAAAGCATACACAACTCAGAATATTCAATCTGAGCTTGCTGTGGCTGACCCTTATCGTGTTATCCAACTGATGATGCAAGGGTGTATTGAGCGTTTGGCCCAAGCCAAAGGCGCTATATTAAGAAAAGATTTTGAGGCTAAATCAATTGCGATATCAAAAGTATTGGGATTGATATACGGTTTACAAGAAGCACTGGACCTTTCATATGGCAAAGTACCAGAGGATCTTTTTTCTCTCTATGAATATATGAAACAAAGGGTGCTGGATGCTAGCCGTGATATGGTCATAGAGCCTCTAGAAGAGGTCTCTGATTTGATGTTGACTATTAAAACTGGTTGGGATTCAATTCCTTTGGAAGAGAGGGAGCTAGCTTTAGCTCGCCAGGCTTCATTATGATATCAAATCTATCAGATAAGCTCATTGATTTTAGTAAAGGAATTGAATTAGCCATCTTAAATAATGATATTGAGCTAGCACATAAATTAGTTGATCAACGTTTACAATGGCTAAAAGAAAATTGCATAGAGGAACCCTATTCAGATGAACTTATCTTAGCGGCTAAGGGGGCATTAGAGTATGATAAGAAAATATGCGCTCTGATAGAAGAGCAAAAATCACGTATTCAAATTAAATTACGAGGCATCATGACGGCTGATAAGGTCGCGCAATTATATAAGGCCTATTCAAAATAGGATTGCTCATGAGCATTGATAAAAAAATAAAATCTGTTGAGTCCGAAATAAATCGTTTGAAAGAGCAACAAAAGCAAGAAAATGCAATGGCTGAGGTATTGCCATTACGTTTTTCAGATAATATGGCTGCATTTGGCGAATATATCCCCGAGATTTATGAGCAATTCAAAAACTATCGCCCTAAGCGTGCATTCCGTTTTTTTTGTAATGAGAATGGAATACCTAATTTACTTTGGTTAGATGATAATGTTTCCCTATATGGCTCTGACCCATATCAACAGGCTAAAGAGCAGATAGAATATGTGTTAAGTACGTCAGAGATTGAGCGTTTTATTTATAACATCAGTGAAAATGACATGAATCAAGTACATGTCGAATATCTTAATTTATTGGCTGAATGTTATATTAAAGCTGAGAGTGTCCAAGAGAAAACGTCCTCAATTCCAGATAGTATGCCAATGGCATTCATGTTTGGTGTTGGCTTGGGATACCAGTTAGGCTTGTTATATGAACGCTGTAGCATAAAAAATCTATTTATATTTGAACCGGATATGGATCTTTTTTATGCTTCACTGTTTTCGTTTGACTGGGCCCCTCTTTTACAATATTTGGAACGAGAGAAGTTAGGCCTGCATATATTTATAGGGCAAGATCAAGATAGTATTGTTGTTGATCTTCTTACAGGATTACACAAGAGAGGTGCTTTCTGGATCGCCAGTATGTTTGCATTCTGGCATTATCCATCACCTGCTATTTTTTCACTGATAGAAAGGGTGGCAAAAGAATTTTATTTATTGAAGACAGGATGGGGGTTCTTTGATGATAACTTATTTGCTATTGCCCACAGTGCAACAAATATATGTGATGGGGTACCATTCCTGTTAAAAGACAGGCAGGTTTATTCATCTCATAAAGATACGCCTGTTTTTGTTGTAGGTAATGGACCGTCATTAGATGAAACCATTGGTTATATTAAAAAACATCAAGACTCTGCTATTATCATTTCATGTGGTAGTACTGTGTCTGCCTTATATAAAGCTGGGGTAAAACCGGATATATGTGTGGCTGTTGAGAGAACTAAATCAATGGCTGATTTTTTTGATATTTTTGAAGATAAAGAGTATCTAAAGGACATTTTATTTTTAAGTGTTGATGTTATTCATCCTGATTGTAGAAAGTATTTCTCCAGGTCTGCACTTGGGTTTAAGCATAATGAAGCTATGTTTTCTATGTTGATGCAGAATAGACCTGATTTACATAAGTTTGGTTATCTTCCATATGTTAATCCTTTGGTTGGGAATACTGGGTTAAGTTATGCCTTGACTCTGGGATTCAAAAAAATATATATGTTTGGTCTTGATAGTGGTTATAAGGAAAAAAATCATCATCACTCTCGCCATAGTGCATATTATGAAGAGAATGGTTCAGCTATCAAAGAGTTAACTGATGCAGTCACGGCACATGAGTCATTTCTTGTTCCGGCAAACTTTGGTGGTGAGATTAGTGCTGACTGTATTTTTGGGTTGTCAGCAAACTCAATGAGCAAAGTGATCGCTATGTATCCTGATGTAACTTGTTATAACTGTAGTGATGGAGCTCTTGTTAGAGGAGCTATACCTCTAAGATATTATGAGGCAGATCTCAATGAACAATGTATTGATAAAAAAAATATTGTGGAAGATATATATGCAAATTGCTTTGAACCGCTCTCTATCTCTATAGGTTGTATAAAAGAAGCTCTGTCTGTAGAGAGATTTGATGAGCTAGTAAGATTAATGGTGATAGAGTGGGAAGATGTGTCTCTTAATAAAAGAGACATGTCAGAAATGATGCAGAGACATTATGATTATCTGAATTATTTCTTGTCAACAAGACAATCTCATATACATCGAATTTTAGTTGGCTCGATAAATTATTATTTTTCATTCATTACAACAATACTATATAGCTTTAATGAAAGCGATGCGTACATGAAACTGTTAAACGAAGCAAAATGTATAGTAATCAATTTCATGAGAGAAATTAAAAGAATGTACCCGTATGCACTAAGTCATGTTGATAAAAATAATTTGGAGATTATTGGTCATTTTAGAAAAATACAATAATAATGATGACACCAATTGTACAGATCTAGCTATCACCTGACACCGGCCTCAAACCGGTGTCTTGCTTACGCTACTTTAGTGCACACTTCCTTCGGTATCAATTTCAGACCCTTTTTGAACATGCTGTAAGGGGTCTGCCCCTCCATCATCCTGCCTTGATGTGGCCGCTGGGTGTTGTAGTGTTCTAGGTAGCTGTCTAGATCTATTTGTATCTGCTCTACCGACTCATACCAGGTTGTCCTCCCTTTGATACGGAAGTGTGCATCCAGCAGTGTGCGATGCAGCCGTTCGATAAAGCCGTTGCTCTGCGGTCTACGCACCTTGGTGGTTCGGTGCTCAATTCCCTCCAGTTGCAGGAACAGCTCTCGTAGGGATGGTGGTCAGGGCGCCCACAGAACTCGCGCCCGTTGTCCGACAGGATGGTATAGACCCGCGCCTCGTGGGCCTCGAAAAACGGCAGCACCGTTTCATTAAGCACATGAACCGAGGTCACCGGCAGCTTGCTGGTGTAGAGCCGTCCCCAGGCGTGGCGACTGTAGCAGTCCAGCACTGTTTGCAGATACACCTTGCCAACCCCCTTGAGCGCGCCGACGAAGAAGGTGTCGACAGCCACCAGTTATCCGGTGTAGTGAACCTCAATCTGGCGTTCGCGAAACTCTGGGCTGAAGCGCTCGAGCAGGCGAATTTGCTCGTTATTGAGCTCAATGGTCTGCTCCCAGTGGTTTTTCTCGAGGCGCAACAAGCAGTCGTGCTTAGAGAGCAAGTCGTGACGTTGCCACACGCCACGCACACCGCCCGCACTGACGTTGATGCCTTGCAGAGCCAGTTCTTGCGCGACCCGCAGCGGGCCATGGGTTGGTCTGGTGAGGGAGTAATCGAGGATGGCCTGTTCAATCTCAGGAGCGACCCGATTGGGATGAGCCTATTTACAGCCGGGCAATGTGTCGAGCAATCCCTCGGCACCATAGGTTTGGTAATTACGGCGAATTTTGTAGAACTGCTGACGACTGTAGCCGATGAGCTTGCAGGCTTTGCTGACGTTATTGAGCTCTTTGGTGAGCTCTAGCAGGCTTTTGCGACGTGCTACTTTCTCGTTGGTGGTCATACGGTGATCCAGATAACACGGTAGGGATACCCTTTTGTTATCCGGTTTGAAGCCGTATGACCACTCT
The DNA here is from genome assembly GCF_027706185.1 of Aeromonas sp. Y318-3. Classification (NCBI taxonomy): domain Bacteria; kingdom Pseudomonadati; phylum Pseudomonadota; class Gammaproteobacteria; order Aeromonadales; family Aeromonadaceae; genus Aeromonas; species Aeromonas sp. Y318-3. The sequence continues at coordinate 86,129 of NZ_JAPDCN010000003.1, forward strand.
CTTTTGTGGGCAACTGTCAGGTGAATACCATCTCCATGAACACCAATATTTTTGGTGTCATCTTTAGTTTTTTAGTTAGGTTTCACAGCAATAATATCCCAGCTTGCAAAGTGGCACTGATTTATTGGGATTTCTATATTTCGTTCTTTATGCTCTAGTCTTTCAATGGTTAATCCGGCATTATAAAATAACTCAAGAATATGATTTTTATCACTAAAGTGTACTTGACCAACACCTGAAAACTGGCTGTTAGCAGGTAAGTCCTTTTTCGTATACGTATCTACACATATTCCTCTATAAAAATCATCGTGTTTTGTCGAAAACCAGTCTATTCCAATAAATTTACCGCCTGGCTTAAGATATAAAAAAACAGACATGAGGATTTTTTCAATGCTGAGTGTATCATTGTGAGTAATTGAAGCTCTGTCTACCACAATATCAACAGTATCATTGAACTGTGAAAGGTGCTCTTTTGTAAAGTCGCTAGTGATTATTTTGCCGCTAAGTTGTGGATAATACTCAATGACTCGCTTTGAAATAGATTGACTACCTTCGATACCATAGTAGTCAAAGTTAAGAGACAAAAACAGGGGGATGTTAGCACCAGCTCCACAGCCTAGTTCAAGGACTTTTTTATATCCATTTTTAGGATTTGTGTATCGATATATGCTAGAAACAAGGTCACTCCAAGGCCAAATGCTCATATGATGATTGTGTTTATACTGTTCATCCCATTCATTAGAAAATGCCATAATTATTGCTCTCCTTATCTCTTTGATTAAACCAATAATCAACAACTCCCATAAATGGAACAAAAGAGCCGAATAATTGCTCGTATGGGTGTGGTTGGTAGTGATGGTAGTGGATCATTATTCCATGATGATTAAATTTAACTTCATCCAAATAGTCTTTTCCCATTGGGCCTGAGAGATAGTCTGTAGCATTAAACATACGACAAAGCTCAAGAACTAAATCTGATTTTTTCTCAGTCGTAATTAAGTTTGATGCTCTTATAATGGGGGTTTCAATGTTTAACTCATTGAGCCAGAAACACAGATGTGTAAAACATAGGTTAGAAAGATTTTTTTCATTCGAATCATATAATGAAAGTATTTTCTCGTATTTTTCATTGAAACCGTTAGCGCGTGCATAGCAATTTTTAATTGATTTTAAATGTTTTGATCTCCAGTCTATATCAGTAGCAATTTCTATTTCATATAGCTTTCTATTTAAATGCCCTTTTTGTTTTATTGGAATGGTTAACCATTGAGGACCATTAGGTCCTTTAATTATGTTTCTATTGGTATAGCTATTTTTTTCAAATTGAACATTGTCCAAAAAAATAAATAAATCACTTTTAGCTATACGGTCGAAGTAACCAAGCCAAGGTAGGTATGCTGGTTGATGGATACTAACTTTCATATTTTTAACGCTTTGCAACATATGTTAATTATTTTATCTACTTCATGATCTGTCAATGATGGATATAATGGAATAGATAAACTCTTTTTAGTTAAGGCTACCGCATTTGGAGTAGATAAACCTAGGGAGAGTAACTCAGATTTTTCTATTGGAATGATACTCTTGATTCCATGTAAAAGGAGTTCACTCCTGCATTTTGAAATACTCTCGTGTGTATTTAAAATAACAGCTCTATACCTTATTGGTGATATACATTCATTTTTACCATCGATGAGACTCAGTCCGGAGGATACATATTTTTGAAAAATCTCTTCACGACGATGAATAAAATATGGAAGTCGCGTAAGTTGGACTCTAGCGATAGCAGCTTGGATATCAGTCATTTGAAAGTTAAATTTAAAAGAGCTATTATCCATAATAGAATCATAATCACGAATGCTCCTGGCTACACTTGCCAACTCCTTGTTTCGTGAGACAAGAATTCCTCCTTGCCCACCACTTGTAATCGGCTTGGTTGCGCCTAGTGAAAATATACCGATATTACCAAATATGCCGACAGATTGATTATTTATTTTGGCTCCTATAGCTTGTGCTGCATCCTCTATTATAAATGAAGAGCAATCATGGGTTAACACACTTTCATCTGGTATTCCGAACATATGAGTCACGATTGATATATCTATATGTTCATTTTTATTAACGATTGGCGCGTTTGGCCAGAGCGGTGAATTATCCCTGAATACAGCCAATCCACGAGCCATTTGAATGGCATTCCAAATGGATCTGCATGAATATGCTGGTGCGGAGATTTTTTTATCAACGGCATTTGCAATACTCAATGCTAAATACAGTGCAGAGGAACCGCTTGATACCGCAACAACATTCTCTGCAGGGAGATTAATAAATACCCCAATCTCAGCCTCTAAAGCTGCAACTTCTTCTCCTTGAGCAATCCAACCAGACGAAAGGACTCGAATGGATGCGTTAATTTCTTCATTCCCAATAGTTGGCCTATTATGAGGGATCATTGTCATCCTTGCTTTTTGCATAATATCCAGCCTTAATTACCATCGGATTTCCAACGACCAATGAGTATGGTGGTACATAGCCAGCATTGACAACTGTTCCTGCCGCTATTACAGAGTGATGGCCCACGTGAGCTCCCCCCTTAATTACCGAGTGAGAGCCGATAAATATGTGATCTTCTAATATAATATCTTTGCGAACTATGCTTTTTGAAAGTCCAATGCATTTTAAATGAGAGTCTGCGCAGTTAATTGAAACAAATGATGCAATATCACAATGGTTGCCAATTGTAATTTTCGCACCTTGACTATTAATTTCACTAAAACCACCGATGTATACATTATCACCGATTATAGGCTCACCTAGGATCCATACGAATGGATGATATGGGTTTTCTTTGAAATTTGTTAGCTGTTGGAAGAGCTTTTTGTAGTTTTCATAGTCACTCATGAAATATCTTCCCATTTTAATAATTGTCCTTTAATAAGATTTCGTGATGCTTTTTTCCCAACGATTTCATGGAAATGTATGGGAGGTAGTCCATTCCCTGGACGTCTTAGCCCTATATTAAGAGCAGTGAGGGGCGTATCTATTTCTATATCAGATAAAACAGTAATACTACGACGTGCTAATATTCTCATATGCTGTTCCGCATCAGTTGGTTTTATATGTGGAGACCCCATCATTTGATAAGCATTATGAAGAGAGTTTATCCACTCTTTTGCCCCAATAGGATCTTCTGAAAACCAGTGATCCGGACCAGGTAGTTGATGATCAAGAGTAAAGTGTTTTTCAAATACAACAGCTCCAAGTCCATATGCAATTACTGCAGCTAATGGCCCTTGTGTATGATCAGAAAAACCTAGTGTTATATTTGGAAATGCCGCTGATAATGTTTTCAGTTTATTCAAATTAACATCGCTTGATGGCGTTGGATATTGTGAAGTACATAGCATCAACACAACTTTTTTGCCAATAAGTGCGCCCGTTACGTCTAGTGCTTGATACACCTCTGCCATATCTGCCATACCACATGAAATAAGTAATGGAAGTCCTTGAGCGCTATACTCTTTTAGCAACGGAATGTTTGTGAAATCATCAGATCCTACTTTGAGTGCCGGGACACCTAACTCAAGTAGCAATTTCATATCTGAGATATTTTGAGGTGTTGAGAGAAACATAATTCCCTGCTCATCACAGTATTCCTTTAGTATCCGCCATTCATCATATGTAAACTCATAACGCTTAAACATATCTAACATGGATTCAGTAACTGATTCACCTTGAGATTGATATGTAAATTTTAGTCCTGGATCACCTACAAACTCATCGGCTTTAAATGTTTGAAACTTGATTGCGTTAGCTCCCAAGCTTTTAGCCATGCAGATCATGTCTTTTGCTATAGCGATATCCCCATTATGGTTAATTCCTGCTTCAAGTATAATGAATGGAGATTTATTATGAGTTACTGGTGCTGAAAATAGATGGTTCATATTGTCAATATTCACTTTTTATCCTCAAGAGCTGTAAGTATACAAGATGCAACTCGTATTGCACCTTTGCCATCGGTTATCGATAATGCGGCATTAGACATCTTGCTCAGTGTCTGTGGGGTAATTGAGAGTAGGGCTTCTTTATAGTCGGCTGATGTCAGGCTTGTCGCCATACCTAAATTATATGCAGCGCCGAGTTGATCTAATATTTTGGCAATCGGAGCTTGATTGTCTGCTTGTATAGAGACAATAGAGGGTAATCCCATGCAACATCTTTCCCACGATGCACTACCACCTGCGCCAATAGCAAGATCTGCCATTAGCATCAACTTAGCCATATGAGGTGTCTGTACGTGTAATGTCACGTTTTGTTTGCGACATATCTTTGATAATCTGGCGTAATGGGGATTACTTTTACCAATGACTACATCAATATGAAAATTTTTATCACTAGATAAGGCTCCCAATAGTGCTTTTTCTGATTCATTACCTTGATCACTACCACCAAAAAATATAAGAAGTTTTTTGAACTTCTTTCTTATATTCACTTGGCTTCTTAACTCTTGAAAAGAAGAAGAGAGTAGAGAGTACATTGGACCATAAAAACAGGTCGTCGTTTCTGGAGTTTTATAGAGACCATTTTTGTGAGATGTAACAAGGTTTTGATCGAGCAAAAAGTCGCCAAGGTGATCTCGTAACAAATCATCGATAACCAGAAGCGGGATCTGAGAGTTTTTTATTGTTTGTTCCCAACTGGTCTGTAAGTCATAATGATCAACAACTAACAACTTTCTCTCTTTGGGGATAATGTTAAGTGTCGCTTTAGCATCCATAATTACACCAACATCCAGAGCAAGATCAAAATCGTTGGCAAAAGTTAAATATTGATGACCTCTATTGACAACTTCTTGTGCAAGCGTATCACCTCCCTTCGAAAAGATGAATAATGAGTTCTCTCCTAATACTTGGAAAGCATCTGCAAGAGCCAAGCAGCGCATGACATGTCCATGTCCTAATATCAACGATGCATCAGCACGAAAAATGATCATCAGTCACCTACGATATTATATGTCGACCTAGTATAAAGGCTTCTGCATATGCATAACCGACAGAGGACCCTCGCCATTTCGCCAAACTTTCAAGTGCCTCAATGGAACGCGTGTGTGGATATGGACGCATTTCTGATTTGTATGCCTCTAGCGCGGCCTGTTTTTTTTGCCAGTGATTAGTAATGTCAACAAACCAATTTGGACTGAACGGTTGTGCAGAGGCTGCTGGACGCCATTCAGTACTCGATGCTACTTCGAAAAAAAGCAGAGTATGCACATTATTTAATGGTTGTGGACGAGTTGCGGCTATGACCGCATCATGTATAACTCTGTGATCAATGTTTACATCACCAGAATGGTGCGTGTACAGAATATTCGGTTGCCACGCATTTATTTCTGCCTCGATAACTTTAATAACATCGAGAAGGTCAACACTATCCATCCTATTATCAGGAAAATCCAATAGCTGGAGTCTTGTTACTCCAAGAATATCATTGGCCGCCAGTGCTGCCAGATGAAGCTCTGACAGTTCATCTTTTACCTCGCTACGATTTCGTTTAGAAAGCCGTGAGGTGGCTCCTTCAGCCATAATTAACACGGAAACTTGATCTCCATGTTCAATGTGGCTGGCTATAGTAGCTCCGCATCCCAAAATTTCATCATCCGGATGTGCAGCAACAACCAATACTTTGCGAGGATGTGTTGTCATAGAATAAAGCCTTGTTGCTTTTGATACTGCCACATAAGCTCAGCTTGTAACCAGTCCTCTGGGGTATCAATATCAATTACCAGATGACGTGGTAGTATGAGTGGTGTAGCTTTTTCGCTGAACAATAGAGTATCGTGGAGCCAAGCATCAATTATACCCCAATAAAATTGGCCAGCATCATGTAATACTTGCGGGAGGTCTTGGGATCTAGTCGGAAAGTAATGCGGGAAAAGCATCTCGACTCCTTTGCCAGCTCGTACAAATCCCCTATAAGGTGAATAATCAAAATTACTCGCGCTGAAAATAAAGTGTTGTTTACTTTCATTTAGCATTTGGAGACCAAGACATAGGTCTTTGGCTCGAATAAAAGGAGCTGTCGCGTATAAACAGCATACTGGACCTAGGTGCCATCCTTGTGCTATCGCCCAGTTTATCGCATGTGCAACAACCTCCTGAGTACCTGCATGATCATCTGCCAATGCATCTGGGCGAATAAAAGGTACCTCGGCACCATATTGTCTGGCTATATCTGCGATATGTGGGTCATCTGTTGAAACGATTATCTGGTCAAAGCACCCAGCATGTTGTGCAGCTATAATCGAGTGCGCAATAATGGGTTTTCCTGCGAATAAACGGATATTTTTTTGCGGAATCCTTTTGCTTCCCCCTCGAGCAGGGATTACTGCCAGTGTAATTTTTTTTGATGTGCCCATGCATATCACCATTGCGTTTTAACAGGTTAACTGGGTAGACAGCGGATTGCGGCTATGACTTGATCCTGCTCCACATGACTTAATGTGCTATACAGTGGTAATGAAAGACATGCTTGGTAATAACTTTCTGTTATTGGGCACATTCCATCAGGGTAATCATAGTGTTGTTGATACCAGGGATGGTGATATACAGGAATATAATGAACTTGTGTTCCAACCCCTTTATTAAATAGCAAATCCATGACTTGACGTCTAGTTTTATCAATGGCGGCAAAATCAATAAGTACGACATATAAATGAAAACAAGATGATGTGTTTTCATCTTCATACGGAATCGTTATCCATGGAATATCTGAAAATGCTTCGTTATAACGAGCTACGGATGCTCGCCGCTGCGCTTTAAATTCATCCAATCGTTTTAATTGACTTAGTCCTAGTGCCGCTTGCATATCTGTCATACGATAATGCCAGCCCAGTGTTTGCATTTCGTAAAACCATGGTCCTAGGTCAATACTCATTTTTGTAATGTCTTTAGTTATGCCGTGGTTGCGCAATAATAATATCTTTTCATAAAGGGACAGATCATTGGTCAGAATTGCGCCACCTTCACCACAGGTTATTGTTTTTACAGGGTGAAATGAGAAAATTGTTGCATCTGAATATTTGCAACAGCCAACACGATTACCATCTCTATATGTAGAACCTATCGCATGTGCAGCATCCTCAATCACTCTTAAGTTATGTTTATCAGCGATCTCTTTTATTACTTCCATATCCGCGGGTTGACCGGCAAAATGTACAGGAGTTAACAACCTGGTTTTTGGAGTAATAAGTTGTGCCAGACTATATGGATCTATGTTGTAAGTGGCGGCATCAATATCAGCAAAAACGGGGACAAGACCACAATACACCATGCTATTGGCTGTCGCAGCGAAGGTATTTGCAGTAGTAATACCTTCACTGTCTTGAGGCAAATTTAGTGCTGCAACCGCAAGATGTAATGCTGCAGTTCCACTAGCTACTACAATGCAGTATTTTGCGCCAGTATAATCGCATAAGGCTTGCTCAAATTCAGCGACTTTTGGGCCTTGAGTAAGGTACCTTGACTCAAGGACATCACATACAGCAGATATGTCTGCCTTGGATATGTTGTGTTTACCATAAGGAATCATTCGGACAATACCTGCTGGTTCATGCTCTGTAGTTCGGCTATCGACAGAAAGTGCTGATTATTTAGGGAATTGTATTCAAAGCCCGGTGCAACCAGTGTGGCTGTTTCACCCAGAGCATTAACGCTGAAATCATTGTTGCGGCTATTGAAGCTGATGCTGGGGGCAATCACGTAGTAGTCGCTGAACTCATAGGTGTGGAAAGAGTCGTCTGCCGGGCACATTACCTCGTGGAGCTTTTCCCCAGGGCGGATGCCGATGATCTCCTGTTGAAGGGCCGGCGCCATGGCCGCCGCCAGATCGGTGATCTTGACCGACGGAATTTTCGGCACGAACAATTCGCCACCGCGCATACGCTGGAAGTTGCTAAGAACAAAATCTATGCCCTGCTGCAAGGTCAGCCAGAAGCGGGTCATCTCGGGGTGGGTGATAGGCAGCGTAGTGGCGCCGCTCTTGATCAGATTGTCGAAGAAGGGAACTACTGAGCCCCTTGAGCCGACCACGTTGCCATAACGTACCACCGAGAAGATGGTCGGGTTCTTGCCCGCCATATTGTTGGCAGCGACAAAGAGCTTGTCAGAACAGAGCTTGGTTGCCCCGTAAAGGTTGATCGGGTTGGCAGCCTTGTCGGTTGAGAGTGCAATGACCTTCTGCACGCCATTGTTGAGAGCGGCCTTGATGACGTTTTCGGCTCCTCCAACGTTGGTTTTGATGCACTCCATCGGGTTGTATTCGGCTGCTGGCACTTGCTTGAGCGCAGCGGCATGCACCACAAAGTCGACATCGCGCATCGCCATGTCGAGGCGCTCGGCATCGCGAACATCGCCGATAAAGTAGCGGATGCAGGGGTGATTGAAACACTGCTGCATTTCAAACTGCTTGAGCTCATCACGGGAGTAGACGATCAGTCGTGCGGGTTGGTAGCGGGATAGCACGGTTGCAATGAATTTCTTACCAAATGACCCCGTGCCACCGGTAACCAGGATTGTTTTTCCATTAAACATGACGGTGTCCCATGATGAAGATTGGTATCTATGGAATTCTAAAGCACTTTTTATGCCATTTGCAGACGTAAATTGGAAGGCGTGATCTGAATGGCTGTTTTTTGGCTATTTGTTGCTGCGTTGGGCAATGGCTCGGCAAACCTGCTCCACCGCATTGAGGGCTCTCGGGGTGAAGCGGTGCAGCTCATCCGAGTTGATTAAATCGAGTCGCTGATGCTGTACAGCGTCCAGATTTGGCCACTTTTGCCAGTGACGAAGGGCGTCAGGATCTTGACTCCCCGCCAGGATCAGCGATGGGTTGGCCCTGATGACCTGTTCAATATTCACCTGAGGATAGGGTGTTCTGGCGTTGGTCATGACGTTGACTCCGCCGCAGAGTTCGATGGCCTGAGCCGGCCAGGCATTGCCACTGACGCTGGTGAGCGGCGGGTACCAGAGCTGGTAGAACACCTTGACGCCGGTTGGTTGGCCATAGCGCTGTTGCAGGGTATGCAGGCGTGCTAGATAGCGATCGGCGGCTTCGTCGGCACTCTTTTCCACTCCCAGCAATTTGCCGAGAGCCCGCATCTCGGTGGCCAGCGAGGCAAAATCGGTAGGCTCCGAGTAGAAAATCGGGATACCCAGCTGTGCCAGTGGGGTCAGCATCCGTGATTGAGCCGAGCGCCAGCCGAGAATGAGATCCGGCTTTTTCGCCAGCACTGCCTCGACGTTGATGCTGCGATAATTCGCTACCTTTGGTTTGGTCTTGACCTCGGCTGGATAGTCGGAAGCATCGTCAATGGCCACCAGTTTGTCGCCGGCGCCAATCTCGTAGAGCAATTCGGTCAGGTGAGGAACAACACTCACCACCCGGGTTGGCGTGGCGGCCTGCAGGACACCGGGCAACCAGGCAAGCAGCACGCAGGGCAGCCAGATCGGCAAGCGCAACACCCTACCCATGAAATAACCCCGCTACCGTGATAATCAGCGCCAGCATCAACCAGCCCCAACCTATTGCTTGCAGAATATTGAGCACCTTGCGCGGTGACTCGCTATCTGGTTCAGCACCAGTGCCGATGACGGGCCAGCGCTGGAGAGTCCCTTGATAGTAGCGAGGGCCACCAACTCGGAATCGGCACTTTTCGGCCAGCAGAGTGAGCAGCATCCCCATGGCGGGATAGGGCCAGAGCGCGCCACTGCGCAGCAGCTGTGCGGCCTGTTTGAGACGGCTTGCCAGCAGTGGCAGCGCCAGCAGCAAAATGACGGAGGCATTGAGCCCCTGATAGAGGGCGCTGGCGGCGCGACCAAAGTGGTCGAAGGCGGGATCTTTGCGACTCCAGCTCTGATTCATCAGCTGCGCCAGTCGCCAGAGCAGGGCGCCCTGTACGCCAGCCAGAGCATATCCCAGCAGCGGGCCAGCCCATTGGCCGACCAGACGCAGGGCGCAGCTCTCCGTCACCGCTTTGGCGAGCCCCATGGCCGAGAGTTTACCGGTCTCCCGTTTGAGCCAGGGGGCAGACTGCAATCTTGCCAGCGGCAGGGTCACCTGGGTGGCGAGCGAGCGGGTGGCATGGGCGAGTTCGCGCAGTGGACGGGATTCGAGCATCAGCAGCAGGAACAGCAGGTCGAAGATCGGCTCGCTCAAGGCCAGATTGCGCAGCGACCAGAGCCCGGCGGCGCAGGGGAGCCAGACTACCAGCATTGCCAGCAGGCCGGCCTGCATTTGCTGGCCGGGTGAACCATCGGGTCTGTGTACCTTGTGCCCCAGCCGGGTCAGCAGGGGCGTGACGGCCGAAAGACGTAGATGGGATGGCCACGGGATCACCGCCTCCAGCAGGGCAGCACCTACCAGAATGGCCGCCGTCGTCGAGAGGAGGGCGTCGGCCATCAAATCAAGCGAGCCGGTCTCTATCACAGCTTGCCGAGCATCTTGATAATCACTTCGGCGGAGTGCTTGCCGGCCACTTCGATGAAGGCATCGAAGGATTCAACCTGTTCCTTGCCTGCGATATCTGACATGGCGCGTACCACCAGATAGGGCACGTTGAACATGTGGCACACCTGACCGATGGCGGCACCTTCCATCTCGACCGCCAGCATCTGCGGGAAGTCGGCGCGAGCCTTGGCGATGGCGTCCGGTTTGCACATGAACTGATCGCCGGTGCAGATAAGGCCGACCTTGGTCTGGTGTTTGCCCTGCTCGCCGATGCAATCCTGAGCGACCGCGATGAGCTTCTCGTCGCAGGGGAAGGCGGCGGGTTGCTGCGCCATCTGGCCCATCTCGTAACCAAAGGCGGTCACGTCGACATCGTGAAAACGCATCTCGCTGGCGATCACCACATCACCGATGTGCAGGTCCTGGGCAAAGCCGCCCGCAGAGCCGGTATTGATGACGCAGTCGGGGGCGAATTTTTCCAGCAGCAGGCTGGTGGCCACGCTGGCGGCGACCTTACCGATACCGGAGCGGGTCAGGATCACCTCTTTGCCTGCCAGCATCCCTTGATAGAACTCGCAGCCGCCCAGTTGCAGGGTGGTGGGGTTGCTCATCTGGCTGCGCAGCAGGGCTACTTCTTGCTCCATGGCGCCGATAATACCTACTTTCATTGCTGACCTCGTCTTGATAGCCGTGTGGCTGAATTTAAGTTGCTGTAGATCATAACAAAAGATGGCGTCGGCGCCGAGAGGCGCAAGCGAAAGGAGAGATGAAGTGCGGCGCTCAATATGGGAGCGCCGCAGGTGACAAAAGCATGGATGAGAGAGGAGAGAGCCTTTAGCCGAGCGCGGTATCGAGCGTCATCATCAGGGCAAAGCCTGCCATCAGACCGAGGGTGGCATAGGTCTGGTGACCGTTGCGGTGGGTCTCCGGGATCACCTCGTGCGAGACCACAAACAGCATGGCGCCGGCGGCGAGCCCAAGTCCGATGGGGTAGGCGATGGCAAGGCCGCTGGAGAGCCCCACCCCGAGCAGGGCGCCAATCGGTTCGAGCAGGCCGCTGGCGATGGCGACCAGCACCGCCACCGAGGGGCGAAAACCGGCGGCGCACATGGCCAGCGCCACCGCCAATCCTTCCGGAATATCTTGCAGTGCGATGGCAGTGGTAAGCGGCAGCCCCACCGACATATCCCCCTGCGAGAAGCTGACCCCGATGGCCATCCCCTCCGGCAGGTTGTGCAGGGCGATGGCAAAGACGAACAGCCAGACCCGGGAGCAGCTCTCATGGCCGGGGCCGCAGGGGCCGGTCTTGTCATGCTCGTGGGGGGTGAACTGATCCAGCCCCAGCATCAACAGCACCCCGAGGGTCATGCCGACCACCACCACGGCGGCGGCGCTAAAGCCGTTGCCGGTAATCCCCTCGGCGGCCTCCAGCCCCGGCAGCAGCAGGGAGAAGGCACTGGCCGCCAGCATCATACCGGCGGCAAAGCCCAGCATGGTGTCCTCAACCTTTTGCGGTACCGAGCGCAGAAACAGGGCGGGCAGGGCGCCGATGGCGGTGGCGGCAAACCCGGCGGCACCACCGATGAGGCCGTAGCGCACGCCGCTGGTCACCTCGCCGGTAGCGAGCATGATGAGACTTTGCAACAGCAGCAACAAGACGGCAGCCAGCGCGATAAAGAGACCGAGGGCGGTAAGTGGCCGCGCCTGCAGTTGTTCACGCAGCTGGGCAGACCAGGTTGAAGCGGGCAGATACGAGCTGTTATCCATAAACAGGGCCTCTTGTTACAGCAAATGGTTACAACGAAGGGGGATGGCGCTCCGCCATCGGGTCATGTTGGTCATTACAACGAGTTGATAGCCCCTTGTCCATGCCACTGCCTCGATTGCATTTATCGGTTAACTATTTGAAATGATTTGGTCGCTATAAATATTTTGTGATGAATGTCGGGTTGTGAAGGAAATCAGCTTGCATTCATTTGGTGAAATCTGGTGAAGGATTAGGCGATATTGTGATAGAGTGCGCGCCTCGCGAAATCGTCCTTCCCCCGCTTTCGCAACCTTCCATCTCCCGTCAGGAATGGCCGGGATCAGCTCATACGGATGTGATCGCTACTGTTTACCTGCTTGTCAGCAGTTGAGGATCAACAGCCAATCATGTTTTACAAGAATCTCTCCATCGGCAAAAAGATTGCCGTGGTTTTTGCGGTCATTGCCGCAGTCAACGTTGTCTTCGGTGTTTTTCTCTCCAGCGAATTGCGCGGCGTGCGCGATCGGGTGCTGAATTTTACCGACTCTACGCTGCCGAGTGTCCTGTCGGTCGAAACCCTGCTCTACGACGTCTCTTATGTACGTCGGGCCCAGTTTGCCCTGCTGATGGTGGATGATGCTGCCGACCTGCAGGCCCGTCGTGGCCGTATTCAGGAGAATATTCGGAAGGTTGATGAGGCATTTCGTGCCTACGAGGCGACCGTAGGGGCCGACAACGAGCGCCAGGTGTTTAACCAAGCCAAACAACAGTGGCTCACTTATCAACGTTCGGTAAACGAGTTTGATATGCTGCTGGTGCAGGGTCAGCATGATCAGGCCAAAACCCAGCTGTTTGCCTCCAACCCGCTCTTCGGGGCGCTGGAGCAGGCGGTCAACTCGCTGATCCAGGTGAACCTCGGTTTCGTCAAAGAGAACCGTGGCAGTCTGCTTGGCAGCGTCAGCATGGTGACCACCTTCGCCATGGTGAGCATCGGTGCCCTGCTGGTGTTCATGGTGGTGATGACCTGGTTCCTGACTCGCCAGATCTGCCTGCCGCTGCAAGCCGTGGTGGCTCAGGCCAACGCCATTGCCGCCGGCGATCTGACCCATCAGCTGGAGCGTCAGCACATCGGCCGTGACGAGCTGGGCATGCTGGCCAAAGCCTCTCTCAAGATGCAGGACAATCTGCGCGGTCTGATTGAAGAGGTGGTGGCTGCGGTCACCCAGCTTGGCACTGCCATCGAGGAGGTGAGCGCCGTCTCCGAGCAGTCCGCCAAGGGCATTCAGAGCCAGCAGCAGGAGATCTCGCTGGTGGCGACCGCCATGACCCAGATGAAGGCCACTGTGGCCGATGTGGCGGGCAATACAGAGCACACTTCTGAGTCTGCCAGTGCGGCTAATACCTTGGCTCGCAAAGGCAACCAGGATGTGCAGTGTTCGCTGGTGGCGATCACCCGGGTGGCTGAAGAGATTGAGCAGGCTGGCACCTTGGTGGCCGAACTGGAGCGTGAATCTGCCCAGATCAACGTCGTTGTGGATGTGATCCGCGGCATCGCCGAGCAGACCAATCTGCTGGCCCTCAATGCGGCCATCGAAGCAGCCCGCGCCGGCGAGCAAGGTCGTGGCTTTGCCGTGGTTGCCGACGAAGTGCGCACTCTGGCGGGTCGTACCCAGGCCTCGACCGGCGAGATCGTGGCCATCATCGAAACCCTGCAGGCACGCGCCAATCAGGCCAAAGAGGTGACTGGCCAGAGCTGCGAGATGATCCGCCAGTGTGTGGATCAGAGCGAGCAGACCGGTACCGGTATCCAGCAGATCGAAGAGGCGGTCGCCCAGATTGCCGATATGGCGATCCAGATTGCCAGTGCCTGTGGTGAGCAGGATGCGGTGTCTGACGAGCTGGGTCGCAACGTCGAGCGGATCAACGAATCCGCCAATGAGGTGGCGCAGGGGGCGGATCATACTGCCCGCGCCTGTCTGGAGCTGAGCCAGCTGGCGGTGGGTCTGAAGCAGACAATCGGGCGCTTCCGTCTCGCCTGATAAGGGGGCTGGAGTGCTCCGGCCCCTTTATTCATAAAAAGTCGGGGCGCTTTGCCTGCCCTCACGACACCCGGCCATGTGCCGGGTGTTTCTTTATCTGGCAATCGTTACGAGGCCTGATGGTTGGGGATCTTCATACAGAGGATGGAGATCAGGGCAAACTGGGAGGGAGATCAGATGCTTATCTCTGCCTGTGTGGTGATATTCAAGAAGGTTGGTTAAGGCGTGTTTGCTAACGAGAGAAGGGCGACGAACTGTTCTGGGGATGGGGAACGGGGCGAGCGGTTGGGGCGCGAGCTACGGGGGAAGAAGAGCATAAGCAGTTGGTTGGAATGCCCTGACAGGGTATATCGCAGCAATAAAAAAACCGGCTTGCGCCGGTTTTTTTATATTGGTGAAGGCTGGGGAGCTGGCTTATTTAGCCAGAGACTCCGGCAGCTCTTCGCGGATCTTGCCCAGCATCTCTTTCAGGACGCGCGGGTTGGCAACCACGATGTTGCCGGAGTTTTCGTAGTTGTGACCACCTACGAAGTCGGTGACGATGGCGCCAGCTTCTTTGGCCAGCAGTTCACCGGCAGCGGTGTCCCAGGGTTTCAGGCCGATTTCCCAGAAACCGTCGACGCGACCGGCAGCCACGTAGGCCAGATCCAGTGCGGCAGAGCCGGAGCGACGGATGTCGGCACATTCAATGAACATGCTCTGGAACATCTTCAGGTAGGACTCGATGTGGTGCTTTTGCTTGTAGGGGAAACCGGTCGCCAGCACGGTGCCAGCCAGCTCTTTGGCTTTGCCGACACGGATGCGGTAGCCGTTCAGCTGGGCGCCGCTACCACGGGTAGCAGTAAACAGTTCGTCACGGATGGGATCGTAAACAACGGCTTGTTCGGTTTTGCCTTTCACGCGCAGGGCGATGGAGACGGCAAAGTGCGGAATGCCTTTGACCAGGTTGGTCGTGCCATCCAGTGGGTCAATGATCCATTGGTAGTCCGGATTGGTACCGGCAATCTCACCAGACTCTTCAGCCACAATGCTGTGCTCCGGGTAAGATTTTTTGATGGTGTGAATGATGGCCGCTTCGGCTTCACGGTCAACGTTGGTCACGAAGTCATTGCTGCCTTTTTGGATTGCCTCAATGTTTTCAGGCTGGGAGAAGGCTTTTACTACAACTTGACCGGCGTTGCGCGCAGCGCGCACGGCGATATTCAGCATAGGATGCATAGGTTCACCACTGGATGTTAAAGAACGGGGGATAAAAGGACGCGGTATGATACCAGTATTTTGTGCGATGGCAACTGTTATCCCCCTACGACCAATTGATTACCACTGCCAGATTTGACGGCTCCAATATAGACCAGATCTGCGCTAGTCTTATCCCAGCAGCCGGATACAGGCTGTCATGAGCATAGGGATGTGAACCATGAATTTGTCATTAGTGAGTCAGAACGTGTCAGCGGCCAGCGAGGGACTGTTGGCCATCTTGCGGTCATCACCCGAGTATGGTGATCACTTTGCCCACATCACCGTGACCCCCCTGGCCCAGTGGCAACCGGCCAAGACGGAGGCGGCGATCCTGCTGATCGACGGCGATGCGCCCTGGCAGGATGCCGGATTTGCCCGAGGAGAGGATGAGACGATCGGTTTGCCGGTCTTGCCGCTGCTGATCCGCAAGGGGGACAAGGAGCTGACGGTCTGCGGGCCGGATGTGCGTGACCCCCGTTTCTATTTTGTCTCAAACGGCATCGTGCTGGATGAGTCGGAGCTGGCCGAGCCTGCCTGCAGCCGGGTGCTGTTGCGCAAGCTGGAGTCCTACTTCCCGCTGCTTTCCCGCCTGATCATGCTGCGCCAGCGCAAGCCGGTCGCCGTGATCAACTAATATCTACCATTGCCAGAGCGCACCAGCGGCGCACCGTGGCCTTGTTTGGCCTATGGTGCGCCGCTTTTTAATGGTCTGGAGCTGGTCACTTGTTGCAAGATGAGGCGGCTATGGTGTTGCACTCTGTTAAAACTGTGCAATCTGGCTATGACCAACAAGGAGTGAATCATGATCGATTTTTACACCGCCGCGACCCCCAATGGCTTCAAGGTGGCTATTGCACTGGAAGAGCTGGGATTGCCCTATCGGGTCATTCCTCTCGATCTCTCGGCACTGGATCAGAAGAAGCCTGAGTTTCTGGCCATCAACCCCAACGGTCGCATTCCGGCCATCGTCGATCGGGATAACGACGACTTCGCCGTATTCGAGTCGGGTGCCATCCTCATCTATCTGGCGGAGAAAACGGGCAAATTGTTGCCGGCGGACCCCAAACGCCGCTCTCAGGCCATTCAGTGGTTGATGTTCCAGATGGGCGGGGTAGGGCCCATGATGGGGCAGGCCAACGTCTTCTACCGCTACTTCCCCGAGAAGATCCCCGCCGCCATCGAACGTTACCAGAAGGAGGGGCGCCGCCTGTTCGAGGTGCTCGACAGCCATCTGGCTCATCACGAATATCTGGCGGACGAGTACAGCATCGCCGATATCGCCACCTGGCCCTGGGTGCGGATTTATGACTGGAGCGGCATCTCCATCGAGGGGTTACCCCATCTGCAAGCCTGGATGGATCGGATGGCCGAGAAGCCTGCCTGCCAGAAGGGGATCACCATACCACCGCGCAAAGAGCAGCCGGATGAGCTGATCAAGCAGGCACAACAGATGGTAACACGTTGATTTTGAACTGCAGACGGGGCATAAAGCCCCGTAATATTAGAAAAACTAAGGCAAGCCGATTATAAAGATTCGTTCGTTTTCTGTGAGCTGAATCACTATGATGCCCCCATACCACCAAGCGTCCTGTGCGGTGGTCTGGCGGGCTCCCCGCCTACTGTTTCCAACACTGTTTTTGATTGCATCACAGCCTCTGTGATCAGATTCCTCTGGGCCATTTTGTGCCAGAGGGCGGCAGCATTTTTTCGATTTTTTGGGACTGATATGGATCGGCACAGTTTTTATCCGTTGTTTTTACTGACCATTCTGATGGTCGCTGTGGGCCAGATGACCCAGACCCTCTATGTCCCCTCCATTCCCATGATGGCGGGGGACTTCAATGTGGCCTCGGGCCAGTTGCAGGCGGTGATGGCCTGTTACCTGATCCCCTATGGCCTCTCCCAGTTTGTCTACGGGCCGCTGTCGGATCGCATCGGTCGTCGTCCGGTGCTGATCGTCGGCATGATGGTGTTTCTGGTGGGCACCCTGATCATTCAGGTCATCCCCCATTTTGCCGCCCTGCTGGTGGGCAGCTTTATTCAGGGGCTGGGTACCGGTGCCGGTGGCGCCATGAGCCGTACCGTGATGCGCGATCGCTACAACGGTGCCGAGCTCAACCGCGCCAACAGTCTGGTGAGCATGGGGGTGATCTTCTCCCCTCTGCTGGCCCCGGTGCTGGGTGGCTGGCTGACCGAGCTGTTCAACTGGCGCGCCGGTTACTGGTTCCTGTTCGGTTTTGGTGCCGTAGCCACTCTGGCAATCATGGCCTGGTTTGGTGAGACGCTGCCTGCTGCTGCCCGTCAGCCACTGCTCGTCGGTGCTGCCTATCGCCATGTGCTGGGCAACCCCAAGTTTCAGGGCAACCTGCTCTGCCTGATGGCGACCTTTGCGGGACTCGCGGTATTTGAAGCGGCGGCCGGTGTGCTGCTCGGCGATGTGCTGAAACTGAGCGCCCGTACCGTGAGCGTGCTGTTCGTGCTGCCGCTGCCCGGCTATCTGTTCGGGGCCTGGCTCTCTGCCAAGCTGAGCTTCCGTTTGACTCAGGGCAAACTGATGCGTCTTGGCATCGCCTTTCTGGCGCTCGGCTCCCTCATCATTCTGGTGCCGGGACTGTTCGGGGTGGTGAGTGCCGCCTCGCTGGTCGGTGGTGCGGCTGTCTACTTCATCGGTAGCGGTATTCTCTACCCGACCGCCACTTCCTGTGCCATCGAGCCCTTCCCGGGTCAAGCCGGCACCGCGGGGGCCATTCTCGGCGGGATGCAGAATCTGGGGGCGGGCGTGGTGACCCTGCTGACCGCCGGTTTCCCGATGACTGGACAGGTAACCCTGGGGGCCATCATGACCCTGATGGTGCTGATCGTGGCGCTGAGCTTTGTCTGGTTACGCCACCACGGCTCCCCCCACGAGCAGATGGCAATTTGATCTGCCGCTCTCTTTGCATCTGGAGCAAGCCCACCCTCAGCGGTGGGCTTTGTTTTATCCGGAGAACGGGCTAGGAGATCGCATTAGCTTGATGTAGTGATCGATGTTGTGAGGTTAACTTCAGGCAAAGAAAAAGCCCGTCACGCTGGTGACGGGCTTTTGCTGTTGGTACCCCGAGATGCCGTTGCCGGTTTGGGCCCTTGAACCGTCGGTTCAAGGCGGGGATCGGATCTGACCGCAGGCTTCTCGGTCGTGCCGAGCATGCGCAATAGCCAGAAGGCAGATCCCCTGTTTGGTATGAATATCGGCTCGGGGACTTGAACCGGCTGACAAACATCCCAGGGAATTTTAAAACGGTTTGCGATTAGGGCTGTTGCCCCTCTTCGCTGGAATCACCATATTGTCCGTGCTCGATCAGGGCCGCTTCGATGGTGCGCTGCAGCATCTTGATCCGCTTGTCCATGGTCTCAGAGTATTGGTGGTTCTTCTCTTTTTCAAGGCAGAGCTCATGACAGAAATTGAGCGCCGCCATGATAGCCAATTGCTCGTTGCTGGAGACTTTGGAGCGTTGACGCAGGTCGATCAACTTGTCGGTCAGCTGCTCGGCGGCCTGGCGCAGGGCATCCTGCTGTCCCAAGGGACAGGATACCTTGTAGGGACGTCCCAAAATGACGATTTCTACGGCCTCTGTGCTCATGCCTTCCTCAATACGGCGGAGCTGATTTCCGCCTTTATCCACGTGGACAACTGGGCGGGACTATATAGCGCAGATGCATAAGTTTCAAGGCCTTGCTGGCTCTGCAAGAGGGAGAATGCTAGGATCCTGACCATTAATTCTGCAAATTTGACTGAACTTTGAGCGGATCCTCGATGAGCAAAACGAACCCCCTTAAATATGCGGCAGTGGCCGACATCATGGAACAACATGAGCTGATGGCCAGCGCAGTAGAGGCCCATGGTGTGATCTGCGGTCTGGTGTGCGGCGGTGTGGCACTGGACGACAAGAGTTGGCTGCCCCATTTCAACGATCTGGTGAACGACGGTTTCGGCCTGCCGGCCCCGGTGCGCCAGGTGATGACCGATCTTTATCACAATGTGGTCGAGAGCCTGATGGCCCAGAAGGGCGTCGAGCTGTTGCTGCCAAGCGATGATGCTCCCCTTGATGAGCGCATCGATTCGCTGGTGGACTGGTCACAGGCATTTCTGGCCGGTTTTGGCGTGGTGCAGCAGGAGCTCTCCCGCGCGTCGGAAGAGCTGCAGGAGATGATCCAGGATATCGCCAGCATCACTCAGGTCTCCGCCGAGTTCGATCAGGAAGATGACGAGAACGAAGCCTCTTTCCTGGTGCTCTACGAACACGTCAAACTGGGTGTCATGATGGCCTTCGAAGAGTTTGGCAAGCGCCCCGATACCCCGAGCGCGCCGCCGACCCTGCATTGAGGTGCGGGTCAACGCGACCCTTACTGAATCTGCAAGAGCGCCTGATGGCGCTCTTTTTTATTCCCTTGTGGTGGCTAACCCTGTGAGGCGCAACCGGTTTTTTGCCGGTGACCTCGCATTCGGCCAGCGGCTTTGTGATAGCATGAAGCCACCTTTTTCACTTCTTCCTCTCTGCTTATGTCTCAATCTGATGTGCGACAGGTCGATGTCACCCTGGTCGGCGGTGGAATGAGCGGCGCCGTGCTGGCCCTCTCGCTGGCAGCCCTGCTTCGAGCCGATGGCTGCCCCCTCGAGATCCTGCTGCTGGAGGCAAGCGTCCCCGAACAGCACACCCATTCAGGGTTCGACGCCCGCGCCATTGCGCTCTCGGCCGGTACCTGTGATGCGCTGTTGCGACGCGGACTCTGGCCGCTGTTTGCCCCCCATTGCGCCCCCATTACCCAGATTCATGTCTCGGATCGGGGCCACTTCGGCCAGGCTAGCCTGTCGGCTGCCGAATACGGTCTGCCTGCTCTGGGCCAGGTGATCGAGCTTGCATCCGCCGGCAAGGAGCTGCAACGGGCGATGGCGGCCTCTCCCAATATCCGGGTCTGCTGTCCGGCCCGGGTGAGCGAGATTGTGCCCGATGAGGAGAAGGTGACTCTCACCCTCGAGAGCGGTGAACAGATTGAGACCCACCTGCTGGTGGCGGCAGACGGCGGCAACTCCTTTGTGCGTCAGCACTTCAAGTTGCCGGTGACCCGCCACGACTTTGAGCAGTACGCCATCATCGCCACGGTCAAAACGGCGCAAGACCCTGAGGGACGCGCCTTCGAGCGTTTTACCGAAGGGGGGCCGCTGGCCCTGCTGCCGATGCAGGATGGGCTCTCCTCTCTGGTATGGAGCGTCGGGCAGCATGAGGTGGATGAGCTGATGGCCCTCGATGAGGCGGCGTTTCTTGCCCGTCTGCAGCAGGCCTTTGGCTGGCGGCTTGGTCGCTTCGAGCGATGCGGCGTGCGTAATGTCTATCCGCTCATTCTGACCGCCTGCGACTACCCGCTGGCCCAGCGCACCGTGCTGGTCGGTAATGCCGCCCACGCCCTGCACCCGATTGCCGGGCAGGGCTTCAACCTCGGGATGCGGGATCTGGACCTGCTTACCGGCGCCGTAGCCAAGGCGTTGGCAGAGGGGGAGGATATCGGCAGCTTCAAGGTACTGAGTGGCTACTGGCAGCAGCGTCAGCGCGATCAGGAGCAGACCGTCTGGCTCACCTCTTCGCTGGCCCAGCTCTTCTCCAATGGTCACGATCCGCTGGTGGCAGGGCGCAATCTGGCGCTCACCCTGATGGGGCGATTCCCGTGCCTCAAGGCGCCGCTTGCCTCGCGCACCCTGGGCTTTGTCGCTGATGTGTGCGGCAACTAGCCAGCACTTGTTGAGTGGAACCTGTTGACCGCCATTCGTTGATCAAAACCTATTGAATAAAGAGGTGATGCCTGCGGGCGTCCCCTCGCTGGCCAGCCGGTCAGCCCTGAAAGGATGAGATGATGCAGATGAAAAATGTGGATGTGGTGATTGTCGGTGGCGGCATGGTGGGGCTGGGGCTCGCTGCGGCCTTGAAACATAGCGCCCTCAAGGTGCTGGTGGTGGAGGGACAACTGCCCGACCCGCAGCTGGGGGAGGTGGCCGATAATCGGGTCAGCGCCCTGAGTCTGGCCAGCCAGCAGATCCTGCGCCATGTCGGCGCCTGGGACGGCATTGAAGCGCGCCGCCTGCAGGCCTATGACAAGATGGCGGTGTGGGAGCAAGACAGTTTCGGCCATATCGACTTCGATGCCGCCAGCCTGCGTCAGGCCAACCTCGGCCATATTGTCGAGAACAGGGTGATCCAGCTGGCGCTGCTTGAGGCGATTGAAGGTGCCAGCAATATCCAGTTGCTGACCCCCGCCAGAGCCAAGAGCCTGCAGAGCGGCCCGGCGGGCGCCCTGCTGCTCCTTGAAGATGGTCAGGCCATCTCGGCCAAACTGGTGGTGGCTGCCGATGGCGCCCACTCCTGGGTGCGCCGTCAGGCTGATATCCCGCTTACCAGCTGGGATTATGGCCACCACGCCCTGGTGGCGACGGTGCGCTGCGCCGAACCCCATGAAGCTGTTGCTCGCCAGATCTTCACCCCGGATGGCCCGCTCGCCTTTTTGCCGCTGTGGAAGGAGAACCTCTGTTCCATCGTCTGGTCGCTGCCTGCGGCCCGTGCCGAGGCGCTCTGCGCCTGCGATGACGAACAGTTCAATAGCCAGCTTACTGCCGCCTTCGATGCCCGGCTCGGTCTGTGCAAGGTGGAGGGGGCGCGCAGCGCCATTCCCCTCACTGCCCGCTATGCCCGCGACTTTGCTCGCGAGCGGTTGGTGCTGGTGGGAGATGCCGCTCATACCATCCACCCGCTGGCGGGGCAGGGGGTCAACCTTGGCCTGCTGGATGCTGCCGCGCTGGCGGAGCAGATCTTGCAAAATCATGTCGCGGGTGAGGATATCGGCCTGCTCGCCAACCTGCGCAGCTACGAGCGCTGGCGCAAGAGCGAGGCGGCTCGCATGCTGGCTGCGATGGAGGGGCTCAAGCGGCTGTTCAGCGGGGCCAACCCGCTCAAGAAGCTGGTGCGGGGCGTGGGATTGCGCGCGGCCAATCTGCTGACGCCGTTCAAGGAGGGGGTGATCCGCGCCGCCATGGGGCTGGAGGGAGAGTTGCCCGCATTGGCCCGTCCTGACTGGGCTGTTGCTGCGACCAAGGGCAGTGCCATGCAGGCCAAGGGTGAAAAAAACTAATATTACTCGCCGTTTTTGACAACAAAAGTAATCCGACAAGGCTGATGACCCGTTTTGGGTGTCAGCCTTTAATTTTGCTCTGGGGCGAAACGTTTTTCTGCAAATTGTGACGAAACGGTAAAAATCAAAATTTAATCTCGCCTGAGTCGGCTTATGGCTGTTTTTATCACTGCATTTATCTTAGTGTCTGGAGTCAGTTTTACGGGAGGGGATTAGTTTTTTTTGAGCGGCACGCTCGCCTGCTTGTCATATAATCCGCTCCGTTCAAGGAATCCCTCTTGCCTGGCAAGGGCAGGAGCGAGCACACACTTTTGGATCCGGTCGCTTTTTGTTGCACGCAGTGCAGTCAGAGCGGTGGCGCGGGTCGCAAGGGTGGTCGCCAAAGCGAAAAGGCTTTTTGCTAAGGAAAGAATGCGATGATCCAGACTACTGTACTGCATCCCAAACACCTGGAAGCCGGCGCCAAGATGGTGGACTTCCACGGTTGGGAAATGCCCATCAACTACGGCTCCCAGCTGGAAGAGCATCACGCGGTGCGCAGCGATGCCGGTATGTTCGATGTCTCCCACATGACCATCGTCGATTTGACCGGCGAACGGGTCAAAGCCTTTCTGCAACACCTGCTGGCCAACGATGTGGCCAAACTCACTGCCCCCGGCAAGGCCCTCTACAGCGGCATGCTCAATCCGGAAGGCGGCGTGATCGATGACCTCATTACCTATTACCTCACCGATACCTTCTACCGGCTGGTGGTCAACTCCGCTACCCGCGAGAAGGATCTGGCCTGGATCCGCCATCACGCCATCGATTTCGACATCACAGTGACCGAGCGTCCGGAGCTTGCGATGATTGCGGTGCAGGGCCCCAACGCCAAGGTCAAGGCCGCAGCCGTGCTGAGCGCCGCCCAGCGCACTGCCGTAGTGGGGATGAAACCCTTCTTCGGCGTGCAGGCTGGCGATCTCTTTATCGCCACTACCGGCTACACCGGCGAAGATGGTTATGAAATCGTGGTGCCGCAAGAGAAAGCCTGCGAGCTGTGGCAGGCACTGCTGGATAACGGCGTCGCCCCGTGCGGCCTCGGTGCCCGCGATACCCTGCGCCTCGAGGCGGGGATGAACCTCTACGGTCAGGATATGGATGAGTCAGTCTCTCCGCTGGCCGCCAACATGGCCTGGACCATCGCCTGGGAGCCGAGCGATCGCAACTTCATCGGCCGCGACGTGCTGGAAGCACAGAAAGTGGCGGGCAATCAGCCCAAGCTGGTGGGTCTGGTGATGGAAGAGAAAGGGGTGCTGCGTGCCGGTATGCCCGTTACCTTCACTGCGGCAAACGGTGAGAAGCGGGAAGGTGTGATCACCTCCGGCTCTTTCTCCCCCACCCTGGGCTACAGTATTGCCCTGGCACGGGTGCCCCGTGATATCGGTGAACTGGCCGAGGTGGAGATCCGCAAAAAGCTGGTCACCGTGAAGGTCACCAAGCCCGCTTTCGTCCGTAACGGCCAGAAGCTGGTTTAATACCGTTTTGGGGGAGGGCAGTGCCTCCCCCATCCCTTTTCATATTCGTTTTTAAACGCGACTCAAAGATCAAAGGAAGCACAAATGAGCCATATCCCGAGCGAACTGAAATATGCCACTTCCCACGAGTGGATCCGTGTTGAAGCCAACGGCGAGGCCGTGGTCGGTATCACCGAGCACGCCCAGGAGCTGCTGGGTGACATGGTGTTTGTCGAGCTGCCGGAAGTGGGCAAGCAGGTCAGTGCCGGTGACGACTGCGCCGTGGCCGAGTCGGTCAAGGCGGCCTCCGATATCTACAGCCCGGTGAGCGGCGAGATCATTGCCGTCAACGAAGAGTTGGAAGGGAGCCCCGAGCTGGTCAACTCCGACCCCTACAGCGCTGGCTGGCTGTTCCGCATCAAGCTCGATGACGAGAGCGAACTGGCCAACCTGCTGGATGCCGAAGGCTACCAGAACGTGGTGGACGAAGAGTAATGCCCCCGGGCCCTGCCAACACAGCAGGGCCCCTTTGTATGACCGCCAGCCGGGCAAGCACCGGCCGGTGGAAGGGTGAAGTCGTCCGCGCCTGCCGTTTGCCACCCTGGGAGCCCAGGGGGCAAACGGGTCGGTTCGCAACAAGGCGATCCCCTCTTGATGCTGCCGCAGCATCCGGTGCCGCATCCTGTCTGCGGGACCCAGAACATGAGTGGAGTCGGTATCTTCCGACGATCAGGAACATCAGGTCTTGGTTATCAGGATGTCATGCCAGGACTTATTTATCAGGAAATAGGGAAATGACCCAGTCACTGTTTGAACTCGAGCAAAAAACCGATTTTGTCCGCCGCCATATCGGCCCGGGCGAGGAAGAACTGCGCCAGCTGCTGGCGACCGTCGGGGCCGAAAGCCTGGACGATCTGATTGCCCAGACCGTGCCTGCCGCCATTCGCCTGCCGGGCCCGCTCGGCATCGGTGCCGGCATGACCGAAGTGGAGGCGCTCGCCAAGCTCAAGGGCTATGCCGCCCAGAACAAGATTGCCAAGAGCTATATCGGCATGGGTTATCACGATACCCATGTGCCCCACGTCATTTTGCGCAACGTACTGGAAAATCCGGGTTGGTATACCGCCTACACCCCCTACCAGCCCGAGCTGGCACAAGGCCGTCTCGAAGCCCTGCTCAACTTCCAGCAGCTGACGCTGGATCTGACCGGCATGGATCTGGCAAGCGCCTCCCTGCTGGATGAAGCGACCGCCGCCGCCGAGGCGATGGCGCTGGCCAAGCGGATGGCCAAGTCAAAATCCAACCTCTTCTTCGTGGCCGATGATGTGCACCCGCAGGTGATCGACGTGGTCAAGGAGCGCGCGGTTCACTTCGGTTTCGACGTGGCGGTTGGCGCCGCGAGCGATGCGGTGAGCGAAGAGGTGTTTGGTGCCCTGCTCCAGTACCCCACCACCACCGGTGAGGTGAAAGATCTGCGCGCCCTGATTGCCGCCGTACAGGCCCAGAAAGGGCTGGCCTGCGTCAGCGCCGATCTGCTCTCCCTGCTGCTGCTCAAATCCCCGGGTGAGCTGGGCGCCGACGTGGTGTTGGGGTCCGCCCAGCGCTTTGGCGTGCCCATGGGTTACGGTGGCCCCCACGCCGCCTTCTTTGCCACCCGCGATGCCTACAAACGTTCCATGCCGGGTCGTATCATCGGTGTCTCCAAGGATGCCCGTGGCAAGGCTGCGCTGCGTATGGCGATGCAGACCCGCGAGCAGCATATCCGCCGCGAGAAGGCCAACTCCAATATCTGTACCGCACAGGTGTTGCTGGCCAACATGGCGAGCTTCTACGCCGTTTACCACGGTCCGGTAGGGCTGAAAACCATCGCCTCCCGCGTGCACCGTCTCACTACCATTCTGGCGCTTGGCCTCAAGGCTAAGGGTGTGGCCCTCAAGCATGCCAGCTGGTTCGATACCCTGACCGTGCTGACGGCAGATAAAGCAGCACTCATTGCCAAGGCTGAAGCTAATGGCATCAACCTGCGTGCAGACCTCGACGGTGCGGTAGGGGTCTCCCTCTCTGAAACCACCACTCGCGGCGATGTGGCCGAGTTGTTCGATCTCTTCCTCGGCCAAGGCCATGGCCTCGACATCGAGGCCCTCGACAAGGCGGCGCAGACCCATCACGCCATCCCGCAGGATCTGCTGCGCACCGATGCCGTGTTGACCCACGAGGTGTTCAACAAGTACCACTCCGAAACCGAGATGCTGCGTTATATCCACCGTCTCGAAGCCAAAGATCTGGCGCTCAACTACGCCATGATTTCACTCGGCTCCTGCACCATGAAGCTCAACGCCACCGCCGAGATGATCCCGGTGACCTGGCCCGAGTTCGGCAAGTTGCACCCGTTCGCCCCGCTGGCACAGGCCAAGGGCTACCAACTGCTGCTGGCCGACCTCGAAAACTGGCTGGTGAAAGTGACCGGTTACGATGCGGTCTGCATGCAGCCCAACTCAGGTGCGCAGGGTGAATACGCAGGTCTGCTCGCCATCAAGAAGTACCACGAATCCCGCGGCGAGGGGCATCGCGACATCTGCCTGATCCCAGCTTCTGCCCACGGTACCAACCCGGCCTCTGCCCAGATGGCGGGGCTCAAGGTGATCGTCACCGCCTGTGACAAGTCCGGCAACGTGGATCTCGACGACCTGCGCGCCAAGGCGGCCGAGGCGGGGGATCAACTCTCCTGTCTGATGGTGACCTACCCCTCCACCCACGGGGTGTATGAGGAGACCATCAAGGAGGTGTGCGACATCGTTCACCAGCACGGTGGTCAGGTCTATCTGGACGGCGCCAACATGAACGCGCAAGTTGGATTGACGGCACCGGGCTTTATCGGGGCAGACGTCTCTCACCTCAACCTGCACAAGACCTTCGCCATTCCTCACGGCGGTGGCGGCCCGGGCATGGGCCCCATCGGCGTGAAGAAACATCTGGCACCGTTCGTGGCTGGTCATGCCGTGGTCAAGACCGACAAGGAGAGCCGTGACAATGGCGCCGTGTCGGCTGCACCATTCGGTTCGGCCAGCATCCTGCCCATCAGCTGGATGTATATCGCCATGCTGGGTGACGAGGGGCTAAAGAGATCCACTCAGGTCGCCATCCTCAACGCCAACTATCTGGCCAAGAAGCTGGGTGAATCCTTCCCGGTGCTCTACTCTGGCCGCAACGGTCGGGTGGCCCACGAGTGCATTCTGGATATCCGCCCGCTCAAAGAAGCTTCCGGCATTAGCGAGATGGACGTGGCCAAGCGGCTGATGGACTACGGCTTCCACGCGCCGACCATGAGCTTCCCGGTAGCGGGCACCCTGATGGTCGAGCCGACCGAGTCGGAATCCAAGCGCGAACTGGATCGCTTCGTCGAGGCGATGACGTCCATCCGCGCCGAGATTGCCAAGGTGCAGGAGGGGCAGTGGAGCCTCGCCGACAACCCGCTGGTCCATGCGCCGCACACGCAGGATGATGTGATGGATGCAGAGTGGTCCCGTGGCTACAGCCGCGCCGAGGCGGTCTTCCCGTCCGACGCCGTGCGCGCCGCCAAGTTGTGGCCCTCTGTGAACCGCATCGACGACGTCTACGGCGATCGCAACCTGTTCTGCTCCTGTATCCCGACTGAGGATTACGCCAAGTAAGTGGCGTTTAGGAGCTACAGTTAAGCCTTATAAACAACAGGGCCACCCAGACGGGTGGCCCTTCGTTTACATGGACTTTATTTGCATGTTGCTATCCGAATGTCCGGCTTAAGTCCTTGAGCTGGCTAGCTTTGCTCTGCAAGTTGGCACTGGTTTCACTCACCTGATCGATTTTGAGACTGTTATCGTGAGAGAGCGAGGATATCTGGTTGATATTGCGACTGATCTCCTCGATGACCGCTTGTTGCTCGGTGGCCGCGGCGGTGATCTGGTTGGAAAAATCAGAGACCTTGTCTATCTCGACCACAACCTGATTCAGGTTGCCGGTGCTTGCCCGGGTGGTGGCGAGGCAGGCGTTGGTTCTGGTCACATTGAGATGCATCATCTCTTTCCATCCCCCCAGGGTTTGCTGGATATGGCCAATGCTGTTCTGGATCTGCTCTGTCGCCTTGTGGGTTCTGGTCGACAGGCTGCGAACCTCGTCCGCCACCACTGCAAAGCCACGCCCCTGATCGCCTGCCCGTGCGGCTTCGATGGAGGCATTGAGCGCCAGCAGGTTGGTTTGATCCGCAATGCCGCGAATTTCGCTCATGATGGTGCCGATCCGCTCGGACTCGCTCGCCAGCTCAACGGCTGACTGAAAGGCTTGTTCCGCCTGGGTGGCCAGCGCCGACATCTCTTCTCCTGCTTCCGAAAGCTGGGTGCTGGTGGTGATGCAGTGGCTGCGGGCCTCTTCAATCTGGCTGTTGCTGTCTTGAATATTGCGGTTGATCTCCTCGGCGGCCGAAGCCATCTGGGTGACGGCGGTGGCAATCTGCTGGATCTGCGTGTCTTGCGAAGAGATATCCTGGCTGGCCAGCGAGGCGGAGCCGCGCAGGTCATTGGCCATGGCATTGAGCGAAGCAGTGGTGTCATCCACCCGGCCGAGTACGGTACGGATCTTCGCTTGCCCGAGCTTGATATGGAAATCGGCAATGCTGTGGGGGGCATCCCCCGAGAAGATAAGGCGGCTGATGCTGTCGTAATCCTGCTCGAGCTGCTGCAAGAATCGCGGTGTGAGGAAGAGAGGGTGGCGATTGAACCAGATGGCTGCCAAGAGAGGAATGATGACCCAAAGCGCCTGCAGCGGTGAGAGCAGCCAGAGCGCGCTGATCACGCTGACGAGCAGCAGGGGGATGGTCATCATGGCCGGAGTGAGCTGACGCAGGCCCATGTGAATGGCAGAGCCGGTTTCACGGGCTTTAAGGGTTTTGTACATCTGGCTGGCACGCGCTTTGTGCTCTGCGGCGGGACGGCAGCGGACGGATTGGTAACCCACCATCTTGCCATCTTCATAAATCGGGGTGACATAGGCATCAACCCAATAATAGCGACCATCCTTGCAGCGGTTTTTTACCATGCCTCGCCATGGTTTGCCCGCCTGCAGGTGGGCCCAGAGATCGGCAAACGCTGCCTTGGGCATGTCGGGGTGGCGCACCAGATTGTGATGCTGCCCCAACATCTCTTCCAGGCGATAGCCTGCCACCTGACAAAACGCCGGATTGGCGTAGGTGATGTCCCCTTTGAGGTCGGTCGTCGATACCAACTGGATATCATCGGCAAATTCAACCTCGGTATCTGTGGTGTGAAGCGAGCTGGTTACCATGATCAGACTCCGGTTTCGGCGTAACGGAATACTTCGTCTGAGTATGGCAGAGGATGTTCATTTATTATGTTGTTGCACATTAACTCTTGTGCTACTGCGTGGGGACGGGATGGGTCTCACATTTTTACAGCGCGGTTTGGCGAGGGGAGGCAAGCCAAGTAACATGGCGTGACTTATGGCTGTGCAGCGAGACAGGTAACGCAATGAAGTTGGATGCGATTTTATGGGATTATGACGGTACTCTGGTCAATTCGGTGCCGAAGAATATCGATATCACCAAGCAGATCCTGGCTGAGGTCGCCCCCCATCTGACCGGAGAACATCTGCCGCGCTATCTGCGCAGCGAAGCGGAGTATCACCATGCCAATCACGCCGCCAAGAACTGGCAGGCGCTCTATATGGATTACTACGGTTTGTCGCGGGACGAGATGGTGCTGGCTGGCCGTCTGTGGGCCAAGCATCAGGAGATGAACCGGACCGAGGTGCGTTTTTTTGCGGGGCTGGAGGCGGTGATTGACCATTTCTCTGCCATTCCTCACGGAATTTGTTCGCAGAACTCCCAAAAGAACATTCGCCGGGTACTGGAGCAGCATGGCGTGAACAGCCTGTTCAAGGCTGTGGTCGGCTATGATGACGTGCCCGGACAGCAGCAAAAACCTCATCCTTTCGGTGGCCTCAAATGTCTGGAGTCTATCTTCGGCCCAGCCAGGTGCCAGTCGCTGGTCTATATCGGTGACCATGAAGCGGATGTGCAGTTTGCCCGTCATTTGCAAGCGGCGCTTGGCGAGCAGAGCCGTGTGATATCGGTGGCTGTCGCCTATAGCCGCGCGACCCCGGAGCGCTGGGAACACCAACCCGACTATATCGCTCGTGACGTCGAGGATCTGCTCCCCATCGTAGGGCAATATCTGTAACGCCGGTTGCAGATTGCCGTACGGAATAGACAAGCGCCGACCAGTTGATCGGCGTTTTGTCTATGGGAAGCCTGATGGTTTCACATTCTGCTGGCTTAATACCCTGTCTGTTTAATGATGGGCGACTTAAAACAGCAGTTGCGTCAGGTAGCCCATCAGGATCGCCATGCCGAGGATCACAGTAAGGAAGGCCGCAATCATCGGGGTTCTGAACATGGATTTGAGCAGGATCACCTCGGTCAGACTGGCACCGGCACTGCCGATGATCAGCGCCATGACGGCGCCCATTCCCATCCCTTTGCCCAGCAGTACCGACGCCAGCGGGATCACGGCCTCGGCACGGATGTAGAGCGGGATCCCGACGATGGCGCTGAAGGGGATGGCCAGCGGGTTGTCGGCACCAGCATGGGCTGCGATCCACTCGGCTGGAATAAAACCGTAAATAAACGAGCCGATGAGCACCCCCAGCAGCAGGAAGGGCAATACCGTTTTGAACTGCTGCCAGGCATCGATGCGAGCTTTGACCCAGGCGGTGGGGAGCAGTGGCGCTCTGGTCAGGGCAGCCGTGCCATCGCCGCAGCAGGGGAGGGTAGCCTGTTCTGCCATCTCTGGTTGCGGAGCCGGGCAGCACGCCGTCCCCTTGAGTTGTTTGATTGCGCGAATGGTACCGCGTTGGTTGTCACTGCAATTTGTTTGAGTTGTGGCGCGGGTCGCCGGGCCACAGTCGCTACCGCAAGAGGGGGTGGCCTCTTTGGGGTCGATGACGTGGCGCTCGAACCCGAGCCTGTCGAGCAGCATGCTCGCCATGACGGAGACGCTGGCGGCGATCACGGCGTAGAGCAGGGTTACTTTCCAGCCGAAGGTGGCCCACATCAAGCCGACGATGATAGGGTTCAGCAGTGGCGAAATAAACAGGAAGGTGAGGGTGGGGCCAAAGCCAGCCTTGGCCGAGAGCAGCCCTCTCAGCATGGGGATGGTGGAGCAGCTGCAAAAGGGGGTGACGGCGCCGAGCAGGGCCGAGAGCAGATAGCCCTTGCCATGTCTCGCCCCCAGCATCCGCTGGATCTTCTCGTCGGGGATCTTCTGACGGATCAGGCTGACCCCGGCGCTAATGACCAGAAACAGAACCGACAGCTCGACAGCCAGAAACAGGAACATCTGGGCTGCATCGGTCAGCATGGTTAACCACTCATTCATTGTCGTATCCTCACTTAGCTTCTATATTTCCAAAATAATCGAAATGAATGGCCAGTCAAGATATTTCTGGTATTATCGAAATATCAAATTTGTGGAGGGCGCAGAGATGCAACTGGAAGAGGTCGCCAAGGCATTGAAAGAGCTGGGTCATCCGACCCGGCTGTTTATCTTCAAGCATCTGGTCAAGGCGGGAGAGCTGGGGCTGCCGGTGGGTGAGCTGCAAAAGCAGCTGGCGATCCCCGCATCCACCCTCAGCCACCATATCGCGGCGCTGGTCTCGGTGGGGCTGGTGAAGCAAAACCGGGAGAGTCGCACCCTGCTTTGCGTCTCTCAATACGCGGTGTTGGAGGAGATCATCGCCTTTTTCCGCGATGAGTGTTGCGTCAACAGCCCGGAGCATCGGCAAGATCAAAGGCAAGAGCTGCCTTCCTGAGGGCTATGGCTGCTAGTAGTGCGGTCAGTTGCGCTGCGCGCAATAAAAAAACGCCGATCATCCGATCGGCGTTTTGCATTGTTTTTCTCAGCTGCGGGTATTAACCCAGATTGGCTGCAACCTTGCTTTGGGCCTGTCCCTTGCGCTTGATGACAAAGCCGATACCCAGCACGACCAGCCATGCCGGGATCAGTTCGACCGAGATGCGGAAATCGGGGGTCATATACATGATCACCAGGATGCCAGCCATGAACGCGAGGCAGAGATAGTTGCCGAAGGGGTACCAGAACGCCTTGAACTTGGGCTGGACGCCTTCTGCGACCTTGGCCTTGCGGAACTTGAGGTGCGCGAGGCTGATCATCGCCCAGTTGATCACCAGTGCGGAGACCACCAGCGCCATCAGCAGGCCGAACGCCTTGCCCGGCATCAGGTAGTTGATCAGCACGCAGAGCAGGGTGGCGATGGCCGAGACCGAGAGGGCAACCAGCGGTACGCCGCTCTTGTTGGTCTTGAGCAGGGCTTTCGGGCCGTTGCCCTGTTTGGCCAGACCGAACAGCATACGGCTGTTGCAGTAGACGCAGCTGTTGTAGACCGACAGTGCGGCCGTCAGCACCACGATGTTGAGCACGGTGGCGACCAGATTGCTGTCCAGAGCGTGGAAAATCATTACGAACGGGCTGCCGCCTTCCACCACTTTACCCCAGGGATAGAGGGACATCAGGATAGCCAGGGCGCCGATGTAGAAGATGAGGATGCGGTAGATCACCTGATTGGTGGCCTTGGGAATGCTCTTCTCGGGGTTGTCCGCTTCGGCGGCGGTAATGCCCACCAGCTCCAGACCGCCAAAGGAGAACATGATCACCGCCATCGCCATCACCAGACCGCTGATGCCGTTGGGGAAGAAGCCGCCCTGGGCCCACAGGTTGGTCACGCTCGCCTCGGGGCCGCCGGCACCGGAGATGAGCAGATAGCCGCCAAAGCCAATCATGCCGATGATGGCGACCACCTTGATGATGGCGAACCAGAACTCCATCTCGCCAAACGCTTTGACGTTGGAGAGGTTGATGGCGTTGATCAGCACGAAGAAGAAGGCTGCCGACATCCAGGTCGGGATCTCGGGCCACCAGTACTGGACATAGATGCCCACCGCGGTCAGCTCGGCCATGCTCACCAGCACGTAGAGCACCCAGTAGTTCCAGCCGGACGCAAAACCGGCAAACTCGCCCCAGTATTTGTAGGCAAAGTGGCTGAATGAACCGGCTACCGGCTCTTCCACCACCATTTCACCGAGCTGGCGCATGATCAGGAAGGCGATAAAGCCGCCGATGGCATACCCCAGCAGGACCGAGGGACCTGCCATCTTGATGGTTTGGGCAATGCCCAGAAAGAGGCCGGTGCCGATGGCGCCGCCCAAAGCAATCAACTGAATGTGGCGGTTTTTAAGGCCGCGCTTCAGCTCCTCACCGTCTTGTTTCAAATCCATGGGTCTGTCCTTACGTCTCTGTT
Organism: Aeromonas sp. Y318-3; assembly: GCF_027706185.1. NCBI lineage: Bacteria > Pseudomonadati > Pseudomonadota > Gammaproteobacteria > Aeromonadales > Aeromonadaceae > Aeromonas > Aeromonas sp. Y318-3. The sequence goes on from NZ_JAPDCN010000003.1 coordinate 119,668, forward strand.
GTCTCTGGTCGGTGTTGGGCTCATCCTGAGCAGGCCGCAGTGCGTAGCCAAAACCTGACGAAAGCTGTATTTATTTCGTTACACCATGCCATTTTCAATTTTTAGTGTTGGCTGGCAACCGAAGCAGAATAGTGATAATCCGCCATGAATGCACCTGTTTTCCATCTCTAATGGCCGTGTTTTGTACCAAAGGCAGCTTTTTCATGATCTGAAGAGGCTTCTTGGTAGTTTTTGGTTAATGTTTGTGCAGTCGAATTCTGTTTGATTGACATTTTGTCTTGTTGGTGTGCTTTCGTGGTGCCAAGCCACAAATGGATGCAAATGATGCCAAACAAGCGAGAGTACAGGGAAGAGTGCAGGGAGTTGGAGTACAGAAAGTGCGAAAGCGTGCTGCAACAGGGGGTTGCCCGGGGTGTACAGGTGGCGCTCTGGTTAGGGATTGCCGCCAGTCCGCTGTTGTTGCTGGTGGCCGCGATTATGTTGCTGGGTTGGCTGTTACTCGGTGATCAGGAGTTGCTGCACTACTGGCAGTCGCTGTTGCTGGCGGGTGGGGTAACGGGGGCGCTCGTTGGCGGCTGGCTGGCGGAGCGGGTTCGCCTGCGCCACGGTTTGCTGGCCTTCTATGCCCGGTTGATGAACAACCCGGAGCTCAATCGTTAGTTAACGCTGGCTGTTTGTCGAGCGCAGCAGAACGGAATCGAATAGCGGCTAACTGGCTGCAGGTGACAAGGGCACAACGCTAAGGTCGACAAGAAGAGGGATAAGCATTTGTGGTGCTTATCCCTTTTTTATCCACGCTTTTCACTGTCATCTATGTGAATTGCAGTTCGCCACAGCTGACTTTCGCCGCGACACTGTAATTTTTATCTTTTGTTGATGCCGATAGCTGTCAAGCTGGCTTAACAGAGCTGGCGGCGCAGACCGGTTGCCTCGAGGACCTTGGCGCTGATCTCCTCCACCGAGTGGGAGCTGGTATCGAGGAAGCGGATCGCCTCCTGGCGAAACAGCCGCTCCACGCAGGCCAGCTCCTGCTCGCACTGTTCGATGGAGGAGTAGCGGCTGTTGGCACGGCGCTGGTTACGGATCTCGTGCAGCCGCTGCGGCGCTATGGTGAGGCCAAACAGCTTGTGACGGTTGGCCTTGAGGGGGGCGGGCAGCTCCAGCATCCCCATGTCCTGCTCGATAAAGGGGTAGTTGGCGGCGCGAATGCCGAACTGCAGCGCCAGATAGAGGCTGGTGGGGGTCTTGCCGCAGCGGGAGACCCCGATCAGGATGATGTCCGCCTCATCGTACTCTTTGGTGGTGATGCCATCGTCGTTGGCCAGTGCGAAGTTGACCGCCTCGATGCGATCGTCATAGAGCTTGCGATTCTCCATACCGTGGGTGCGGTGGAGGCGGGGCTCGGCTTTTACCCCCAGCTCCTGCTCCAGCGGGCTGACGAAGGTATTGAGAAAGTCGTGGCCGCACGCCTCCGATTTCAGTACCTCTTCCCGTACCAGCGGGTCGACGATGGTGTGAAACAGGATGGGGCGTACACCGGTCTGGCGGAACTGCTCGTCGATCCGCATCCGTACCTGACGGGCTTTCTCCAGTGTCTCCACAAAGGGGATAGTGATCTGCTCGAAGGCCAGCGGAAACTGGCTCAGTACCGCGTGGCCGAACACTTCGGCGGTGATGGCGGTTCCGTCTGAAACATAAAATACGGTGTGCACGTAGGGCTCCTGTGATACCGCGGGTGGGGTCGCATGGGGTAAGGGGTGAGAAGTATCTCCCGAAACCATACCTGTTTTGTCAACCGGTCTGCTGTGCCCAAGTTGTGAAGTGGCTTGCAAACCTGAATCGTTATCTTTTTGTGTCGCCATTGTAGAATGTTCCGGTCATTCGACCATCCCCAACTCTTGCTCGGGGATTTTTTTGAAAATCAGTAGAAAACGTTTTCATTGTCGTTGGCAACAAAAGAAACAGACAATAACGCACCTGACTTACCCATAACCTCATCGATTAAATCGGGCGCACGAGGTGCTATGGCATCGGTGCCCACCAACCTGGAGACATCCAAGTGCAACAGTACGTGCTCTGGTACGAACAACTCGGAATGCAGGACGTAGAACGAGTTGGCGGCAAGAACGCATCCCTTGGCGAGATGATCAGCAACCTCTCTGGCGCCGGCGTATCCGTGCCGGGGGGCTTTGCCACCACCGCCTTTGCGTTTAACGAGTTTCTGGAGTCAAGCGGCCTCAACGGCAAGATCCACCATCTGCTCGACAATCTCGACGTGGACGATATCGCCGCCCTCAACCGGGCCGGTCAGCAGATCCGCGATTGGGTGATCGAAGCCCCGTTCCAGCCCGAGCTGGAGCAGGCTATCCGGGTTGCCTATGAAAAGTTGAGTGCCGGTGTCGAGGCCTCGTTTGCGGTGCGCTCCTCCGCCACCGCCGAGGATATGCCGGACGCCTCCTTTGCCGGTCAGCAGGAGACCTTCCTCAACGTACGTGGCATCGATGCCGTCATGACGGCGGTCAAGCATGTGTTTGCTTCTCTGTTCAACGATCGCGCCATCTCCTATCGGGTGCATCAGGGCTACGACCACAAGGGTGTTGCCCTCTCGGCCGGGGTGCAGCGGATGGTGCGCTCGGATCTCGCCGCCTCCGGCGTCATGTTTACCCTGGATACCGAGTCCGGTTTCAACGACGTGGTCTTTATCACCGGCGCCCATGGTCTTGGCGAGATGGTGGTGCAGGGCGCGGTCAACCCGGACGAGTTCTATGTGCACAAGCCGACCCTCAAGGGGGGCCGCCCGGCGGTGGTACGCAAGACCCTCGGCTCCAAGCTTATCAAGATGACCTACTCTGACGATGCCGGTCATGGCCGTCAGGTGAAGATTGTCGACACCAATGAGGCCGAGCGCAGCCGCTTCTGCATCAGCGATGAGGAGGTGATGGCGCTGGCGAAACAGGCCCTCATCATTGAGCAGCACTATGGCCGCCCGATGGACATCGAGTGGGCCAAGGATGGTCAGGATGGCCAGCTCTATATCGTGCAGGCCCGCCCGGAAACCGTGCGCAGCCGCCAGGAGGCCAACACCCTCGAGCGTTTTGCCCTCAAGCAAGCGGGCAAGGTGCTGATCGAGGGGCGGGCTATCGGTCACAAGATTGGCGCGGGCCCGGCGCGGGTCATCTCCTCCATCAGCCAGATGGACGAAGTGCAACCCGGTGACGTGCTGGTTACCGACATGACCGACCCGGACTGGGAGCCCATCATGAAGCGGGCCTCCGCCATCGTCACCAACCGGGGAGGCCGCACCTGTCACGCCGCCATTATCGCTCGCGAGCTGGGCATTCCGGCGGTGGTCGGCTGTGGCAACGCCACCGACCATATTCAGCCGGGCCAGCGGATCACCGTCTCCTGTGCGGAAGGGGATACCGGTTTTATCTATGACGGCGAGCTGGACTTCGATGTGGCGGTGACCGAGGTGGGCAATATGCCGCGCCTGCCCATCAAGATCATGATGAACGTCGGCAACCCGGACCGCGCTTTCGACTTTGCCCAGTTGCCCAATGCAGGGGTTGGGCTGGCGCGCCTTGAATTCATCATCAACCGGATGATCGGCGTGCACCCCAAGGCGCTGCTGGAGTTTGACCAGCAAACCCCAGAGCTGCAGACCACCATCGGCAAGATGATCGCCGGTTACGACAGCCCGCGGGAGTTCTATGTGGCCAAGCTGACCGAGGGGATCGCCACTCTGGGGGCCGCCTTCTGGCCGGAGCGGGTGATCGTGCGGATGTCGGACTTCAAGTCCAACGAGTACGCCAATCTGGTGGGCGGTCGTGGCTACGAGCCCCACGAGGAGAACCCGATGATCGGTTTTCGTGGCGCATCCCGCTACATCGCCGACAGCTTCCGCCCCTGCTTTGCCCTCGAGTGCGAGGCGATCAAGCGGGTACGCGATGTGATGGGGTTGACCAACGTCGAGGTGATGATCCCCTTTGTGCGCACCGTGGGCGAGGCGGAGCAGGTGATCGACATCCTGGCCGAGAACGGTCTGCGCCGCGGCGAGCGGGGGCTCAAGGTGATCATGATGTGCGAGATCCCGAGCAATGCCCTCTTGGCAAACAAGTTCCTCGAGCACGTGGATGGCTTCTCCATCGGCTCCAATGACATGACCCAGCTCACCCTTGGGCTGGATCGGGACTCGGGGCTGATTGCCCACCTGTTCGACGAGCGCAACGAGGCGGTCAAGGCACTGCTGTCGATGGCGATTCAGGCCGCGCGCAAGGCGGGCAAGTATGTGGGGATCTGTGGCCAAGGCCCATCCGATCATCCGGACTTTGCCGCCTGGCTGGTGGAGCAGGGGATCGACTCGGTGTCTCTCAACCCCGATACCGTGGTCGATACCTGGCTCTATCTGGCGGAGCAGCATGGTGCCAAGTAAGCCACTATCAAAATGAGCTGCACAGAAAGGGGGCCATAATGGCCCCCTTTGTTATCTGGTGTCGCGGCCTATTTCGGCTGCTGTTCGGCCCCCGACAGCTCGATCTGCACATTCACCCCTTCGCTCTTGAGCTTGGTGGCGATGGCGTTGAGATCGGTGCCCGATTTAGCCTCCAGCAGGGCGATACCACCACTGCTCTGCTTGAAGTTCAGGCCGTGGCGAGTCGCCAGCGCCTTGGCGCTGGCATCGTCAGCTTCCACCAGCAGGGTGCCGCTTACAGTCAGCTCCGGGCTGGCGGCCCCTTGCATCAACACGTCACCGCGGCGCAGGGTCTGTTGCGGGACCTTGCTGTCAAGGCTGCGGGCGACCCGCTTCTTGCTGCCGTTGTCGGGAATGAGGTAAGTCTGGCCGTTCACCTCTATGGTGCTGTACTGCTTGCCATCCATGGTGACGGACTCCTGGGCGCAGAGCTGTCCCGAGAGGGGGGCCAGCAGGGTTGCCAGAAGCAAGGTAACAGGTTTGTTCATGGTAATACTCCTAGCGTGTTAGCTGCGGTTGGCATCGTGACCCAGGACCCGCAGGGACCATGAGATCAGCTTGCCCGGTTGGCGATTGTTGCGCTCGGTCAGGGTGGTACGCTCACGGGTCTCGCGATTGAGCAGAGAGACCTGACGGGTACCGTTGGCAACGTCGGTCACTTCCAGTCGCCATGTGCCTTGCGCCGATTCGCCGTAGAACTTGTTGGATAGCATCCGCATGTCGCGCAATCCCTTGGTGCGCACAAAGCCCAGCTGCTGCTGGTCGAGAGATTGGCCGACCAGGCTGTTGAAGGGGCTCAGCAGGATGCTGCGTGTGCCGGCGGGGGAGACCAGTTCGATCAGCAGATCGGGCAGACGCTGGTGATCCAGGCTCACCATCACCTGAACCGCTTCTACCGTCAACGGTGTCGCGATGCGGGTTGTCGAGTTGGTCGGGCTGTTGCCCACATCCGGGATGGCAGCGGCACTGCCGCTGACATTGATTTTCTGCCACGGCAGTTGCACCAGCGGGGGGAGGGGCTGGTGATTGGCTGCCAGCTCAAGAGCCTTGTTGACGTCAATCAGACCAAAACCGTAAGTCGGGCTGAACCACATGCCGGCGGCATTGCGCTCCCAACCTTCCAGTCCTTTCACATCGCGCACCTTGCCGGTGCTGCTGGTGTAGCTGACCATCACGGGCTGATGTTTGGCATCGACCCGGGTTGCGCTGCGCGCCAGCAGATCCCGCAGGTCACGTACCGACAGATCCGGGTAGGCGGACATCAGCAGCGCCATGGCGCCGGAGGTGCTGGGGGTGGCGGAGGAGGTGCCGTTCATCACACCGTTGTAGTCGCAGCTGGCATCCAGTTGCGGGTTGCCGTGCAGCCGGTTGGTGCTGGGATCGTCGGTGCGGTTGTAACCCATGTCGCAGCCGGGCAGATCCGTGGTCACCATCGCCGGAGCGTCGGTACCGTACTCGCCGCCGGTCGCGCTCAGGAAGATGTTGCTGCCGACGCTGGAGTAGGAGGATCTGACGCCATCGGCGTTGAGCGCGCTCACCACCAAGTTCCAGAAGTTGCTGTTGGAGGGATCGAGGTTGCTGTTTTCAAACGGTAATTTGGGACCATTACCGGTGCGGTTAAGCACATAGCCGCCCGCCGCTATCTTGTTGAAGCCGTTGCCGGCGGCCTTGATATAGGCCGCGCCCTGCACCTTGAGGGTCTGCTGTTCAAACAGACGATCAAGTTGGGATTGATCCAGAGAGTTGGCAGAGCGGGGATCCACCACACTCATGCCGTAGCTCTGGTTGAACACCCGGTTATCGCGGCTGGCATCGCTGTCGCCAAGGGCGTAGAGCCAATCTTTCTGCAACTGCTGGCTGTTGTCATCCAGCAGGTTGAACCCCTGCAACTGGGCTCGCGGGGCAATCCCCTTGGTACCGATGGCGTTGTCTACCGCCGCAATGATGCCGGAGACCGAGGTGCCGTGGGCCGTATCCGGATCGGTCGGTGTCGGGTCATCGCTGCCGGTTACCACGTTTCTCGACCCCGGGCGCACGTTCTCCGCCAGATCCGGGTGGGCGATGGCCAGACCATCATCCACCACGGCCACATTGACCCCCTGGCCCAGCACGCCTGTGCGATGAGCCCACCAGAGGTTGAGATCATTGCCCGCTATACCGCCACGGGCGCTGAATCCATCCTGGCCGCTGTTGAGCAGATACCACTGCTGATCCTGCAGGGGATTGGCTCCTGGCAGGCAGCGCTCGGTGCTGCTGCGTCCGATATCCATGCCGCTCTCCTTGCCGGTGAGCGGCGCACAACCTTCATTTGCCTGAACGAGCGCACTGGGCAGGGTCGACAGCAGTGCTGTGATCGCCAGTGCTAACGATGTTTGCTTCATTATTTTTTTAACTCCATCTTGGATCGCACCATCCTGAGTGCGACGGAAATCTATACACGGGTGGTAGGGGTTCAAAAAGAGCCATTTTCAAAAAACGCAATGAGGTTCAAAGAAATCCGATTCAGTTTGTGGTAGGTATTCCAATGACACTGGTTATGTGTTCTATTGAGAATGGTTCTCACCGCTCGCTACTGATCTTTTTATCTGTAATTTACTCCTCTCGCGACTCTCCTTCGCCGCAGCCATCTCGATTCGGGGCAATCCCGAGGGGAGCTCGTGCGCTCTTGAACGTGAGCGGCATGGTTGTGTGTGCCAATGTGAGTACAGCTATGCATTCGGGGGTGACAGCAAGGGTGATGAGGTGGGACCAGCGGTTTATTGCTTGGCGGCGGTGGATGGCTCTGTTATGGTAAATGAAATAGCCGTCCGGATGGCTGGATTGCTGCGGCTTGAGGGGCTTAATCTCTGAGAGCCACCCCGCCGTAGTCCCATAGTTTGATGCGTACCTGACAGGGAGTCCCTATGCCGTTTCGTTCCTTCTTATCTTCTCCTTTGACTGTTTCCTTGCGCGCCACTGCTGGCGCCAGCACCTTTATTGCCGCGATGGCGGTCGGGAGCCTCTCTTTTTCCGCGGTTGCCGCCGATGCGTCCTTGCCGACCAAACAGGAGATCGTGATTGGTACCACGGTGGGGGATTTTGCCGACATGGTGACCGATTCCATCAAGCCGCAGCTGGAGGCCAGGGGGTACAAGGTCAAGCTGGTGGAGTTCACCGACTATGTGACGCCCAATATTGCTCTGGCTGACGGATCACTGGATGTGAACTGCTTCCAGCACAAACCCTATCTGGAGAGTTTTGCCAAAGATCGCGGCTTGTCGCTGGCGCCCATTACCCAGGTGCCAACCGGTCCGATGGGACTCTATTCCGGCAAGCTGGCAGCACTCGACAAGGTGAAAGAGGGGAGCACGGTGGCCATCCCCAACGATCCCACCAATCAGGCTCGGGCGCTGCTGATGCTGCAGGATCTTGGTTGGCTCACTCTCAAGGAGGGGATAAACCCGCTCAAGGCGAGCGAGTTTGATGTGGTGAACAATCCGCACAATCTCAAGCTGGTGTTGCTGGAGGCGGCGCAACTGCCCCGCTCGCGGGAGGATGTGGACTTCTCGGTGATCAACGGTAATTTTGCCGCCTCCAGCGGAATCCCGTTCAGTGAAGGACTGTTTCTGGAACGCAGCTACGATTTTATCAACTGGGTGGTGGTGAAAAGCGCAGATGCGGACCAGCCTTTTGCCAAAGATGTGGCGGCGGCCTACAACTCGGCGGCTTTTAAGGCCTATGCAGCCAAGCGTTTCGTCGGCTACAAGTACCCGCAAGGGTGGGGTGGCTAACTGTCGTGAACGTGGCCCGGCTATACAACGAAAAACGCCCCGAATTCGGGGCGTTTTTTATGGTATCAAGCCATCAACGGGCGTTTCACTGGTTGCGATAGAAGCGGTTCAGCTCGTTCATCACCTGGATCATGGCGCCCATATCCGGGGTGCCGTGCTTGATCGGGCGATAGCTGTTGCGTTCCAGCAGTTCGAAGTCACCCTGCTTGTTGAAGTGGGTGATGGTGTCCCCTTCATAGATGGCGAAGTCATTCTGATCCCCGGCCAGCAGCCAGTTGCGCGGGCTGGTATCAAACAGCGAGCGGCCAATGCTGTAATCGCGCGCCGGATTGCGCACGCCCAGCATCCCCTGCATCAGGGTCGGCGCCAGATCGAAATGGCTGCTTGGTTGCTCCCGAACGTCACTGCCGCGCCCCGGCCAGGCCAGTACCAGAGGTACCTGCACCTGATAGAGTGAGTAGTTGCTGCCTGCGCCCCAGCTGTTGCTGCGGGTGTCGTTGAACTCCTGGCCGTGGTTGGAGGTGATGACGACGATGGTGTTGCTGTCCATCCCCTGCGACTGCAATTTGGTCAGCATCTGCTCAAGCAACTGGTCGGTATAGAAGACCGAGTTCTTGTAGCGGTTCTCCAGTTTTTGCAGGTTCTCCGCCCGATAGGCGGTCGCCGGATTGAAGTTGGCTAGCTCCGGTTGGAACGGCCCCTTCATGGTGGCGGGCAACTGGTAGTCGCCGGGGCTCGAGAGATAGACCAGCGAGAACCAGGGACGCTCGGGAGAGCGCTTCTCCAGCCACTGTTGCCAGTCGGTCAGCAGCTTGCCATCGTCACTCTGTTCGGAGACAAACACCTGTTTGCGCAGACCGGCGAGGATGCTCTTGCGATACTTCTGACCATCTTCTATCGCCCCGAACAGGCCGAACTGGTAATCCTGGCGCAGCATCTCGTCGAACAGCACCGGCGGACGCTTGTCGCTGCTGATGTCCTTGTAGTAGTGACCGGGCAACCCGTAGAAGAGGCTGAACATGCCCATCAGGTCGTCGTTGCCGCCACTCAGGTGATTGCGGAACGTCAGATGCTGATCCGCATAGCGCTGTAGATTGGGCATGTTGATGTTGTTGAGCATGTCAAAACGCAATGAGTCGACCACCACAATCAGCAGATTGTTGTGAGTCAGGGGGGCGTTGACGTTAAGCGGGCGCAGCGGGTAGTGCATCCGGCTGTCGCTGTTATCACCCTGGGAGGCCGCCTGCTTCTCGTACTGATCCAGATCCAGCCAGCCATGTTTGGCCAGGAAGGAGCGGGCCGTCATAGGGTAGGAGAGGGGGAAGTTGGCTCTCTGCATGGTGATGGGCTGATAGAGGGTCGCATCCGCCCAGCTGTTGACCACGTGGGTCAGAATAAAGCAGATCAGCAGGGCCAGCCCCACCTGATTGCCGTACTGGCGGCGCTTGCGCTTGTTGATCTTGCGCCAGACATAGGCCGACAGCAGCAGTTGCAGCAGGAAGATGGTGGGTACGGCAACGAAGATGATGCTCCAGATTGAGCCCTCTTCGGTTTGCGCCTGATCCAGCAGCAACTGCCATACCTGACTGTTGAGGTGGAACTTGAACAGCCGGAATACCTGGGTGTCGATCAGCAGCAGCACCAGCGCCAGGGTAGCGATGATGGCCGAGATGAACCGCAACGACTTCTCCTTGGGCAGCACGAAGCTGAGCGGGAAGATCGTCAACAGGTAGGTGACAAAACTCAGAAACGAGAAGTGGCCAATCCAGCTTACAACGAGGTAGATCACGCCAAGCGTGGTCGATGGCCAGCTGATGGCACCCAGATAACGGGTGGCGATGAGCATGGCCAGAATAATGTTGAAGAAGGAGAACCAATGCCCCCAGGTGATCAGGCGAGAGACATTATCACGATAGGGGTTACCGGTTTCGACCATAGTGATCCATCTGCGTTGAGAAACGTCAAATCAACAGAGTCGGGGACTCAGTGTGCGTCGTGGCGATTATCGACCGATGCGGTCAGGGCCTGGACAAACTTTTCAGTGATGGCCTGGCGTTGGGCCGGTGCCATACCGTTGATGATATTGGTGGTCAGATTGCCAAGCACCATAAGGCTGAGATCTACCGGCGCTTTATGCTTTTCCAGCGCGGTGATCAGGTCGTTCATCAGGGCGTCAAATTGCTCGTTATTGTACTTTGATACGATAGGCATAATCTTCAGTTCATCTCGGTTCAAAGCGCCTTATAATACTTCACCCTTTCGGCTAACACTATGGCTTTGTGACATGAGTCTCGATATCGACAAGATCATTCTTCACTCCTTGCGCCAGGGCGGCGATGGTCAACCCCACGCCGATACCCGCAGCCAGACCCTGCCCCCTGATGAGGCGGTACAGGGACTGATGGCGGAACTGCATCGGATCTACAACGGCAAGGGCGGCAAGGGCTTTGGCTTCTTTGCTGACCCCGAGGCCGCCGTGGCCGAGCTGGCCGACGGTGAAGAGGCTCCCAAGCAGCCTTCACCCGCGTTTCGTATCGCCCTCGAACAGCTGCTCGACGAGCAGACCGAATTCGTTCCCTTCTCGGTCACCGTGACCCAGATGCTGGTCAAGCAGCTGGTGGAGCACGCCCTCGATGAGCAGGGGGTGCTGCTGTTTGCCAAATATAACTACGTCGGGGTCGATTATCTGCTGATTGCTCTGCTGGAGGGCAAGGAGAGCGTCACCGTCAGCGAAGCGCTGGAATTGCGCCATATCCAGTATCTGGATATCGGCAAACTCAATCTGGTGGCCCGCATTGATTTGACCGAATGGAAAACCCAACCTGATTCGCGCCGCTATATCACCTTCAGCAAGGGGCGCATTGGTCGCAAACTGGGCGACTTCTTTATGGATCTGCTGGGTGCCCGCGAGGGCATGGATGCCAAGGTACAAAATAAAGGCTTGCTGCAGGCGGTTGAAGATTATTGCGACAGTCGTCAGCTCGAACCGACCGAGCGCAACGACTATAAAAAGCAGGTCTTCAAATATTGCACCGAACAGGCGAGTGCCGGTGAAGAGATTGAAATCAAGGAGCTGTCTGCAGAATTGCCCAGCGACGGTGACCTCGATTTTTACAGCTTTATCGGTCAGGAGTATGAGCTGGAAGAGCGTTTCCCGGCGGATCGCTCTACCTTGCGTGGTTTGACCAAGTTTGTCGGCTCCGGTGGCGGCCTGACTTTGAGCTTTGAGCAGAAGCTGTTGAACAGCCGGATCTTTTACGACCCCCAGACCGACACCCTGACCATCAAGGGTGTGCCGCCCAATCTTAAGGATCAGCTGCTGCGCCAGTCGTAGTCATGCTCCCGAGTGTGATCAAGTCGTCATTTCTGGCAAAAAGAGACTCCGCCCCGGCGGGGTCTCTTTTTTTATTGCGCCCGGGCAGACCTCGAAACTGGCGCGGTACTTTGTTAACAAATCAAACAAAATAAACCATCTGAAAGGGTTTTCATTGAGGTGAAAACCCTTTCATTCATGAAATTTTATTTCATTTTGGTAATTATTATTCTGTGGTTGTCTGGAATTAAGCCGATAAATGGCCGTAATTCCCTGAAATAAGAAAATGTTTTCAAAACTTTCTGGAAGGAAATACGTAATTGCATTTCAAAAATGCGAGTTGCGTCATGTGAGCCGTTTGCCGCTTGGGATAATATTCATCTCGCACACAATGCTCTTACAGCGCGGAACTAATACAAGGAAAGGCTCATGAAAAAGAAATTGCTGTCATCCCTGATCGGTCTGGCCACTCTTGGCGTCGCTTGCTCTGCTACTGCTGCCATCGATGAAGGCCAGCTGACCATCTGGATCAACGGTGACAAGGGATACAACGGTCTGGCTGAAGTGGGTAAGAAGTTTGAAGCAGAAACCGGCATCAAGGTTACTGTGGCTCACCCGGATCAGGTTGAAGTGAAATTCCAGCAAGCCGCCGCCACTGGCAACGGCCCGGACATCTTCTTCTGGGCTCACGACCGTTACGGTGAGTGGGTCAAAGCCGGTTTGCTGGTTCCGGTAACGCCGAACGCTGCCACCAAAGGCAAATTTGAACAGCTGGCATGGGATGCCATGACTGTTGATGGCAAAACCTATGGCTACCCGGTTGCCATGGAAGCGGTCAGCCTGATCTATAACAAAGACCTGCTGCCCGAGCCGCCGAAAACCTTCGAAGAGATCGCCAAGATTGACGAGACTCTGAAGAAAAACGGCAAGCGCGCCATCATGTGGGCTTATGACACCCCGTACTTCAGCTATCCGCTGGTGGCTGCCAACGGTGGTTACGCCTTCAAGAAAACCGCTACCGGTTATGACGTTAAAGATACCGGCGTGAACAACGCAGGTGCCAAGATGGGCGTGGGCTACATCTCCGAGATGATCAAGTCCGGTCACCTGGAAAAAGGCATCGACTACGGTGTGATGGACGCCAAGTTCAACAAGGGCGAAGTGGCCATGATGATCAACGGTCCCTGGGCCTGGAGCAACCTGGACAAGAGCGGCATCAAGTACGGCGTAGCGCCGCTGCCGACCCTGAACGGCAAGCCGGCCAAAGCCTTCGTTGGCGTACTGGGTGCCACCATCAACGCCGCCAGCCCGAACAAGGATCTGGCTATCGAGTTCCTGGAAAACTACCTGCTGACCGATGCCGGTCTGGCGCCGGTTAACGCCGACAAGCCGTTGGGTGCCGTTGCGCTGAAATCCTTCCAGAAGACCCTGGAATCCGATCCGCACATCAAGGCCACCATGCTGAACGCCCAGGCTGGCGAGCCGATGCCATCCGTTCCCGAGATGAGCCGTTTCTGGTCTTCCTTCGAAACTGCCCTCAAGAACGTGACCTCCGGTCGTCAGGGTGTTGACGAAGCTCTGGATACCGCTGCCAAGCGTATCGTTCAGTAAGCACGCACTACCCGGGAGGCCGTCATGGCCTCCCACTCTCTCAAATCTCTCTTGGCGTTATAAAGGTTAATTGGCATGGAAGTAGTACCTTCTGTTGAGTCCTATGCCGGTCCGAAGGATAAGCACACCTGGCTTAAGTGGACCATAGCGGCCCTGGTTGCCATCCTCAACGGCTACGCAGCCGTGATGATGTACGCCAGTGGCGAGTGGGTATTCGCGCTGCTGGATCTGGTGGTGGTTTCCGTCGGTCTGTATGTCTTCATGAACAAGAAGACCTATGCCCATCGCTACATCTTTCCGGGTGTTGCGGGCATGGTTGTGTTTATCATCTTCCCTCTTGCCTACACCATTGGCATTGCCTTCACCAACTATTCGGGGTCCAACTTGCTCTCCGTGGAGCAGGCGCGGGACTACCACCTGAAGAAAACCTACAAGGTGGCGGGCGGTGAATTCGATTTTACCCTGCTGGGTGGCGACAACGGCCAGTTCCAGCTGCTGCTGACACAGGATGATCAATCCTTTATCAGCCAACCTGTTTCCCTGATGACCAACAAGGCCCGTGAGCTGGCGTCCCGCGAGGGCCGTGTGCAGAACACCCAGCAAGTGGTCGAGCTGCAGCCCTTCACCGGCGAAGCGGCCAGCAAGGCCGCACCGATCCGCGCCATTGTTGAGCATCGTACTCACCTGAGTGACCTTGATCTGGTGCTGCCGGATGGCGGTACCCACCTGACCCTGAGCAGCCTGCGCAAGTTTGCCGCCCAGAAGCAGCACTACACCCGTTTGATGGATGGTGCCGTGCTCAAGTCCGGCGTGGTGATCAAAGACAGCAACCTGCTGCGTGATACCCAGAATGGCGAACTGATGCTGCCCAATGGCGAGACCGGCTTCTATCAGTACATCGACGAACAGGGTCAGTTTGTCGGCAAGGGGATTGCTCCGGGCTTTGTGGTGAGCGTCGGTTGGAAGAACTTCGCGCGCATCGTCACCGATCCGGGCATCCAGTCACCCTTCCTGCAGATCTTCATCTGGACCGTGATCTTCTCAACCTGTTCTGTCGCCTTCACCTTGGCTATCGGCATGGTGCTGGCCTGTCTGGTGCAGTGGGAAGAGCTCAAGGGGCGCGGTTTCTATCGGGTCATGTTGATCCTGCCCTATGCGATCCCTGCGTTTATCTCCATCCTGGTGTTCAAGGGGTTGTTCAACCAGAACTTCGGTGAGATCAACATGTTCCTGGAAGCGGCGTTTGGCATCAAACCGGACTGGTATACCAACCCCTTCCTGGCCAAGGTGATGATCCTGATTGTCAACACCTGGCTCGGCTACCCCTACATGATGATCCTCTGCATGGGCCTGCTCAAAGCCATCCCGGAAGATCTCTATGAAGCGTCCGCCATGGACGGTGCCGGTCCGGTGCAGAACTTCTTCAAGATCACCGTGCCGCTGCTGATGAAGCCGCTGACACCGCTGTTGATTGCCTCGTTCGCATTCAACTTCAACAACTTCGTGCTTATCCAGTTGTTGACCAACGGTGCGCCCGACATCATCGGCGCCAGCACCCCGGCCGGTACCACCGACTTGCTGGTGAGTTATACCTACCGGATTGCGTTCCAGGGATCGGGTGGTCAGGACTACGGTCTGGCCAGTGCCATCGCCACAGCTATCTTCCTCATCGTGGGTGCGCTGGCGCTGCTCAACCTGAAATTGTCCAAAGCCGACAAGCAGCTGTAAGGAGGCTTCAACATGGCAATCGTACAACCCAAATCAGTCAAATACCGGGTGTGGGCAACCCACCTGGTCATGTGGGGCTTCCTGGCGTTGATCATCTTCCCGTTGATCATGGTTATCGCCATCTCGTTCCGTAACGGTAACTTCGCGGTAGGGGAGATCATCCCCTCCAATCCGACGCTGGATCACTGGAAGCTTGCGCTGGGCATGTCCATCACCAACGCCGACGGCAGCATCACGCCGCCGCCGTTCCCGGTGCTGACCTGGTTGTGGAACTCCATCAAGATCGCCGGCATCACTGCCCTGATGATCGTGACGCTCTCCACCACCTGTGCCTACGCCTTTGCCCGCCTGCGTTTTCGTGGCAAGTCCACCATCCTGCAGGGCATGCTGATTTTCCAGATGTTCCCGGCAGTGCTGGCACTGGTAGCCATCTACGCGCTCTTTAACAAGATTGGTGACTACATCCCCTGGCTGGGTCTCAATACCCACGGTGGCCTGATCCTGGCGTACATGGGTGGTATCGCCCTCCACGTCTGGACCATCAAGGGCTACTTCGAGACCATCGACTCCTCCCTGGAGGAGGCGGCGGCCATCGACGGTGCGACCCCGTGGCAGGCATTCCGTCTGATCCTGTTGCCCCTGTCGGTGCCCATCCTGGCGGTAGTGTTTATTCTGGCCTTTATCGGCTCCATTACCGAGGTGCCCATGGCCTCCATCCTGCTGCAGGATGTGAATAATCTGACCCTGGCGGTCGGGGCCCAGCAGTACCTCTATCCGCAGAACTATCTGTGGGGTGATTTCGCGGCGGCCGCAGTGCTCTCCGGTTTCCCCATCACTGTGGTGTTCCTGCTGGCACAGCGCTGGTTGGTTGGCGGTCTGACCGCCGGTGGTGTGAAAGGTTAAGTTTATGGCCGGGGGAGCTGACTCCCCCCGCTATCACGATTTGCAAAGATTCAAGAGCGGAGCTCGTCATGGCTGAAGTAGTACTCAACAACGTTCGCAAAAATTACGATCCGGCTGTTCACAAGGACACCCTGCGCAACATCAACCTCTCCATCAAGGAAGGGGAGTTCATTGTCTTCGTCGGCCCGTCCGGCTGTGGCAAATCCACCCTGCTGCGGATGATCGCGGGTCTGGAAGACATCACCAGCGGTGAGCTGACCATCGGCGGTCGCTACATGAACGACGTGCCGCCGGTAGAGCGCAACGTCGGCATGGTGTTCCAGTCCTACGCCCTTTATCCGCACATGAACATCTACGAGAACATGGCCTTTGGTCTGAAGCTCAAGAAAATGGACAAGGAGAACATCCACAAGCGGGTGATGCGCGCCGCCGAGATCCTGGGTCTCGAGCCGCTGCTGGACAGAAAGCCCAAGGCGCTCTCCGGTGGTCAGCGTCAGCGTGTCGCCATCGGTCGCTCCATCGTGCAGCAGCCGCAGGTATTCCTGTTTGACGAACCCTTGTCCAACCTGGATGCCGCCCTGCGGGTCAAGATGCGGATCGAGATCGCCAAGCTGCACAAGGAGCTTAACTCCACCATCATCTACGTGACCCACGATCAGGTGGAAGCGATGACCCTGGCCGACAAGATTGTGGTGCTGAGCCCGCTCAAGGCCGAAGCTGCCACCAACCTGGAACAGTTCGGTTCACCGCTGGATCTCTACCACAACCCGGACAACAAGTTCGTGGCGGGCTTTATCGGCTCTCCCAAGATGAACTTCCTGGCGGGCGAGTTGCTGGAGATTGGCGAGCAGGAGTGCCTTGTCAAGTTGACCTCTGGCGATACCGTGCGTGCCCGGGTCGATGCCCGCAGTGGCGCTGTGGGTGACAAGGTGGAGCTGGGCATTCGCCCCGAGCACCTGATGCCGCTGGATCACCCCCATGCGTACAGCAAGGTGAGCGGGATCGTGCAGGTGGCCGAGCACCTGGGTGCCGAGTCCTTCGTTTATATGGATGTGGATGGTCACGACTTTACCGTCAAGGCCACCTCGGATGTGGATGTGGCGACCGGTCAGACCTACAGCGTGGGTATCCCGGCCGAAGCCTGCTACCTGTTCGATGCCAAGGAGCAGGCGTTCCCCCGTACCGCCAAATATATCCGTACCTGATTTTTTGTTGTGCTGGTTTTCCTTTCTTAATAATCAATGCCTTTTTGCCGGTCGTCAGACCGGCTTTTTATTGCCTGCGATCTGAACATGCAGATAGGCAAGGTAACCCGGTTCAAGCCTCGAGTTCGGCGGTAATATCGGGCACAAAGGTCTGGCTGGCCAGCGGCGGGCGTTCATACCCTTCGGTCTTGATGGGGGGGAGCTTGATAGGCTCGTAGTGGATCGCCTCGTAGGGCACCTTGCTCAGCAGATGGGCGATGCAGTTGAGGCGGGCACGGCGTTTGTCATCTGCCTCCACCACGAACCAGGGACAATCCTCGGTGTCGGTGTAGGTGAACATGTCATCCTTGGCGCGGGAGTATTCCACCCAGCGTGAGCGGGATTGCAAATCCATCGGGCTGAACTTCCAGCGCTTGATGGGCGTATTTATCCGCTCCTTGAAGCGCTTCTCCTGCTCCTCATCGCTGACTGAGAACCAGTATTTGATCAAGGTGATGCCGGAGCGGATCAGCATCCGCTCAAACTCGGGGCAGGCGCGCAGAAACTCGCGATACTCGGCGTCGCTACAAAAGCCCATCACCCGCTCTACCCCGGCCCGGTTGTACCAGGAGCGGTCAAACAGCACCATCTCGCCAGCAGCGGGCAGGTGGGCGACATAGCGCTGAAAGTACCACTGGGAGCGCTCGCGGTCCGAGGGGGCGGGCAGCGCCGTAACCCGGCAGACCCGGGGGTTGAGGGGCTCGGTGATCGCCTTGATGACGCCCCCTTTACCGGCGGCGTCCCGTCCCTCGAACAGCACCACTACCTTCAGTCCCTCCTGCTTGACCCACTCCTGCAGCTTGACCAGCTCCTCCTGCAGGTGGGCGAGGTGGTGTTCATAACATTTCTTGTCCAGTCGTGGCCGCTTCTTGCTCTTGTCCTTCGGCATCTTCTTCTCCTCTTTGAGTCCCTTCTTGCCGTCACTTCAGCTTGCACCAGGGAGAGTCGACTGCCAAGGGGGACGTGATACACTGCCCGCCCATCGCTGGCAACAGGAGATAACATGAAGCATTTTATGGAGATAGCGGGCCGCCGGATGGCCTATCTGGATGAAGGGCAAGGGCCGGTGCTGCTGTTTGGTCACAGCTATCTGTGGGACAGCACCATGTGGGCGCCGCAAATCGAGGCGCTCAAAGGGAGCTATCGCTGCATCGTTCCCGATCTGTGGGGCCACGGCGATTCCGATCTGCTTCCGGAAGGCGCCTGCACGCTGGCAACCCTGGCGCGCGATCATCTGGCGCTGCTCGATGCCCTCGGGGTCGACGAGTTCGTGCTGGTGGGCCTCTCCATCGGCGGCATGTGGGGTGTGGAGCTGGCGCGCATGGCACCAGCTCGCCTCAAGGGGCTGGTGCTGATGGACAGCTTCGTTGGCCTCGAGCCGCAGATCACCTGCGAGCGCTACCTCGGCATGCTGGCGATGATCGAGCAGCTTGGCACCGTGCCGGCGCCCATCGTCGAACAGGTGGCGCCGCTCTTTTTTGCCAATCAGCCTGATGAGGCGCTGATGAGCGGTTTCAAGGCGCGCCTTGCCGCCTGGCCAAAGGATAAGATTGCCGCCATGGTGGCGGTGGGCCGCAGCTTTGTGACTCGCGAGGATCGCATCGAGTGGCTGGAGGAGATAAGCACTCCTGCCTTGGTGATGACCGGCTGCGAGGACAAGGCGCGCCCGGTGCTGGAGGGCTATCTGATGGCCGAGGTACTGGGTTGCCCGTTCAAGGAGATCCCGGCCGCTGGCCACATCTCGTCGCTGGAAAATCCGTCCTTCGTCAATCAGCAACTGACCGAGTTTCTGGCGGCGCTGTAAGCCTGAATTGGCAGCTTGAGCAGGCTTTACTACCAGCCTGATGGTCGTGAAAAAGGGAGCAGAGGGCTCCCTTTTGTTTGGTCGTGTCTCACGGTTCAAGACTCATAACTGTTACCAGATATAGCCCAAGGCAAATCCTGCATAGAGTTCGCCATCGTGCTGGACGATGGGGCTGTTTTTGATGTCCCGATCATACCATTCGTAGTTCATGGCAAACATGCCAATCCAGTTGGGACTGAAGCGGTAGCTGGTGATGAGCGCCGCCATGGGGGAGAGGGTTGAGCCCGTGTCCCAGGCTGGCCGCTGGGCGGTGGCCTCGCTTTCGGAGATACCGCCGAAGTAGTAGTTGGCCATCTTGTCGCTGCGCAGCATCAGCCCCATCCCCGGCATGATCAGCAGGTTGTCGCGCAGGATGGGGAAGTCGGCCCACAGCAGCAGCTCCTGCCCCTTGCTGCGGCCGGTGACATCGCTGTTGGCCCGCACGGTCAGCAGGGCATAGGGGGTGATGATGTTGCCACCGATCCCGCCTTCCAGCTGCCATTTTCGCTGCTCCATACCACTGAAAACGGGCGAGTCCTCGGGATCCAGATTGCCAAAACGGACCCGGCCATAGCCGTAGAGGGCCACGTTCTCATCCTTGTGGAAGTAGTAGCGGGCCCGATCCCCCAGAAACATGAATTGGTCGCCGAAGTAGATAAAGCCCGGGATGGCGTAGAGGGCGTTGTCCTGCGATTCATAACGGGCCTGTCCCCCGATGAGCGCCGCACCGGCGACAAAGCCCTGTGGCACCGGGCTGGTAGGGCTGTCGCTGGTGAGCAGATCCATGGCGCCAAGATCGATATCGGCACGCGCTGGCATAGCGGCAGCGAGGAGCAGGGCCGTCATCCCTGCCGCTCTGATTTGACGAAAAAAGGTCATGGACACTCCGTTGTCACGATTGCAGGGGATGCGGGTTATTTTGCGGCACCGGGCATCTCTTCACGTTTTGGCCAGGCATTGATCACCGCCTTGACCAGGGTGGCGAGGGGAATGGCGAAGAAGACTCCCCAGAATCCCCACAAGCCGCCAAACACCAGCACGGCGATGATAATGGCCACAGGATGAAGGTTGAGTGCTTCGGAAAAAAGCAGCGGCTCCAGCAAGTTGCCGGTGAGCACTTGAATTACGGTGTAGACGATGACCAGCCAGGTGAACTCCGGCGTCAACCCCCACTGAAACAGCGCGACCATCACCACGGGAACCGTGACGGCGGCAGCACCAATGTAGGGGATCAGCACAGAGAAACCGACCGCGACCGCAAGCAAGGCTGAGTAGCGTAGGCCGAGCAGGGTAAAAGCGCCGTAGGTGATCACGCCGACAATCAGGATTTCGATAATTTTCCCGCGTATATAGTTCATGATCTGCTCGTTCATCTCAATCCAGACCCGCTGGACCAGTGCCCGGTTGCGTGGCAGGAAGCGACGCAGGGAGCTTATCAAGAACTGCTTGTCCTTGAGCAGGAAAAACATCATCAGTGGCACCAGAAACAGATAGACCAGCAGCGCCCCGATGTTGACCAGCGAGCTGAGAGAGAGCGTCACCAGTTGTTCACCGGTTGTGAGGATGCGCTGGCGAATATTGTCGATGACGGTCTCCACCAGGCTGACATCGATGATTTCGGGGTATTTGTCCGGCAGGGTGCGCACATAATCCTGCGCGTGGGAGAGCATTGCCGGTGCTTCTTTAGCCAGATTGACCCCTTGGTTCAGCAAGGTTGGTACCAGTTCGAGTACCACTAGCACGGATGCAGAGATGAACAACAGCAGCACCAGAGTGACAGCCAGGGTCCGTGGCAATTTGGCTCGCTGCAGCCGTCCGATGGGCCACTCCAGCAGATAGGCCAGCACCAGCGCCACCAGCAGGGGAGCCAGCAGGTCGCCAAACAGCCATAGCACCGCAAAGCCAAACACCAGCAACAGGAACAGGGTAACGGCATCGGGATCGGAAAAACGGGTCTGATACCAGCGCTTCAATACTTCTAACATGACTGCATCCTTACATCACTGGAGCTCAAGATGGTTGCTTCGCCCCGACAACCAACTGCAAAGAGAGGGTATTGTCCGGTTGTTGCTGCATCTCGACATGGTGGCCCTGACGCTGCAGATAGGCCGGAATATCCTGCCGTGAACCCGCATCGGCCAGCAGGATGGTGACGGTTTGACCGCTTTGGGCCTTCCTTAACCAGAGCTTGAGCCGGATCAGCGGCTCGGGGCAACGCCAGGGGGTCAGGTCGAGAACTTCCATGGGGGCTCCATCAGGCAAGTGGCCGCTATTATGGCCGTGATAAGAGCGTGAAACAACGCTTGTAGCCCTTGATGGGCAAGGGTATTCTGCCGAGGCCCTTTCTGATGGAGATAGAGATAACGTGGCACGCTTTTCCCCCCTGATGGCATCGCTTCCCCTGCTGGCTTCCCTGATGGGCGCCACGTTTCATGCCGAGGCCAACAATCAGCTTCCTGACATCGGCACGGCCGGGGTTGCTGCCCTGCCCATCGAGCAGGAAGTGCGTTACGGCAACGCTTTTATGCGCTTTGCCCGTGCGGGTCTGCCGATCATCGATGATCCGGTGCTGAGCCAGTACATTGACGATCTGGGTCAGCGATTGCTGACCAACGCCGATGGGGTGCGTTTCCCGTTTACCTTCTTCCTCATCAATGATCCCAGCATCAACGCGGCCGCCTTCCTCGGCGGGCGAGTCAAGGTGCACACTGGCCTCTTCCTCTACGCCGACAGCGAGAGCGAGCTGGCCTCGGTACTGGCCCACGAAATCACCCACGTGACCCAGCGCCACATCGCCCGTTATATGGAAGCGCAGGCAAGCAGCTCGGCGGTGACTCTGGCCGGTCTGGTGGGATCCATCGCGCTGGCAGTGATCAACCCGACTGCTGGTATCGCCGCGCTGCAGACCACGCTGGGTCTTTCCATGCAGTCAGCCATCAACTACACCCGCGACAACGAATACGAAGCGGATCGCATCGGCATGAAGACGCTCTATGATGCCGGTTTCGATCCCATGGGGATGGCCAACTTCTTCCAGAAACTGGCTGCCGAATACCGTTACGCCAGCAAGCCGCCGGAGATGCTGCTCACTCACCCGCTGCCGGAGACCCGGATCAGCGAGGCCCGCGCTCGGGCGGGCAGCTATGGTCGCCGCGACTTGCCGCCGAGCCTCGACTTCTGGCTGGCCAAGGTACGGATTCAGGTGCGTTTTGGTACCGATACCCCGCAGGGGCTGCTGAGC
Organism: Aeromonas sp. Y318-3; assembly: GCF_027706185.1. Lineage (NCBI taxonomy): Bacteria > Pseudomonadati > Pseudomonadota > Gammaproteobacteria > Aeromonadales > Aeromonadaceae > Aeromonas > Aeromonas sp. Y318-3. Next base: position 141,792 of record NZ_JAPDCN010000003.1, read on the forward strand.
TACTTCGATAGCCGGATCCAGAAGGGGGATTACCCGCTCAAGGATGCCGCCATCTATGGCAAGGCGCTGGCGCTGATCCAGCTCAAGCGCACCGACGAGGCTGATACCCTGATGCAGGAGCTGGCGGCCCGTCATCCGGAAGATCTCTTTATCGTCGATGCCCAGACCGACATCGATCTGGCCAAGGGGCGTAGTGCCCATGCCATCGCGCGCCTCGAGAAGTTCCGCAGCAGAATGCCGGATAACGAAGTGGTGGTGGTCAACCTCGGTAACGCCTACCTCGAGAGCGGCAACTACAAGAAGTCCATCGCCATCCTCGACCCCTATGCCCGTGCCCATGAGGAGAACAATCTGGCCTGGAACCTGCTGGCCGATGCCTATCGCAAGGCGGGCAGAATGACCGAGCTGCATATGGCGCGGGCCGAGATGCTCGCGCTGCGCGGGGATTATCAGGCGGCCATCGACGAGCTGATCGTGGCACGCGGTACCACCAGCGATCGGATGACCCTGGCTCGTCTGGAGGCGCGCATCACCGAGCTGGAGCGGGCCAAGAAGGATCTCGACAGCCTCAAGGGCTAACGAAACCTATCAAACAAGGGCGCACTATGGTGCGCCCTTGTTGTTTATGGCGGTGGCGTTGATGTGGGGGACGGTGATAGCAGCGATGGGCTAGTGACTCATGCTGCTGGCGGTCGCCTTGAGCATCTCGAGCTGCTGCTGGTCGAGCTCGCCGACCAGCGTCTGCTTGAGCTTGCCCTCGCTATCGAGCAGATAGCTGGTGGGCAGGCCGCTTGGGCGAGGGAAGGGGAGCCTGGCATCTTCATTGGCAATAAGGAGCGGCACCTTGATGTGATACTGCGCAGCCAGTTTGTCCAGCTCTGCTGGCGTAGTCGGGTCGTAGTTGATGGCCACCACTGTGATCTGGCCCTCCGCTGCCAGCCTGTTGAGGCGTGGCATCTCGCGCAGGCAGGGAGCGCACCAGGGGGCGAAGTAGTTGACCAGCAGCGGCTTGCCGGCAAAGTGGCGCAGGCTGACCGACTGCCCTGTTGCATCGGTAAATTCGGGGGCGGGCGTGCAGGCGCCCAGCAGGCCAGCCACAATCAGCCAACAAATTCGTTTCAATTCCTTTCCACTGCCGCTTACCCTGACCATCACTTTCCCCTACAATAGCGCCGTTTCTAGTCCCATCTTGCGATTAATCAGGGAGTTACCATGAGCGAGACCCAAATCTACCACAATCCGCGCTGCTCCAAGAGTCGCGAAACCCTGGCTCTGCTGGAACAGCACGGGATCGCCCCTGATGTGGTGCTCTATCTGGAGCAGGCCCCGAGCGAAGATGAGATCCGCAACCTGCTTTCTCAGCTCGGTTTTAGCGATCCCCGCCAGCTGATGCGCACCAAGGAGGATCTCTACAAGGAGCTGGGATTGGCCGATGTCAGCGGTGATGCCCTTATTCGCGCCATGCACCAGCATCCCAAGCTGATCGAGCGCCCCATTGTCATCAAGAATGGTCAGGCCCGCATTGGTCGCCCGCCGGAGCAGGTGCTGGAGATCCTCAAGTGAGCACCCGCTTCGCACGTTGGCTGACTCTGGTCGGCTTCTTCGGCCTGCTGGGCTGGGTCATCCTCTGGCATCTGTGGCTATCACCCCATCCGGACCTCAACCCCTGGCTGCTGCCGGTGATCTGGACGGTGCCGCTGCTCTTCCCCCTCAAGGGGATAGTGCAGGGCAACCCTTACACCCACGCCTGGGGCAACTTTGTGTTGATGCCCTATTTCCTTCACGCCCTCACCCTGATCACCACGGATGAGGGGGAGCGGTGGCTGGCGGTGGTGGAGCTGCTGTTCACCACTCTCGCCTTTATCGGCACCATCTATTACGCCCGACTGCGTGGTCGGGAACTTGGCTTAAGCATTCGCAAAAAGAAAGACGAAGCCAACTGATGACAAACGCCCCGCAAGGGGCGTTTTTTATGGGAAAGCTGCTTTATCCAAAGGGATCACTGTGCCCCTTGGGCTGCCCGATATTGGGCCAGCTGCTGCTGGCTAAAGGCCATCAGTGCGGGATAGAAGCGCAGAAATCCCGCCTCGCATGTTTGCCACTGCGACTCATCGAGGGTCAACAGCGCCTCTCCCAGTTGTACCGAGCGGCGCAGTCGGCGACCTATGCCATTCAGCGCTTGCCCCAGCCCCTCCCTGTGGCGGTAGGAGGCGAGCCAGTTCTGCTCGGCCATCCGCTTGAGGGGGAGTGGCAGTCCATCCGGCAGGCGTGGGTGATCCGTCAATAGCTGGTCATAACTGCGTTGCAGGAAGCGGGGCAGGGGCTCGGTATTGAACTGCTCCCAGTGCTGACTCAGCCAGTGGTCGTAGATCATATCCACCACTATGCCGCCAAAGCGGCGCCAGGGGGCCTCGAAACAGGCGACGGCCGCCTTGTGCTCGGGGTGCCCGTCGGTGAAGGCGTCAATTTTGCGGTGCAGCCAGATCCCCTCATCGAAGTGGGCGGCAAGCCCCGTGGGCAGCGTGCCTTTGACGAAATCGCCGAGCAGATTGCCGGTGAAGGAGCTTCGGGTGTGGGCAGCCAGATGGAGATGGGCCAGAAAATTCATCGGTCGCTGTGGGTCTGTTATGGGATGGCAAGGTGCTTCGAGCCTAACGGATCCCGCCCGCCTTGACCATGATCGGGATTTTGCTACTGCCCTGCGGCTGCCTCTTGCCGGGCAAAATTCGGGCGTGCTAAGGTGATTGCCATCTTTTGTCACAGGACGCGACAAACCACCATGATGCGCAAAGCCAGAGGCTTTTTTCTGGCCTTCTACTTCAAGCCTTTCTATCTCTCCGAGTGGTTCGACGAATAGATCGAACCCCTGGAGCAGTTCACTGACGCCCGCTTGGGCGTGATCTCGCTCATCCAGATTTTGCCGCTTTTGGTCATCGCATGCATTCGCTTGCGGTGCCTTGTCCGCGCCTGTGCGCTTTTTATGTAATGGAGTACTCATGATGAAGATCAGACTGACCCTCTCAGCCCTGTTTGTTGCCAGCCTGCTGGCCACCCCCGCTATGGCCAAGGAGTGGAAAACCGTGCGTTTCGGGGTGGAGGGGGCCTACCCGCCCTTCTCCTGGACCGATGCGTCGGGCGAGATCAAGGGGTTTGATATCGATCTCGCCAACGCCCTGTGTCAGCAGATGGCGGTCAAGTGCGAGCTGGTGGCGCAGGATTGGGACGGCATGATCCCGGCCCTGCTGTCGCGCAAATACGATGCCATCATCGCCGCCATGTCGATCACCGACGAGCGGCGCCAGAAGGTCGACTTCACCGAGAAATATGCCCATATTCCCAATCGCTTTGTGGCGGTTAAGGGGACCGAGCTGACGCTGACCCCGGAAGGCATGGCGGGCAAGCGCATCGGGGTGCAGCGTGCTACCACCCACGACAAGTACCTGACCGACAATTTTGGCTCGAATGTCACCATAGTCCGCTACGGCAATGCCGATGAGGCCTATCTCGATCTGAAGGCGGGTCGGGTGCTGGCCCTGTTGGCCGATGCCTCTGCCATCGAGCAGGGGCTGCTTGGCAAAGAGGGGGGCGACAAGTTCGACTATGTGGGGCCCGCCCTGACCGATCGCCAGTGGTTTGGTGATGGTATGGGGATCGCCGTGCGCAAGAGCGATAAGGAGCTCAAGGGCAAGCTGGACGAGGCGATCAAGGCCCTGCGTGCCAATGGCACCTATCAGCAGATCAACCAGAAGTACTTCAAGTACGATATATATGGTGGTTGACGGGGGGAGGGAGCTTGCTCCCTCTCTTTTCATTGGGCAAGCGACAATTGTGCAAGGAGGATCGCCATGTTGACCCTGATCGAGGGAGCCGAGATCTTCAGCCCCACCCACCTTGGCCAGCAGGATTTGCTGGTGGCCGATGGCCGTATCGCTTGGATGGGCAAGGGGTTGACGGTGCCCACAAACTGGCCGCTGCATCGGGTCGATGGTCGTGGCCGCTATCTGGTCCCTGGGCTGGTGGATCCGCTGGCCCATATTACTGGCGGTGGCGGTGAGGGGGGCTTTGCCTTTCGCACCCCGGAGCTGGCGGCGAGCGAGGCGCTCAAGGCAGGTGTCACTACCCTGGTGGCGGCGCTTGGCACCGACAGCCTGACCCGCACTCCCGCGCAGGTGCTCGGCAAGGTGCGCGAGTTTTGCGCCGCCGGGGTGAGCGCCTTTATGTATACCGGCTCCTACCATCTGCCGGTCAAGACCCTGACCGGCACGGTGGAGTCGGACATCATCCTGATCCCCGAGGTATTGGGGGTGGGGGAGGTGGCCATCAGTGACCACAGATCCAGTGCGCCGACCCACGATGAGCTGGCCAGGCTTGCCAGCGAGGCGCGAGTGGCCGGGCTGCTTGCGGGCAAGAGCGGGGTCAGCTTCTTCCATGTCGGGGATGGCAAGGGGGCATTGGCCCCCCTGCGGGCCCTGCGCGATGAGACCGACATTCCGCTGCGCCAGCTCTATCCCACTCACTGCAACCGCAACCCCTGGCTCTTTGCCGAGGCCATCGAGTGGGGCAAGGCGGGAGGTTGGGTAGACCTCACCACCTCGAGCTTTCCCGATCTGCTGGAGGATGGCGAGCGGCTTGCCGCCGATGCACTCCTTGAGCTGCTGGCCGCCAATGTGCCTGCCGAGCGCATCACCTTCAGCTCGGATGCCAACGCTAGCCTGCCGCGCTTTGATGGCGAAGGGCGGCTAATCGAGATGCGCTGCGGCCAGATTGCCAGCCTGTGGCAGCAGTGCGTGCGCGCGACCCGGCTCGGTGTCTCTCTGGAGAGGGCATTGGCCGCGGTGACGAGCAATCCGGCGCAGGCGCTGGGGCTCGGCAGCAAGGGGCGTATCGGGGTCGGGCAGGATGCGGATCTGCTGCTGGTGCACGACCGGACGTTTGCTATCGAAAGGGTGATGAGCGGCGGCCTGTGGCGCGAATAAGGCTGCGGGCAATATCGTAGTCAGTGCGAGAGCGTGGTTGCTCCAAACAGCCAAAGCCCGACAACAAGGTCGGGCTTTTTTTATCTGCAATGTGGGAATCAGGCTTAGATCGCCAGAAACCCGAGGATCAGGATGGGGCCGAGCAGGCTCAGGATAAAGCCGGAGACAATGGCCACCGGCACCACCTGAATGCCCCCTGATTTCTGGATAACCGGCAGGGTGAAGTCCAGCGCCGTGGCGCCGCCGTAACCGATGGCCGCCGAGGGGTGGCGTCGCATCAGGACCGGGATGATCAGGATGGCGATAAGCTCGCGCCCAAGATCGTTGATAAAGGCAGCAGAACCGAGCACCGGCCCCAGTTTGTCGGCCACCAGAATGCCGGAGAGCGAATACCAGCCGAAGCTCGAGCTCATCGCCAGACCATGGGTAAAGGGCATGCCCAGCAACTGGGCCGCCAGCAGGCTGCCAAGCCAGCTGCTGAGGATGACGGTGGCGGCGATCTTCATCCCCCAGGGGTTGAGCAGGATCTGGCGCAGCCGCATGCCGGAGTTGCGCATCTGCACCCCGATGAGAAACAGCAGCAGCATCAGGGCCCATTCGCTCCACTTGTCGATGGGCAGGGCGCGCAGATCCACCAGCAACCCGAGCAGCACACCGCCGAGCACCACAAAGCAGAGCTGCAGGGATTCCCACAACAGGTGCAGCTTGCTCGGCATTTTGCTATCGCTCGCCTCGTGGGTCGGCGGCGTGCGCTTGTCGAGCCACCAGAGGGCCAGCAGGTTGCAGATCGTGATCGCGGTCAGCATCACCCCGGCGACTTTGAAGATCACCGCCAGATTGCTGCCCAAGTTTTCCACATAGGCAAGCCCGAGCCCCATCAGAAACAGAATGAGGTAGACCATCTTGCCCAGACTCTGGTTGACCAACTTGATCAGTCGGGCAGAGGAGAGGGGAATCAGATAACCGATTGCCAGTGGCAACAGGATCAGCAACACATTGAGCAGCATCGAGGCCTCGATCACAAAAACTGATAAAAACACCACCTTATCATTACTTATTGGCTCTGTGTCACATATCTCTCGCTTTCATGGCCAAAAACAGCCCTTTTGGGGGCTGATTGTTACTTTTTTGCCACAACCTCTCTGTTTGATAAGGTTCTGTGCGAGCCCGAGTGCACCAATGAAATCAAGTTGATCCGATCGGGGAGCCGATAATTCGCTCGGTAAGGGTGTGCATAAAGCCATTTTGGTGCCGGTTTGGCACACATCACGCTTTTCTCTTGCCACTGATATGATTGGGGTATAAAAAGGCGGTATCGGAATAGCTATTGAAACGGCTGTTTATGCAAACAAAGTGCTGAAAAATACGCAAAGAGCGAATAAAAATAGAGCGAATCCCCTGAAGACCCTCGTTCTGTATTGTTTTTTCACTATCCGGGTGATATTTTCGCTGAAGGTTGCCATCGGTTAACTTTTTGTTAAATGGACGGTGGTTGAGTCACGCCCCCTGCGGCGTCTAGGGACAGACAAGGTTGTAATGGATGAGCGACGTTGCCGCACTGGAAGTACGTGATCTGCACAAATATTTTGGCACCCACGAAGTGCTCAAGGGCATCGACATGACCGCCCACAAGGGGGATGTCATCTCCCTTATCGGCTCCTCCGGCTCGGGGAAGTCGACCTTTCTTCGTTGTATCAATCTGCTCGAAACCCCCTCATCCGGCACCGTCTCGCTCCATGGTGAGCTGATCCGGATGAAAACCAGCCGCGCCGGCGAGCGGTTGCCCGAGGATATGCGTCAGGTTGAGCGGATCCGCAGCCGGCTGGCCATGGTGTTTCAAAGTTTCAATCTCTGGTCACACATGACCATCATGCAGAACATCATCGAAGTGCCAATCCAGGTGCTCAAGGTGCCTCGCGCCGAAGCACTGGCCAAGGCAGAGCAACTGCTCAACCGGGTTGGACTCTGGGAGCGGCGTGACTACTATCCCGGCCACCTCTCCGGTGGTCAGCAGCAGCGAGCCGCCATTGCCCGTGCGCTGGCGGTAGAGCCCGAGGTGATGCTGTTCGATGAACCCACCTCGGCGCTGGATCCCGAGCTGGTGGGGGAGGTGCTCGGTCTGATGCGCGAGCTGGCCGAAGAGGGGCGCACCATGCTGGTGGTGACCCACGAGATGTCGTTTGCCCGGGATGTATCGAACAAGGTGATGTTTCTGCATCAGGGGCGGGTGGAAGAGGAGGGCAACCCCAAGGAGATTTTCGCCCATCCCAAATCCGAGCGGTTCAAGCAATTCATCTCCTCCATCTACTGATGGCGGGATGCCTGGTTACCCAATCAACTGTTTTATCAAGGAGAGATACATGAACAAGCTGATGCTGGCGACAGCCGTAGTTACTGCCCTCGCGTCCGGTAGCCTGATGGCCAAGGAGTGGAAAGAGGTCCGGATCGGGGTTGAGGGTGCCTATCCCCCCTTCTCCTGGACCGAGCCCAGTGGCGAGGTGAAAGGTTTTGATATCGACATCGCCAACGCCCTGTGCGAAGAGATGAAAGTGAAGTGCACCCTGGTCAAGCAGGACTGGGACGGCATCATTCCGGCGCTGTTGTCGCGCAAGTTTGACGCCATCATCGCCACCATGGACATCACCGAAGAGCGCAAGAAGAAGGTGGACTTCACCCAGAAGTACCAGCACATTCCGGCCCGCTTTGCCGCCAAGAAGGGCACTGATGTGCAGCTCGACAAAGCCTTTATGGAAGGCAAGTCCGTCGCGGTGCAGCGTGCAACCTCCATGGATACCTTTATTACCGACAACTTCCCCAATGCCACCATCAAGCGTTACGGCACCGCCGATGAAGCTTATCTCGATCTGAAATCCGGTCGTGTGGACTATGTGCTGGCCGACTCTGCCGCCATCACCGACGGTCTGCTGAAGAAAGAGGGCGGTGATGCCTTCGAATTCGTCGGCCCGAAACTGACCGATCCCAAGTGGTTTGGCGAGGGTGCCGGTATTGCGGTGCGCAAGGCTGACAAGGATCTGAAAGAGAAATTCAATGCCGCCATTCTGGCGCTGCGTGCCAACGGCAAGTACAAGGAAATCAACGACAAGTACTTCGAGTTCGACGTTTACGGAGAGTAAAACAAAGAGACGTTTACGGAGAGTAAAACAAAGAGACGTTTACGGCGAGTAAGTCCAAAGACGTCTACGGCAAGTAACGACAGGTTGATCCCGTCAGTAGTCATCGGGCCCGTCACCTCCCTGAGGGAGTTTACGGGCCCGCATTGATTGCAATGGAGCTGCACATATTTCATTCGGACTGCTATGGAGCCTTCTGGTTAGCAGGTGCGTGAAGATTCAGTGGCGATGGAGCTGCATATGTTTGATTTGAAAGGATACGAAGCCTCGCTGCTGGAGGGCGCCTGGGTCACCCTGGAAGTGGCGCTGGCCTCCCTGCTGCTGGCGTTGCTGCTGGGGATGCTGGGGGCGCTGGCCAAACTCTCTCCCTACAAGTGGGCCCGGGCCATCGCCACCGGCTACACCACCATCATTCGCGGCATCCCCGATCTGGTGCTGATGATGCTGCTCTTCTTTGGCGGTCAGGTGCTGATCAACGGTATCTGCACCTGGGTCAACGAGACTTACAACAGCTGGTTACTCGAGAGTAATCCCAATCAGGAGTGGGTCTCCCTGCTGCCGGACTATATCGACATCAGCCCCTTTGTGGCCGGTGTCGCGACCATCGGCTTTATCTTCGGCGCCTACATGACCGAGACCTTTCGCGGCGCCATTCTGGCAGTGGACAAAGGCGAACTGGAGGCAGCACGGGCCTTTGGCATGCGGGCAACCCAGGTGTTTGTGCGGATCCTCTTCCCCCAGATGATGCGCCACGCGCTGCCGGGGTTTGGCAACAACTGGCTGGTGCTGCTGAAAACCACCGCGCTGGTCTCCATCATCGGCCTTGATGACATGGTGCGCAAAGCCTCGTTGGCGGCGGGCTCGACCCAGCAACCCTTCACCTTCTACATGGCGGTGGCGCTGATCTTCCTGATCTTCACTGCAGTCTCCACCTCGGCGCTCAAGTGGGCCGAGCGTCACTATGCCATCAAGACGAGGTAAGCCATGGATTTCTCAATCATTCTCAAAGAGTGGCCCACCTACTGGGAGGGGCTCTATACCACCGTCTGGCTGGTGGCCCTCTCTCTGATCCTTGGGTTGATGCTGGCGGTGCCCATGGGCATCTTGCGCAATAGCCGCAACTGGCTGATCAAGGGGCCAATCTGGGCCTATATCTACTTCTTTCGCGGCACCCCGCTGCTGGTGCAGCTCTTTATCATCTACTACGGCGCCGCCCAGTGGGAGTGGCTGAAGAACAGTGCCGCCTGGTCGCTCTTCTCCGAAGCCTGGTTCTGTGCGCTGCTGGCCTTCACCCTCAATACCGCCGCTTATACCGCTGAGATCGTGCGCGGGGCGGTACACAATATGCCGCGCGGCCAGATTGAGGCTGCCAACGCCTTTGGCATGACCCGCTGGCAGACCCTGACCCGGATCATTTTGCCCAACTCGTTTCGTCGGGCACTGCCGGCTTACAGCAACGAGGTGATCTTCATGCTGCAAGGCTCGGCGGTGGCGGGCATCATCACCATCGTCGATCTGACCGGCGCGGCGCGGATCATCAACTCTCGCTACTACAGTCCGTTCGAGGCGTTTTTGACCGCAGGGCTGCTCTATATGCTGCTCACCTTTGTCATCGTCTGGCTGTTCAAAAAGTGGGAAGCGCGCTGGCACGCTCACCTGCGCCCGCGCAATGTGTAAGGGTTGACCTGCCAAGATGAGCGAAAATGGCTCCGCCTGTTGCAGGCGGGGCCATTTTTTATCTTCAGCCTCTGCCCGCCCGGTTTGCCAAATGGCGGCCGAGCAGGGAGAATGCAGCACTCCCGAGCGCCGCCAGCTGTTGGCTGCATGCCTAATCCCCCAGTTCCCGAGTCCCGAGGTTTTATGTACCGGATATTGTTTGAGCATCCCGCTTTCCTGGTTATCGACAAGCAGCCCGGCATCGGCATGCATGACGAGAAGGGCGACGGGGAGGCGGTCAATCCGGGACTGGTCAATCGGGTGAAGGCCGATACTGGGCTCACTCTCTATCCGGTACACCGGCTCGACAAGATGACCTCCGGGCTGGTGCTGCTGGCCCGCACCACAGAGGCGAACCGCGAACTGAGCATGGCCTTTGCAGCCCGTGAGGTGAGCAAGCAGTATCTGGCGCTCTCCGATCGCAAACCGAAGAAGAAGCAGGGTTGGGTGAAGGGGGATATGCAAAAGGGGCGTGGCGGCAGCTGGATGCTGGCGCGCACGCTGGATAATCCTGCCATCAGCTGGTTTGATTCGGTGTCGGTGCGCGAGGGGCTGCGGCTCTATCGCATCAAGCCACAGACCGGCAAAACCCACCAGATCCGGGTTGCCCTCAAAAGTATCGGCGCCCCCATTCTCGGGGATGAGCGCTATGGCGGTACGCCAGCCGATCGCGGCTATCTGCACGCCTGGCGGCTCAGCTTTACCCTTTCGGGCGAGCCTTTCGACTTTGTCTGTCCGCCCGATGTGGGGAGTGAATTTGTCACTCCCGAGCTCACGGCAGCCATCGCAGCCCTTGCGCCCTGATGCTTATGCGCCCAGCGTCTGACACCATGATCCATTCAGCGAAAGAGCGTGATCCTGACGGACGTGCACCGCGCTGGATCCTGGCCGACTTTGACGACACCCTGGCCCCCGGCGACAGCCACGCCGGTCTGCTGTGCTATATCCTGCGCCGCCGGATCTGGCCGCTGTTGCTGTTGCCAGTGATTGCGCTGGGTGGCTTGGTCTATTTGTTGCCAAGTCAGCTGCTACCCAGCCAGCGGCGGCGCGGTATCTCCCTTATCTGGTGGGCCATCACGCTTTGGCTCTCTCCCCTCGGTTGGCGCAAGCTGGTGCGCGCCTATTGCCGCACCAGGCCGGGGCTGTTTCGTCAGGCTCGCGAATTGCTGCAAAGCGAGGGGGCGCGCTGCTGGGTGATCTCCGCCAGTCCCTGCGCGCTGGTGCGAGCCCAGCTCTATCAGCAACTGCCCGGCCAGTTGCCTCACCGGATCATTGGCTCGCAGATGCACTACCGTTTTGGCGGCCTGATGCCGCGCTTCTATTGCCACGGTCAGCACAAGCTGCTGCCGGAGATTTGCGCCCTCGATGCCGAGCTGGCCTTGAGCGACAGCCTGCACGATCTGCCGCTGCTGGGGTTGGGGAAAGAGGCGTGGTTGATCAATCCGACGCCTGTGCGACTGCAAAAAGCCCGGGCCTGCTTGCCCCATCTGATGATCAAAAACTGGCAACTGTAAGGCAAAGCTGACAGTCCTGCGGGTCGTCACCGTTTGATCCGCAAGGTTGTGGCTTGAATGTCACAATTCATTTACATCTTTTGCTGCCAGCTGCGAAAAACTATCTGCAACCCGCCTCTTCTCTTCCTGCTACGCCCTGCTTCTAATGAAACAAGTTGTTAACACTTGCCGCGCCGCTGGGTGCTGCAATCCGTTTTAACCGAATCAAGAGCAAGGAGCGCCCGATGAATGCCACCTCTTCCGCCACCCATACCATCAATCCGTTAGGCACAGACGGTTTCGAATTTGTCGAGTACACGGCCCCCGATGCCAAGGGGATTGCTGCCCTCAAGAGCCTGTTTGTTTCGCTCGGGTTTGCCGAGGTCGCCAAGCACAAACACAAGCAGTGCTGGCTCTACCGGCAGGGGGATATCAACTTTGTGGTCAATGCTGAGCCTCACTCCCAGGCGGAGCAGTTTGCCAGCCTGCACGGGCCGAGCGTTTGCGGCATGGCATTTCGGGTGAGCGATGCGGGCAAAGCTCAGCAGTACGCCATCGCCAAGGGGGCCAAGCCCTTTGTCGGCAAGATTGGCCCGATGGAGCTCAATATTCCCGCCATCTACGGTATCGGCGAGAGCACTCTCTCCTTTGTCGACCGTTATGGCGACAAGGGCTCCATCTATGACGTGGATTTTGTTTTCTACCCCGACTGGCAGGCCCGGATGGCAGAGGTAGATGCCGGTCTTATGGAGATCGATCACCTGACCCACAACGTCCATCGCGGCAATATGGATGTCTGGTCCAACTTCTATGAGCGGATCGGCAACTTCCGCGAAATTCGCTACTTCGATATCGAGGGCAAGCTGACCGGGCTGCATTCACGCGCCATGACCGCCCCCTGCGGCAAGATCCGTATCCCCATCAACGAGTCGGCGGATGACAAGTCGCAGATCGAGGAGTACCTGCGCCAGTACAAGGGGGAGGGGATCCAGCACATCGCCATGGCCTCCAGCGATATTTACCACACCATCCGCACCCTGCGCAGCCGCGGTACCGGCTTTATGCCGACGCCCGATACCTACTACGAGAAGGTGAACAGTCGTGTCGAGGGGCATCAGGAGGATCTGGCGGCCCTCAAAGAGCTGCGCATCCTCATCGACGGCTCCCCCACCAAGGATGGCATCCTGCTGCAGATCTTCACCGATACCGTGATTGGCCCGGTCTTCTTCGAGATCATCCAGCGCAAGGGCAACGAAGGGTTTGGCGAGGGCAATTTCAAGGCGCTGTTTGAATCGATCGAGCTGGACCAGATCCGCCGCGGCGTGCTGGATGGCGGCGAGGATGAGAAGGGGGCACGTAAAGAGGGAGCGAACAATGCGTAACTGGATTAACTTCCCCCATCGGGAGGGGACTCACTCTCGGCAGGCCCATGCCGACCTGCCGGAACAGGCCATTTATGAGCGCGAACTGGGGCGCAGCGGCTTTTTCGGCCCGGCTACCCACATGCATCACAAGCATGCTCCCACCGACTGGAGCAGTTGGGAGGGACCGCTGCGGCCACGGCTGTTTGACCTCAATGCCCTGCAAGAGGAGGTGAGCTCACTCTCCCCCTGGGTGGCTCCCGACATTCTCAGCAACCCTCACTGCCGCTACCGAGTCTGGCGGCTATCCGAGGCGATGCCGTTTCTGGTGCGCAACGCCGACGGCGACGAGCTGCTCTTTATCCACGAGGGGAGCGGCGAGTTCTTCTGCGACTACGGCCACCTGAGCCTGCGGGACGGCGACTATGTGGTGATCCCCCGTGGCACCATGTGGCGCATCGAGCCGACAGCGCCCCTGTTCATCCTGATGATCGAGGCGACCAACGACAGCTATCAGCTGCCGGACAAGGGGCTGGTGGGCAATCACGCCATCTTCGACCCGGCGGCGCTGGATGTGCCCGCCATCAACGAGCGCTTTTTGGCCCAGCAGGATGAGAATCCCTGGTCGCTGCAGGTGAAACGCCACGATCAGGTATCGGTCATCACCTGGCCCTTCAACCCGCTGGATGCGCAGGGGTGGCACGGGGATTTGTGCGTGGTGCGCCTCAACTGGCGGGATATCCGCCCGCTGATGAGCCACCGCTACCATCTGCCGCCGTCAGCTCATTCGACCTTTGTGGCGAGCCGCTTCGTGATTTGTACCTTCGTGCCGCGCCCCATCGAGAGCGATCCCGGCGCCCTCAAGGTGCCCTTCTATCACAGCAATGATGATTATGACGAGGTGCTCTTTTACCACGCCGGGGACTTCTTTAGCCGGGACAATATCGAGCGGGGCATGGTCACCTTCCATCCCGCCGGTTTCACCCACGGCCCCCATCCCAAGGCGTTTGCGGCAGGGCAGGCCTATGCCAAGAAGTTCACCGACGAGGTGGCGGTCATGCTAGACACCCGCGATGCGCTGAACGTTGGCAGTCTGTGCGAAGGGATCGAGAACACCCGGTATGTCTCCAGCTGGCAGCGCCCGGACGCGGCTGCCGGCAAATAAGGAATCGCTTATGAAATTGGCAACATTGAACAATGGCAAGCGCGATGGCGCTTTGGTGGTGGTGAGCCGGGATCTGACCCGGGCGGTACGGGTGAGCGAGATTGCCCCGACTTTGCAGGCCGCTCTCGACGAGTGGGCCGAGGTTGCCCCCAGGCTGGAGGTTGTCTATCAGCAGCTTAACGAGGGCCGTGTGGCCGAGGCGTTCCCCTTTGACGAAGCGTCTTGTCTCTCTCCGCTGCCGCGCGCCTATCAGTGGGCCGATGGCAGCGCCTACGTCAACCATGTGGAGCTGGTGCGCAAGGCGCGCGGCGCCGAGATGCCGGAAAGCTTCTGGCACGATCCGCTGATGTATCAGGGGGGCTCCGACAGCTTTCTCGCCCCCCGTGGCCCCATCGTGATGGGTTCTGAGGAGTGGGGGATCGATTTCGAGTCGGAAGTCGCCATCATCACCGACGACGTGCCGATGGGGGTGAGCCCGCAGGGGGCCGTTAGCCACGTCAAGCTGCTGATGCTGGTCAACGATGTGAGCCTGCGCAACCTCATTCCGGGCGAGCTGGCCAAGGGCTTTGGTTTCTTCCAGTCCAAACCGTCCAGCGCCTTCTCGCCGGTGGCCATCACCCCGGACGAGCTGGGCGATGACTGGCACGATGGCAAGGTGATGCTGCCCCTGCGCACCCATCTGAACGGCGCCCTGTTTGGCGCACCGGATGCCGGGGTGGACATGACCTTCAGCTTCTTCGAACTGATTGCCCATGCGGCCAAGACCCGTCCCCTTGGTGCCGGTTGCATCATCGGCTCGGGCACCGTCTCAAATTACGATCGCAGCGCCGGTTCATCCTGCATCGCCGAGCGCCGCATGCTGGAAATTCTTGATTGTGATCAAGCTATAACCCCCTATTTGCAGTTTGGTGATAGAGTGTCGATCGCGATGGAAGATCGCTCTGGCCAAAACCTGTTTGGCACCATCTCTCAACAGGTGGTGCCAGCGAGCGGTCAGGGAGGTTGATGGCCAGCGCCGGTTGGCGGCAAACCTATTCGGGATATGTCCGGATCACGACGAGCCCTCAACCGGTGCCGGGTACACAAGGAGGCAGGTGGCGAGCACCTGCCGGGCTTCGGGCCCAGATAAGATGCAGGGACAGATTATGTTGCAGTTGTTTGGCTATTGGCGTTCGTCGGCAAGTTTTCGGGTACGGATCGTGTTGCAGCTCAAGGGGCTCGCCTACGAGCAGCATCCCATCAATTTGCGGCAAGGCGAGCAGAGCGAGAAGGCCTATCGCCGGATCAATCCGCAAGGGCTGGTGCCGTTTCTGGTGGATGGCGATGTGCAGCTCGGTCAGTCGGTCGCCATCATGGAGTACCTTGACGAGACCTATCCCGCCTACTCCCTGATGCCCTCTTCCCCCGACGCGCGGGCCCGAGTGCGCCAGATCGTCAACATGATCGCCTGCGATATCCACCCGCTCAACAATCTGCGGGTGCTCAACTATCTGGAAGAGCACTTCAGGGCCAACAACGAGCAGGAGGCTTGCTGGTATCGCCACTGGATTGACGAGACCTTCACCGCCCTCGAACAGCTGTTGATGACCACCGCCGGTGTCTACTGCGTCGGCAACGAAGTGACCCTGGCCGACTGCATGCTGGTGCCTCAGGTCTACAACGCCCGCCGCTACGACATGACGCTGGACGATTACCCCACCATCCGCCGCATCGTCGCCAACTGCGAACAGTTGCAAGCCTTTATCAAGGCCGCCCCCGCAAACCAGCCGGACGCGCAGTGACCTACTGACTTGAATCGCGGGATGGCATCAACACGCCATTCATAAACAAGGGCCCCACTGTGTGGGGCCCTTGTTCGTTAACGGCACTCCAGTTTGCTGGCGTGCCTCTTTCTGCTCTGAGGGGATCTGGCTCCCTGCTCCGGGCGGGCGTCCGGGATCAGCGGATCGGCTTTGCGGCGGCGCAGCAGGCGTACCAGTGGGGGCAGGGCGATCACCACGATCGCCAGTACCAGCAGGGTCTGGCTGATGCTGCTGCTCCACAGGATGGCGGTGTCGCCATTGCTGATGGAGAGGGCGCGGCGCAGGTTCTGCTCCAGCATTTCACCCAGCACGAAGCCCAGAATGAGCGGCGACATGGGGAAGTGCATCTTGCGCAGCAGGTAGCCAAAGACCCCTAGGCCCACCATCAGCAGCAGATCGAAGGTGGTGCTGTGCACCGCATAGACCCCCACCGCCGAGACGCTGGCGATGGCGGGCACCAGAAACCAGAGCGGGATGGAGAGCATGCGGGTGAAAATGCCCACCATGGGGATGTTCATCACCAGCAGCATGACGTTGGCCAGCAAGAGGGCGGCGATCAGTCCCCACACCACATCGGGCTGTTCGGTGAACATGGTGGGGCCCGGGGTGATGTTGTAGAGGGTCAGCGCCCCCATCATGACCGCCGTGGTGCCCGACCCCGGCACTCCCAGGGTCAGCATGGGGATAAAGGAGCCGCAGGCGGAGGCATTGTTGGCCGCCTCTGGCGCGGCCACCCCGCGAATGTCCCCTTCGCCGAATTTGGCATTGGGCCCCGCCAGTCGCTTCTCGCTCATGTAGGTGATGGCACTGGCGATGGTGGCGCCAGCCCCCGGCAGAATGCCGACGAAAAAGCCGATGGTGGAGGAGCGCAGCATGGTGCCGGTGCAATAGACCAGCTCCTTGAAGTTGAACAGCATCCGCCCGGTGGTGCGCACCAGCTTGCCGCCACTACTGGTGTGCTCCAGCATCAGCAGGATCTCGCTCACCGAGAAGAGGCCTATCACCACCACGATAAACTGCACCCCGTCCGAGAGGTGGACGCTGTCGAATGTGAAGCGATAGATGCCGGTGTTGGCATCCACCCCGACGGTGGCGAGCCCGAGCCCGATCAGCGCCGCCATAAAGGACTTGAGCGGGTTCTGGCTCATCATGCTGCCAAGGCAGGCGATGGCGAACACCATCAGGGCGAAATACTCCGCCGGGCCGAAGGCGAGCGACCAGCGCGCCAGCGCCGGGGCGAACAGAATGATCCCCCCGATGGCGAGCATGGAGCCGACAAAGGAGCTGACCGCCGAGATGGAGAGGGCCACGCCCGCCTTGCCTTGCTGGGCCATGGGGTAGCCATCCAGCGCAGTCATGATGGCGGCGGCATCCCCCGGTACGTTGAGCAGGATCGAGGAGATCCGCCCGCCATATTCGCAACCGATATAGACGGTGGCGAGCAGAATGAGCGCCGATTCGGGGGGCAGTTTCAGGGCAAAGGCCAGCGGCAACAGGATGGCGACGCCGTTGATGGGGCCAAGGCCCGGCAGCAGGCCGACCACGGTGCCGACAAAGCAGCCGATCAGGGCAATTACCAGATTCTCCGGGGTGAGCGCCACCGCAAAGCCCTGGGATAGGTACATCCAGGTATCCATATTGACTCCTTAAGAGAACCAGATGCCGAGGGGCAGGGTGACATCCAGCAGCCGGTCAAAGGCGAAATAGAGCACCAGACCGCCGACGATGCCGGAGAGCAGGGCTGCCTTGGCCGAGGCGCCAAACAGGCGCCCCAGCACAAAGGTGAGCATGGTGGTAGCCAGCGGAAAGCCCAGCCACTCGAAGCTGGCGCCGTAAGCGGCCAGTGCTGCCACCATGATGGCGAGGTGGCGCAGGGTACGCAGCGGCGGCCAGCTGACGGTGTCCGGCTGGCGGCGCAGCAGGAGCAGGGCACAGAGTGCCATCAGGCCGAGGATCCCGAGCGGAAAGGGGCGTGGCCCCAGCGGCTCATAGCTGTATTCGCTCTGGTACTGCCAGGCGAGGGAGGCCCCCGCCAGACAGAGCAGCAGCCAGATGGCGGCGAAGATGCGATCGCTCATGGCTGCAGCTCCTACTTGGCCAGACCGAAGGCCTTGGCCTGCTCGCGATATTGCGCCACCTGGGTCTTGACGTAGCTGTCGAGGGCATCCCCGGTCAGGTCAAACTCGAACAGCCCGCGCAGATCCCGCTGCGCCTTGAAGGTATCGGTCTTCACCAGCTGATCGAAGGTCTTTTTCCACCACTGGTATTCGCTGTCACTCACCTTGGGGCCGACATAGAAGCCGCGGATCACCGGCCACTCCAGGTCATAACCCTGCTCTTTGGCGGTAGGAATGGTGGCCAGCTTGCCGGGCAACCGCTCTTTGGCGAACACCGCCAGCACCCGCAGCTTGTCGCCACCGATATAGGGCACCATCTCGCTCAGATCGCCGGAGACTGCCTGCACATGGTTGCCCAGCAGTGCAGTGACCGGCTCGCCACCCCCTTCAAAGGCGACGTAGCGCATCTTGTGGGGGTCAACTCCGGCCTGTTTGGCCAGCAGCGCCGTCTTCATCCAGTCCTGACTGCCGATGGAGGCTCCCGCCCCGATGACCACGCTGTTGGGGTCGTTTGCCATGGCATTCACCAGATCCTTGAGGTTCTGATAGGGGGCATCATGGCGCACCGCGATCATGCCGTAATCGGTCCCTACCGCCGCCAGCCAGCGCACATCGTCCACCCCGTAACGGCCAAATTTCCCCTGTGAGAGGTTGAGCAGGGAGCCGCCGGAGAAGGCGACCACAGTCCCCGCCTCGGCGGGGCGCTGGGCCACGATGGCGTTGTAGGCCACGGCGCCGACCCCGCCCGGCATGTAGGTGACCCGCATCGGCTTGTCGATGGTGCCGGTCTCCTGCAGGCTCACCTGCAGCAGCTTGCAGGTGAGATCGAAACCACCGCCCGGTTTGGCCGGTGCGATGCATTCGGTACGGCTCGGGGTCGCGGCACTTTCGGCCGCCTGCAGTGGCAGGGCGCCGAGCAGGGTCAGCAGGGCGAGGGCATGACGTGTGCGTTGCTTCATGGTTGTGTGCTCCATCTTGTCGTTGTTTTTCCTGGGTGTGACTCCGTCGATAGACGAAGTGATGCGAAATTGTTAAAACAGCAACCTTTCATTCACCTTTCAATCGCTGACCAAGAGCCGGGAGTGTGACCTTGATCTCACCTTCTCCTGTACTGGCAGTGACGAAGGGATGCAGTTGAAGCACTGCGGCTGAATGCCGTGGTTAGGAACAAGGGGAGAGGGATGCGCTTGCTGTTGGCAGAAGATAATCACGAACTGGCCCACTGGCTGTCGCGGGCACTCACCAGCGCCGGTTTCGCGGTGGATTGGGTGGCTGACGGGGCTCAGGCTGACCACCTGCTGCGCCACGAACAGTACGCGCTGGCGGTGCTCGATATCGAGATGCCCAAGCTCGACGGGCTGGCGGTACTCGGCCGGTTGCGCAGTAGGGGGCAGGGGGTGCCGGTGCTGCTGCTCACCGCCCGCGGCGCGGTGGAGGAGCGGATCTGTGGCCTCAATGCCGGTGCCGATGACTATCTGGCCAAGCCGTTCGATCTGGGGGAGCTGGATGCCCGGCTGCGAGCCCTGCTGCGGCGCAGCGAAAGTGGCGGTGCCGAGCTGCGGTTGGGGCGCCTGACCCTGCACCCCGACGGCTATTTTCTGCTGGCCGATGCCCGCCTTGCCCTGACTCCGCGTGAGCAGGCGCTGCTGACCGCGCTGATGTACCGCCACGGGCGGCCGGTCGCCAAGGGGCAGCTGTTCGAGCAGGTGTTCAACCTCGATGACGAGGTAGGGCTCGACAGCATCGATCTCTATATCCACCGGCTGCGCAAAAAGCTGGTGGGCAGCGGGGTGGTGATCACCACTTTGCGCGGTCTCGGCTATCTGCTGGAAGCGGCGCCGGAGGCCTCCCATTAGTCGCTCCCTGCTCCATCAACTGCTGCTGTTTCTGGGTGGCCCACTGCTGACCCTTTGGGCTGCCTCGGCCTGGTACAGCTACTACGGCGCGTTGGCGGCGGCTACCTCGGCCTATGATCGCACTCTGCTCGCCTCGGCCCGCACCGTTGCCGAGCGGCTGACGGCAGCCGAGGGCAGCCTCAGGGTGGATGTGCCCTACGTGGTGCTCGACAGCTTCGAGCGCAACATGCGCGATCGCCTCTTCTATCAGGTGCGCGGCATCGACGATAGGGTCATCTCCGGCTTTGACGACTTGCCCCCCATGCCGGACGGTACGCCGCTGACCGACCGTTATCCGGCGCTCGCCTACTTCTACGACGGGCTCTATCAGGAGGCACAGATCCGTGCCGTGATGCTGCTGCAACCGGTGGGTGAGGGGGGCGTCAACGGCATGGCTCGTATCACTGTGGCGGAAACCCTGCTCGGTCGCCAGCAGCTGGCGGAGCAGTTGCTCTGGTCGGCCCTGCTGACCCAGGGGGCGCTGGTGGTGCTCACCCTGCTGCTCGCTTATCTGTTGCTCAAACGGCTGCTCACCCCGATGCGCCGTTTGTCGCGGGAGATCCTGCGCCGCGATGCCGCCAATCTTGCCCCCTTGCCGGATTTGCTCCCCTGGCAGGAGACCCGGCCGCTGGTGCAGGCGTTCAACCGCCAGCTGGCCCGATTGCGCCAGCTGGTGGCCCGGCAGGAGCGCTTTAGCGCCGATGCCGCCCATCAGCTGCGCACCCCGCTCACCATTTTGAAAACCCAAGTTGAGGTGGCGCGCGGCAGTGGCGATCCGGCCCTGATGAGCGAAAGCCTCGATGCCATGGCCGTGCGGCTCGATCACACCATCGCCCTGACCGAACGGTTACTGTTGCTGGCCCGGCTCAAATCGGACGAGTGCTCCGGGCTGCGCCAGCGTGAGCCCATCGAGATGACGGCGCTGGTGCAGCAGGCCTGTCTGTCACGGTTGGCGCAGGCCCGCAGCAAGGGGATCGATCTCGGTTACGAAGGGAAGGAGTCCGCCATCATGGTGGCGGGGGAGCCGCTGCTGCTGGGGGAGCTGTGCGCCAACCTGCTCGACAACGCCATCAAATACACCCCGCCCCACGGCACCGTGACGGCGCGGGTGGTGCGAAGCAATGGGCAGATTTGGCTGGAGGTGGAGGATAGCGGCCCCGGCATCGCCCCCGAGCTGGCGGAGCGAGTCTGGCAGCCGTTCCAGCGCCTCGAGCAGGGGAGTGAACAGCCGGGAGCGGGGCTAGGTCTGGCACTGGTGCGCGATATCGCCCACTACCACCACGGCGAAGTGGTGTTGCTGCCGGCCACCCAGCTGGGGGGCTTGCTGGTGAGGTTGATCTTGCCGCTGGCAACATCGTGAGGGCGATAAAAAAGAGAGGGCACCTCGCGGTGCCCTGTTTATCTACACATAGATGGCGTTGGGGGTCAGCTGCGGATCTTGTTGAAGACAAACAGGACGATAAGAGCGCCCACGGTCGCCAGCGCGATGCTCGGGATATTGAAACCGGTCACCGAGCCCAGCCCCAGCAGGGTACCCACATAGCCGCCAACCATGGCGCCGACAATCCCCAGCAGGGCGGTCATGAAGAAGCCACCGCCATCGCGGCCCGGCATGATCCACTTCGCCAGAATACCCACCAACAGTCCCAATACGATCCAGGTGATAAAGCCCATGGATTAATCCTCTCTGTGTGTTTGAGCCCGCATTATAGGCAGGGATGCCGGGATGCGAAGGGCCAGACGGCGCGGGCTGGTCACAAGCTGTCGGACGGCGGCCAGTGCTGGTCGGGCTGCACAGTCCGGTTATGAGCGGCTGAATGGCGGTATGTGCACCGCCAAACAGGGGCGGGGATGGCCCACGTAAAGGCCAAAATGAGAAAAGCCCGTCAGCGGGGCCGGGTTTGTGACGGGGTTGCACCCTCACTTCTTGAGGTATTTTCTGATCGCCTTGCCTGAGGTGCCGACTGCCCTGACCGCCCGTTTCAGCTGGACTTCGGTGCACTCGAACATTTTGATCCACTGCTTCATCTCATAGGGATCGTTGACATTGATCTTCTTGGCATCGAACGGGTGAGCGACCGCATTGCTGTCAGGCATACAAACCTCAACTTGTTGAAATACTGGCGAGAAAGACGTTTCTGCCTGAGCGCTATCATCCTCTCAATCGGCAAGGGGCAAGGTGACGGGGTTCACACAACCTGGGGACTGAAGGAGGAGTGCAGGTTTGCTTTGCTGATCTGTGAGCGATCACCACTTAATTCCACCCTCTTCACATCATCAACAACGGGGCCAGAGGCCGGATAAACAACAAGCGCCCAGCCGGGCGCTTGTTGGGGTTATCGCGATGATCTTATTCAGGGTGTTGGGCAGGCGCTTGGCGAGCCACTGTTGCGGGGCCAGAGGGTGGATCCGTCGCTTTCAGAGAGCGTCAGGAATGTGACGCCTTCGCTCATGTTGGCTGGGGGCAGGTCATCCTCCAGCACATACATCCCCATCGGTAGGCTGCCATAACGCTGGTTGGCCTGCACCTGAGCGACCGCGAGGCTGGAGTAACGCAGGCCAAGCAGATCGAAGTGATTGCGCCAGTCCCAACCGGTGAGCCGACTGAGTGCAACCAGCATAAAGTCATTGCCCGGTATGTCGCGCACCCGTTTGCCGCCATAGACTGCATGCCCCGAGTAGGGGAACAGGCTAAAGCCGAGCCTATCCTTGTTGGCATTCCACTGCGCTTCACTGTCTGCTGCCGCGCCGAAGATCCGTGAATGCTGATAGAGCAGGGTGAAGATAGTGAAGCCATCGTTCAGCCGGGTGCCATCAGTCAGGATCATACCGTGGGCGCGCAATGCCATCTGGATATAAAACGCCATGCGATAGCCGTTGTGGACGGCGTAGGCATTGCTCTTCCAGGGGGCTTCGTAGCGACTCTCGCCGGTATCGAGCACCTGGCAGTTGGCCCCGAGCACGACGCGGTTGCCACTCCTGTCCCGTACCTGCGCCGCATCAGACATGAACACATAGAAGAGATCCTTGTGATTCATGTGCCCATCCTTGATGGGCGCCGTGTTGCCATCTCTCAGATAATGGGCGCGCCACTTCACCACATAAGGGAAGATGTTGTTGGAGTTTTCCCCCGCCCGGCTGCCGTAGCCACTCCAGTTGTCGGCATCGTCTGCCGCAGCGTACTGCACGTTCAACCGGTTGGTCTGCAGGTTGTGGCCCAGCTCGTGATTGTCGAGCCAGCCGGTCGGACTGATGCTGCCGGACGAGTCCCACGGGTTGCCACTGCAACCGCTGCCGCAATGGGCATTCTGGTCATAGTTGGCATGCTGGATGATGGTGCGGGTATGGAGCGATTCATCGAGACAACCCTCCCCCAGCAGTGCCACGCAGGCGTTTTTAACATCTGCAGGCAGCGACTCATCGAGCCCCTTGCCCTGAATTTTCAGGCCCGCCAGGGTGTAGACGCCATTGATGTGATCCCGGGCGATGCTGTCGAGCAGGGCATTGGTGTCGGGGATGACGCCACCCACCGCCTTGGTGAAGCGATCCCGGCGCAGATGCTGTTCGGCGCCATCGGCCCGCAGATCGATATGGGGCAGCTCGGTCTGTTCCAGCCGCTCGTTGAACTCGCGTATCTGCTGCTCATCACTGAAATCCATGATGGCCGGATGACGGGTGACGCCCGTGGCGCTCACCTGGACGGCCAGCGATGCTGCCCCCCCTTCCAGATAGAGGTAGATAGGGCCGCCATAAGGAGAAGTGAAGGTGACACTGCCCCCCTTGGCCAAGATCAGTCGTCCGGTGGTCAGCTCCAGCGGGGCTCGATAGATCTTCTGCTCATAGGCGCGATTGGTGTTGGGCCTGTGGTAGTTGAGTCGGACGGTAGCAGACACATCGGCGTTATCGGTGCGTCTCAGGGTGATGGTTTGTCCCGGCAGGGCATACCAGCCGGTGGTGGTCCACTGCCCGCTGTAGGGAACCGCAATGCGCCGACTGTCGGTGAGCGTTGCGGGATAGGCGTAGTGAGCTGCTTGTCCCTTCACCACCTTGTTGCGATCGGTGACGTACTCCCCCAGATCGGGCTGGGCCGGGGTACGGGTGCGGGCATAGCTCACCAGCCAGTCGGCAAACATCGCCTGCTGCCAGAATTGATGTTCATCCCAGGCAATCGGGTAGTCGATGGCGGCACGGTATTTGTCGGCCAGCAGCAGGGTGGCGGGCAACAGTGTCACGCCGTCACGGGCAAAGGGACTGATCCCGGCCTTGTCGAGGGTGATGGCCGCATTTCTCAGCCAGTCGGCACCCAGCTTGAACTGCTGGTTGAAGCTCTCCGAGCCACCGCAATTGATAAAGTTGCCGCCGCAGCTATCGAGCCACTGGGTTGTGAAGTTGCGATCCTGAAGGTTGCCAAGCAGGGTATCGACCGCCATCAGCTGGGCGTCGGGTGCCATGATGGTGTTCACTGCCAGATCGCTGGCTCTGAGTTTTGACCAGTAGTTGCCCCAGGTGACCAGCCCCATATCGAGATAGAGGGGGCTTAGCAGCGGGCTGGCATCGCGCCGATAGTTGGAGAGCAGCAGCGGGATCCCGGCCGCTTTGGCCTTGGCGATCCCCTGTGCGATCCCCTGATACCCCAGCCCCTGGCGGTCGATATCGCTGATCACGATAAGCTCCGGCGCCATGGTATCGATACAGTCGCTCAGCGCCTGATAATCGCAGGTATTGGCCGGGTTGATACTGTGCTTGTCGGGATAGATCACCTTGAGCCAGTCCCGCACGCCTTCGTTGTGGGGAAAATAGACGCTATCGGCGCGACTAGGCATCTGGGCGGTGAGGATGCGCAGGCCATCGCTATCCTTGCCCCGGGTCAGCCAGCCAATCAGCCCCTTGAGCAGCGCCTCGCTCTGCGGGGTGCGGTCAACGGAAAACAGGTTCGCCCCCATGGCGGCCTGACGGTAATCGGCTTGCTCGGAGACCATCACCAGACCCCGGATCTCGCTCTCCCCCTTGCCATTGATGTTGGAGGGGAGCAGGGTCACCGTGCTCTCCGGCTGGAAGCTGGAAAAGGTGATGGAGTCGTGGCTCGGGTTCCAGCTGATCTGTGCCATTCCCTGATAGAGGCTGCGAACCAGCTCGGTGCGGTGCGCCTCACTGTCGGCAATCGCCGCACGGGCATGGGCGATCAGGGATTGCTCGCTGGCAAGGGTATGATCTTCCCGGGCAATCGCATTGGCGGCATCGCTGATAAAGCGGGCCGAGATCTGACAATCGGCGCGCATGGGTGCTGTGGTGTAGGTATTACCCGTCAGGGTGCCCTCACATCCTGCGATCTGTGTCAGTACGAAGCCACTCTCGGGCTGCACGGTGAAACGGCCCTGTTCACCGGCGTTCAGACGCAGGGCGTCGGGGCTGAGTGCGCCCCCCTGAGAAGCGTGGGTGGTGGCGTTGAAATAGACGGCGGCACTCTCCTGCGTGAAGCTGGCCGAGATCTGGCAATCGCTGCGCATGGGGCCAGTGGTATAGGTGAGGCCGTCCAGGGTGCCATCACATCCGCTTATCTCGGTCAGGAGGTAACCGCTGTCAGCCTGTACCGAGAAGCGCCCCTGTTCACCCGCCGCCAACCGCAGGCTGGTGGGGTTCAACTGTCCGCCCGCGCTGCTCTGGCTGGATGCCTCGAAATAGTTGGGGGTGACAGGGGGGCGGATAGGGGTCTCTTCCTGTTCGCCATCACCGCCGCCACAGCCTGTGATCAACAGCGCCAGTAAGGGGGTGAGAACCGTCTTTTTCATTGTTTGATACGTTCCTTGTGTTACGACGGGTAGGGGAGTCGGTAGTCTAATGAGCTGCCTTGCTTATTTCAACGCTGATTGAATGGTCATTTTGCTTTATTTTCAGCATCTTGGATGTTTTTTTGGCCGGCTTTTGCCGTATCTGGTGTTGCTGGCGCAGCAGAACCGATAGGGATGGGGCGAGCACCCCATCAGCACAGGCCATACCAGCCTGAGCTCACCGTAATGAGTCGCTTCACCGGGTTAACAGGGGATGCTGGGCCGCAGGTTTTGCCTGCAACCTGCACAGAGGGGATGTCAGACGGATGGATAAGCGGCGGGGTCGATCGTTGCCAGCGCCCGCATTTCCAGCCGCTGTTCGCCGGGGCGGCAGATCAGCACCGAGCCTTGCTCGAACCAGTCTCCCAGCACGATGCGGCGGGCGGGGTGGCCATCGAGGGTGAAGTCGTGGATGGCGGGTCTGTGGGTGTGGCCGTGGATCATCATCCGGCAGTCGTGGGCGCGCAGGGTGTCGTCCACCGCCGCGGGCGTCACATCCATGATGATCTGGCTCTTGTGGGCATTTTCCATCTGGCTTTGGCCGCGCATCTTGCAGGCGATGGCCTGACGGCGGGCGAGCGGCAGTTGCAAAAAGAGCCAGCGCAGCCACTTGAGCTGGGTGATGCGACGAAACTTCTGATACCCCTCATCCAGGGTGCAGAGCAGATCGCCGTGGCTCAGCACTACCCGCTCCCCATAGAGTTCGATCACGCAAGGGTCCCCCAGCAATGTCATCCCAGCGCGCTTGGCAAACTGTTGCCCCAGCAGAAAGTCGCGGTTGCCGTGGATAAAGTAGATGGGCACGTTCTGCTGGCTCAGGGCCAAAAAGGCGTCGGCCATCTGCTGATGGAGCGGATTGGGGTCATCATCGCCAATCCAGAATTCGAAGAGATCCCCCAGCACATAGAGGGCATCGGCGCCGGGGGCGTCGTGCTCGAGAAAGCGCACCAGTGCCGCGGTCATATCGGGCCGCTGGGCAGAGAGGTGAATGTCACTGATAAAGAGGGTGCTCATGATGTGGGGGTCGGGCTCTCGGTCGAAACAGGGCAAACAGGGGTGGCAGAGATAGTAGACACAACAGGGGACGAACAGTGCGCAGCGGGCGCCATCGCGCCAGTTGCGGTATGGATATCGTCACGGCATGGCGGCTGCCATGACAGCTCGGCCAGATTGCGTCCCTCCAGCGTCAGCAGTGCAGCATAAGGATCGCCAGCAAACCCCAGCAACCGGCATATGGCTGCTTCCCCTTTTAATCCCTCTTCAAGGCGCAGGCGCAGCACTTCGCGGTAGAAGGCATCACCAAACCGCTCGAGCAGGGCCGCCATCAGGGTGAGGTGGCGCCAGCCGTTCAGCGTCTCGATGGGGGCGGGGGTGACATAGAGTTCCAGCGGCCAGCTGGCCTCGCTCGTGTCAGAACCGGTATCTGCACAGCTCTGGTCGAGGCAGGAAAAGGTGCGCTCCAGCAGCCAGACATTCTCATCTTTGGCGCTTGCCAGCCAACCTTGAGCTTTGAGCGTTGCGGCAAACGCCGCCGGATCAGGATGCTGGCAGAGGATATCGAGATCGCTGCCCGGCCGATCGAGGCCGATGGCCAGCGTGCTCACCAGCGCCAGATCGGCGCACTGTCCTGCCAGCTCATCCCACAACCCGGCGGTGAGCAGGGCATGAGCCGAGCGCTGGCGCGGGTTGCCGTGGGCCAGATAGTCGAGGCGGCGCCAGTTCGGGCTGGCAGTGGGGGAGGCAGATGGAAAAACTGCGGCCGGGGCCGCAGTTTTATCAGTGCCGAGTCGGCAGAGATCAGTCAGCAAGGGTCACCTTGGTGATCACCACGTCTTCGGTCGGAACGTCCTGGTGGATACGGCCGTAGTTGCCGGTCTTGACGCCCTTGATCTTGTTGACCACGTCCATGCCGGCGGTCACTTCACCGAATACGCAGTAGCCGAAGCCCTGAGTGGTAGCGGATTTGAAGTCGAGGAAGTCGTTGTTGTTCACGTTGATGAAGAACTGGGCGCTGGCAGAGTGCGGCTCCATGGTGCGGGCCATGGCGATGGTGCCGATCTTGTTGGACAGACCGTTGGCCGCTTCGTTCTTGATGGGGGCGCGGGTGTCTTTTTCTTCAAAGCCCGGAGCATAGCCGCCGCCCTGGATCATGAAGCCGTCGATGACGCGGTGGAAAATGGTGTTGTCGTAGTGACCGTCACGGCAGTATTGCAGGAAGTTGGCCACGGTTTCCGGGGCTTTTTCAGCGTTCAGGGTGAGGGTGATGTCGCCGTGATTGGTGTGCAGAGTGACCATGATATGTCCTTTCATTTGATGCGGGCGACGAAGTGCCCGCAGGTGTATGGCATAAAGTGGTGGCAATTCTAGCCCATCAGGGGCTGGCGGCATAGTCTCTCTGGCGCCGTAACCGTGCTGGCAGGCGGGATTGGCCCTCTTTTCTGCCTCGTTTTCTGCCCCTGAACGGGGTATTATGACCAACCATTTTACTCACAGGCAGTGGTTAGAAGATGCTGAAGATATACAACACACTCACTCGTCAAAAAGAAGAATTCAAACCTATCCACCCGGGCAAGGTGGGCATGTATGTGTGTGGTGTCACCATCTACGATCACTGTCATATCGGCCACGGCCGCACCTTCGTCGCCTTTGATGTGGTGGCTCGCTACCTGCGTTACGCCGGTTACGACCTGACCTACGTGCGCAACATCACCGACGTGGATGACAAGATCATCAAGCGTGCCGCCGAGACCCAAGTGACCTGCGACGAGCTGACCGAGCGTCTGATTGGCGACATGCACGCCGACTTCGACGCCCTCGGCATGGTGCGCCCGGATATCGAACCGCGTGCCACCCAGCACATCGAAGAGATCATCGAGCTGGTGCAATCCCTGCTGGATAAAGAGCACGCCTATGTGGCCGATAACGGCGACGTGATGTTTATCGTCGAATCCTACGCCGACTACGGCAAGCTCTCCGGTCAGGATCTGGAGCAACTGCAAGCCGGTGCCCGCGTTGACGTGGTCGATGCCAAGCGCAACCCGCTCGACTTCGTGCTGTGGAAGATGTCCAAACCGGGCGAGCCGACCTGGGAAAGCCCCTGGGGTCCGGGCCGTCCTGGCTGGCACATCGAGTGCTCCGCCATGAACTCCAAGCACCTTGGCAACCACTTCGACATCCACGGCGGCGGCTCCGATCTGCAGTTCCCGCACCACGAGAACGAGATCGCCCAGTCCTGCTGCGCCCACGGTGGCGACTACGTCAACACCTGGATGCACAGCGGCATGGTGATGGTGGATAAAGAGAAGATGTCCAAATCCCTTGGCAACTTCTTCACCATCCGCGACGTGCTGGCCCACTACGACGCCGAAACCGTCCGTTACTTCCTGATGTCTGGCCACTACCGCAGCCAGCTCAACTACTCGGAAGATAACTTGAAGCAAGCCCGCGCCGCGCTGGAGCGGATGTACACCGCCCTGCGCGATCTGCCGGTAGCCGCGGCTGCCGGTGGCGACGAGCAGGTGGCTCGCTTCAAAGAGGCGATGGACGACGACTTCAACACCCCGGAAGCCTACTCCGCCCTGTTCGATCTGGTGCGCGAGATCAACCGCCAGAAGGGTGAAGACATGACCGTCGCTGCCGCGCTGGGCGCCCGTCTGCGCGAGCTGGGCGCCGTGCTCGGCATCCTGCAGCAAGACCCCGAGGCTTTCCTCAAGGGTGACGAAGCGGACGAAGAGGTTGCCGAGATCGAGCGCCTGATCGCCGAGCGCAATCAGGCCCGTGCCGACAAGAACTGGGCTGCTGCCGATGCCGCCCGCAACCGTCTCACCGAGATGGGTATCGTGCTGGAAGACAGCGCCGGCAAGACCAGCTGGCGCCGTGCCTAAGGCCGGTTGGCCTTGTTGGCGTCTGGTGCCAACAGGTTGAGCGAATAAAAAAACCGCAGCCCTTGGGCTGCGGTTTTTGTTTGTGTCTCTTCCCTCGACACCTCTTAAGCCTCTGCGATCTGCTTAAGCCTCGGTGGCCTGCGCTCTGATCCCCTCTCCCCTTGCGGGAGAGGGCTAGGGTGAGGGGGGCTAACGTCATTTCTCGGCTGAATATCGTCCTACGCCTTAATGGCATGGCTTCGCCATGCAGGACGCGAGGGCCTTGCCCTCGAAGGTGTTTCGCCCGCCCTTCGGGCTGGGGCGAGTGACTTTGGAAAGACCCAAAGTCACCAAAGGTCTTCTCCCCCGGCAAACCGCCCGCTTCGCGGGTTCCCTCGTCTCGTACAACGGGTCGGACGGAGCGCCGCAGACGGCACATCCATGTGCCGACTGCGGCTGCGCCATCATCCCTGATGGCGCTCCTGACCCGTTGCACTCGACTCGGCGGTTTGCAGGGGGAACCAATACCGTGCCCGCCCGTGGCTTTAGCGTGCATGTTGACCGCCTTTTTCGCTGAAAGGGGAGAGCAGTGCAAGGGGTTGGGGAAATAGCATTTGGGTTTGGGTATAAAGTGTCAGGGAAATAGAAATAAAAAACCGCAGTTCAAGGCTGCGGTTTTTTAGCAATAATGCAATTGATAAACTTGAAGTGCACTATGGTTGGCTGATGACTTCATCAATTAAATTTTGGAGTTCATCATCCCATAATTCATTTCTAATAGTACTAGACCTAATCAAATGTTCCTTATGAAATGACAGTTGAGATTTAATAGTTTTGCTCCAAGTTTCTTTTTGTGATTCTGTATGAAGGATTTGTTCAAATGCAAAGAGAGCAGATGATATAAACCAACAGTACTGTTCATATTTTGTGTCACTTGGGTTTGTTGGTCTTTTAAAGCCCCTAGCAAACTCGGGGTGTTCGAAACATAAAGAAAGATAATTTTGATAAAGTTCATAAGCAACAGATCGTCGAGACTCTATAATATTCTCTTTATGCTGTCGAATCGCATAAATTGCGGCTACTCCAGCAATAAATAGTCCGAAAAAAGTTGCAAGATTAGCAAGTATACCCAACCATTCTACCCATAGAGATACATCTAATAAAGCTGCTAGGCCCATTTTAAAGCAATATATATTATTCATATTTTATCTAGTCATCTTCTATCTGGTGAGAAAGTAAAACCAATCGGTGTCGGTTTAAATTCGGAGCTAGAATCAGTCATTTTCCCTTTTTGCTGGAACTTACGCAAGGATTTATAATCTATCTTTGCTATTACAAAATAATCTACTAGGCCTCCTTTTATTCTTACTTGGTCTCTTTTATAGTCAAGTCTATATGGTGCCCTTACTCGGCTGTCACCGTATGCACGATTATTTACCTGTATTATAAATGTATGTATATCATGTGCGGACCCTTCAACAAGTGAACTAAATGTTTTTACATCCGGATTCCACTCTAAAACAAATAAGCTATCAACTTTCCCTTGATATCTAACCCTATTCATTGGATTAGTTAAATCACTACAAATTAATACGCCTATACAATATTTTCCATGTATATATATAGGTAGTATTTCTTGTGGATCTGGTTTAGATAATTTAAGTGATTTTGCTTTTAGTTGATTCTCTTCTGTGTGAGCAGGGCTTAGCTTGGGTTGGAAAAAAATAAAACTGCTGTTATAACCAGGCCACTTTGTAACAAGAGATAAAAGACAGTCATTTCTTACTTCATTTTTTGAATTTGGTTTATGATATTCAATTCCAGCAATAAAAGATATTCTTTTCCTTGCGAGATTCATTGATATATTAAGTGCCCATTTACGCGGCAATGAGCATTCAGGAAATACTATATAATCTGACCTATGTTCAGATTTTAGTATGTTGTTAATTAAAGTATTGACTCGTCTGTAGCGTTTTAGAGTCAAGTCTGGTTTGTTATTTATAGCCTGCGTAAATTGGTTGTCTGTGGTTTCAAAGTTTGTTAGAGCTATGCTGACAATGTCTGGAGTTTTATTGGGAATTGTGATTTTATTATTGCCAGCATCATCTGTTGTTCTAAAAAAATTAAAGTCTTCTATCGTTTTTGCTCCACGAAGCCCAAAGATAAAATCCTTGAGTAATTGACTGTCATCTAATGTTTTAGGGCACGCCATAACAATCTCAGGAATGCTTAACGGTCTCGTTGGGAATGTTAATGCTGGCCAGTGGGGTAACTTTAACGATGCACTTTTACGAAATTTCCTTATTAAAGGTAGGTTTAGTATTTTATTTACGCTAAGTGATTTTGGTATTCGTATAGATGATTCATCATTATGTTGACTATAAAACCAGTAGTCTTTATATGGTCTGATGCCTAGATCAGAAAGAAGTAAGTTTCTACTGATTTCTTTTAGCTTTGTCTTGGTTATTGCTTTATATTCATGTTCATGTAGATTGCTAATATACATTATGGTTCTTCTGAGTTCGCTCCATTTTTCAAAACCAGCTATTGTAGATGACCTTAATGCTGTTTCAATAAGAGACTCCGAAAAATATTTTTTACATAACAAAAGATTTTGATGTGTATTTTTTTCTGTGGTTTCAGCAATGATGTCGAAACAGTTTTTTATTTTGTCAACTAAGGTCTTGGTTTCAGCGAAGTCATAGTTAGATATCATGATTTGGAAAATTCTGCTTAAATAACTTGATAGGTCAAAAATGCCCTTTGGAGTTATTATATATCTTTCAACAAGACCATAGAATTCCTTTCTTATATTTCCCCACTCTAGTCTTGATAAATCATTTGAGTAGCTTTCCAGATCTCTTATCAAAAGAGACAACCCTAGTCTTCTAATAGATACAACATCGGTTTTTCTTAATGCATCTGCAATTAAGGATGCATCTGATGAGGCTAATAGTGCTTTTTCAGCCATAGAGTTAGCATCTTCTGGAACAGAAGGAAGCATTCTATATTCACTGGACTGAGCTCGAATTTGGCTAGAAATCTGGTTTACAAGATCAAGGCCGTATTTCGGTGATAGACTAAATATTTTTTGTTTGCTAGGAGTGAATTTCAGTTCGCAGTCACTAGCATAATTTAACTTGAGCGATATAGTCGGGGCTTCCCCTCTGGTTCTATGTATTTTTAAAAAATCAATCTTATCAGATAAGTAGTTAATCACATCATTCCCGCTAGATAGTTCTGGCGGAGTTCTAAAAACCAAAAAAATATCATCAACATATCGTCCATAATACTCTGGATTAATGTTTTTACTAACTTCCTCATCTAGTTCATATAATAGTACATTAGATATTATCTTGGACGCAGATAAACCAACGGGTAATGCCCCGCTAGGGCGTCCTATATAATCAGGTGTCTTTTTGTACCAAGAATGTATTGAGTCGATAAGCTGTTGCGTGAGTTTTCGTTCGTCTTTACTGAGTTGGATTCCAGTCTTTATTAGAAATGAAGGTCTCAATATAAAATTAGGTGATGTTTTATGATAAAAACTAGCAAGGTCCATCGTTATTGCGGTTGCATTATTGTTTCTCTGAACAATATCACGCATGGCATCAAGACCTTTCTGCCTCCATGTTCTATATGCAGAGAAATAAGGTGAAAATAATCCGAGAGAGTCTAAGTTAAGTTCGCCATTATATGGTCCAAAATCTTCATATGGGTGGTGTTTTCTACGCAATCTATTACCATAGGATAAATTTTTATCGAGCAAAGATTCAAATTTATGCCCAACCTTAAGAATCCATAGTGCAGAAATAACTTGATATTCAACAGTGGCATTAATGATTAATCGGTAGCTAGCTGATAATTTTTTATTTTTATTTTCGGTATATTTATTAAGCCAGTCTTCATTTTGATCGATTGACCTAAAATGGATGCACTCTTTATCCTCCCAAGGGCTAGTATCAATCGACTTAGGGGCATATGAATATCCACCTAAAAATAAATCATTTTTGTACCATGGGTCATTTTTTTCATCAGCAATGAGAGTTTTATGAAGGTTTAGTAAGTTCTCATGTAAATTTGATTCAAACTCGGAATATCGACGTTTGCAAGGGTGAAAGTTATCAAAAAATGAATCTGTTTTGGCTTTTCTATATGCCAGATATAAATCTGACAATGTGATAAATTCTTTTTCAAATATTGTTGACATAATGATTTAATTCTGTTTGGTGTGTTTTTATATGCTAAAAATATAGCGATTTGAATTTCATTTTTTAATGAGAGCGGGTCTTAAGTTCAATTAATGAAGCGTACTAGGCATTAGATAAATTAGGTCACATTGCAATTAAATATACACTATCGATCTTTCAATATAAGGCTATTCCCAAAATACACATGGGTCTGTTAATTGGCCTCGGTGTTGCAAGTTCGGTGTTGCCCCCTGTTGTTCGCCGAGGTGAGACCGTTTGTCCAGGCCGCGAGGCAGGACGCCGAGTGAGCGCCGCTGGGCCAGGGATGGCCCATCGGCGCGTGCCGTGGGACAAACGGGTGAACCGAGGGAACCCGACGCAGGAGGGCGAACAAGTGGGGGTGGCCTTTCTTTTGGTGACTTTTCTTTGGCCACGCAAAGAAAAGTCACTCGCCAAGCCGCGCAGCGGCGGCGAAACCCCGTCGAGGACGGAGTCCTCGTGTCCTGCATGGCGAAGCCATGCCCATCAGGCTAGTGACCCCTCACCCTAGCCCTCTCCCGCAAGGGGAGAGGGGACGGTTACCTTGGCGCAGGCGCAGGAGACCGGCTGGTCTCCGCAACAGTGGCTACCGCCCCTGACTGTCGCTACCAGATTGCGCCGTTGACCATTGATCTCGGAAAAGGGGTCAACAGACGCCCGTCGCCATATTACGGAGCCAGAGTGGTCTTATCTATGGTTTTGATGGGCTAACTATCAGAAAAGGGTGATTTTTTGCGCTGGCACAAACTTTTATTAATTAGTGATTAGTTGTTGGTTGCCGGGGGGGGGGGTCGTGGCGGGGCGGTGGGGTGACGCCGCGAGAGGCGTGCAAACGGTAAAGGAGGGGAGCGCAAACGGAAAAAAGCGAAGGGGCCCGCGGTGGGCCCCTTGTTGTTGGTGCTCGACGCGGCGCCGCTATTTGGCGGCGGGGGTTGGGAAGTATTTGCTGTGCAGCAGCGGGTATTCGCTGCTCGCCAGCACCTGGGTCAAGCCGGTCTGGAACTCCTTGACCAGCTCGTCGCTCACCGGATGGCTGAAGGCGAAGCAGAACTGCTCCGAGCTCAGTACCCACTGCTCCTTGAAGCGGGCGGGATCGAGTTTTTGCTCGACGATCAGCTGCTCCATGGTGGTCTTGTTGGTGGAGACCAGATCGACCCGGCCGGAGGTGAGCATCTTGAGCGCCTGTGCCAGCCGGTTGGCGGCCATCAGTTTGGTCTCGTCAAAGCCGTTGTTGAGCAGCAGTTGCTCCCCCACATCGGCTCGCACCGCGCCGATATTGAATGCCTTGGCATCGTCGAGCTTGGTGATGGTGATATTGCGATCGGCCAGCCCCACCAGCACGATCTCGGCATACCCGATGGGGCAGGCCCACTTGAACAGGGGATCCCGCGCCTGGGTGCGGGCAGTGGAGAAGAGCACCGCATTGGGCTTTTGGGTCAGCAGGTAGTAACCGCGCGCCCAAGGCATGATGGTGATGGGCTGCGCTGGTGTATTGGTTTTTTTCCATACCAGTTGCAGCAGCTCGACCGCGAGGCCGGTGGGGGCACCGCTGGCATCGGCGTAGTTGTAGGGTTTGTACTCTTCGGTGATGTAGTGCAGTTTGCCGAGCTCAGGACTCGCCTGTGCGAGGGTGGCCAGCAGCGCCCCGGCCAATCCAATCCATGGTTTCATTTTTGCCATCCTGATCAAGGGAATATCTGCTCAAGTGTGACCAAGCTGGCCGATTTCGCCAAGGCGACGGAGCATGTTTGGCAAAAAAGCGCGGGTGCACGCCGCCATCACGCACCCTATGCCAGCGGTGATCAGGGCGTTAGCGCAGTGGCAGGTATTTGGCTTGCAGGGCCGAGAAATCCGCCGAGGCGACGACCTGGGTCAGCGCCTGCTGAAAGAGGGCGACCTCGCTGTCAGGCACCTGACGGCTGAAGGCGTAGCAGAGCGGTCTGGCATCCAGCACGAAGGCGACATGAAAGTCATCCGGCTTGAAGCCGAGCTGCTGCAGGGTTTGATAGCCCGCCAGCTTGTTGGTCGCAAACAGATCGGCGCGACCTGAGGTGAGCATTTTGGCCGCCTGGGTGAGGCGGTTGGCCAGCATCAGCTGGCGCTCATCGATACCGCGTTCGAGCAGCAGCTGTTTGGAGACGGTAGAGCGCACCACGCCGACCTTGTAGCGGCTGATCTCGGCCACGGAGCCTAGGGTGATGTTGTCCGCCTTGCGCCCCAGCAGCACAAATTCCGAGTGATCGATGGGGCAGGCCCACTTGAAAAGCGCTTCCCGCTGCGGGGTGCGTGCGGTGGCAAACAGCACCACATTGGGTTTTTGTTGCAGCAGGTTGTAGCCCCGGGCCCACGGCAGAATGCGGATTGGCTGGGGCGACACGCCCCGCGCTTTCCAGATAAGCTGCATCAGCTCCACCGACAATCCGGTCGGCATCCCTTGCTGGTCGCTGAAATTAAACGGGGGAGAGATTTCGCTCAGATACTCGAGTTTGCCCGGATCGGCCTGCGCGAAGGTGGCCCACAAGAGCAGTAGCAGATGAGGTAGGTGCCATGTCCGCACGGGAAAGATCCTTCGCAATCAACTATGTAGCCCAGTTTGACTGCTTGTGGCGGGAATAGCTAGCCACCTCTATTGCATCTTTCATCAATAAAATGGGCAGCGAACTGCTGCCCATCGGGTGAGTGAGTGCTCAGCGCACCGGCAGGTATTTGGCCTGCAATTTGCGAAACTCTTCCGAGGCGAGGGCGCGGGTCAGGCCCTGCTGAAAGAGGGTGATCTCGCTGTCGGGCACCTGACGGCTGAAGGCGTAGCAGAGCTGCTCTGCGCTCAGCACCATGGCCACGTTGAAGTCGTCGCTATTGAGCTTCAGTTCGCGGATGGCGTCATATCCCGCCAGCTTGCTGGTGGCGAGCAGGTCGGCGCGGCCGGAGAGCAGCATCTTCAACCCCTGAGACAGGCGGTTGGCCGGGATGATGTTGTTGTCATCCATGCCGTTGTTGAGCAGCAGTTGCTCGGCGGCGTCCGAGCGCACCGCGCTGATCTTGTACTGGCTCATCTGTTCGAAGGCGGTCAGGGTGATGTTCTGCGCTTTGCGGCCCAGCAGTATGTACTCCGAGTAGCCGATGGGGCATACCCACTTGAAGAGATCTTCCCGCGCCTGGGTGCGGGCGGTGGAGAAGAGCACCACGTTGGGCTTCTGGGTTAGCAAGTAGTAACCCCGCGCCCAGGGCAGGATGCGCACCGGCTGGGGTGTCACGCTGCTGTGTTGCCAGATCATCTGCAGCAGATCGACCGCAAGACCGGTGGGCTGGCCTTGCGGATCGCTGTAGTTGTAGGGGGGGTACTCTTCGGTGAGGTACTCGAGCTTGCCCAGATCAGCCCGGGCCGTCGAGGCCCAGCAGAGCAGCAACAGATGACAGATCAGCCATATCCTCATTGGGAACATCCTTAGCGATCAACCTTCCCTTGAGTGTGACCATGAACAGAGTAAATAGCCACTCACTGCCGTTACCAGCGGGCGCGGATCTGCCCGATGGGCTGGTAGGCCTCATCCCGCAGCCCCACCAGCAGGGTCTTGCCATCCGCTTGCAACCGGAACTCGCCGTAGCGGGCTGCCTCGTACTGCTCTCCCGTGCCCTCTTCAAAGAAGTAGGCATCGGGGCCGATCTGCCACTGCCGCTCGCTCTGGTGCACCTGCAATAGCCGCTCATCGCTGGCGAGCCGATCCGGTTTGCCATCAGCCACCAGAGTGGCTACCTGATGGGCATCGAGGCGGATCACCAGGGTGTCGCTGCCCTTGTTTTGAGTAGCTCTGGCGTCGCGGCTGGTCAGCTCGCGGGCAATTTCATAGTTGAGCCGCATGTAATCCCCCTGCATCAGGGAGCGGGGATCGACCGGGGCGAGCCGCAGCAGCACCACTTCGCCGCTGCTCATGGCGTGCTCATAGCGCCAGACGGTGGCATTGATGCCCGCCAGGATGGCGAGGCCGCTCAGCAACAGGGCGAGCTGTCGGGTGACGGGTTTCATGAGTCGCTCCTTGCCGCGAAGGTGGTGAGCAGCTGGTGGGCACCCAGCAGCAGGATGCCGGAGCCCAGCAGCAGCCAGGATTTGGTCATCAGGGTGAGCCCCAGATCGTAGTAATAGAGCGAGCCATAGCCGAGCAGCAGCAGGGCCGAGAGTGTCATCAGCCCTAAACTGCCGGCATAAAACCCGAGGATCAGCACCAGTGCGCCTGCCCCCATGCCGGGGATGATGGCGCTGATCAGCACCAGCGGCAGGCCAAACAGCAGGGGGATCTTGAGTTTCACCATCACCGCCAGCAGCAGGGCGGCGCAGATCAGGGGATTGAGCCAGAGCGGCAGGCGGGACAGCCCCAGTTCGTCCAGCACGCAGCTGCCGCCATCCCACAGCGGTTGGTGCAGACGGCCCAGCACCAGCAGGGAGAGGGCGAGCCCCAGCGTGATGGAGTGGTAGAGCTGGTGACGCTCTGGATCCCTATCTGCCCGCAGCCA
Source organism: Aeromonas sp. Y318-3 (assembly GCF_027706185.1). NCBI lineage: Bacteria > Pseudomonadati > Pseudomonadota > Gammaproteobacteria > Aeromonadales > Aeromonadaceae > Aeromonas > Aeromonas sp. Y318-3. Next base: position 179,877 of record NZ_JAPDCN010000003.1, read on the forward strand.
GCAGAAGGTGATGGCCGCCATCACCAGCGGCAGGGCCAGCAGTTGCAGCCCGAGGCAAGCGAGGCCAAGGGTGAGCAGCAGGGCCGCCGCCACGCTGTGAAACAGCCGCACCAGCCAGTGATCGAACAGCACGGCGATGGCAAGGGAGAGCAGGCACAGACCGAACCAGAGCAGGGCGTGATGGAGATCCAGCTGATCGAGCAGGCCATAGAGCAGCCAGGCATCGGCCGCCAGGGTAAGGGCCAGCACGAACTGATCCCAGAGATCGCCGCTTTGGCTGCGATTGAGGGCGTAGGCCCCCGCCAGCAGCACGGCCCCGAGCAGCAGGGCGCTGTTGGCCTCGCGGGTCAGCTGCTCGAAGGTGAGAAACAGGAAAAAGAGCAGGAACAGGGCGGCAATCCAGCCCACCAGCCCCAGCAGAAAGCGGCTTGACCAGTGGGGTTGGGTATCACGGGGCATCTCCCCTTCCACCAGATTGGCCTGTTGCAGCACTTGCCAAAGGGTCAGGTCACTCATGAGACCTCCGTTGTTGTTGTAGCCAGCGGGCGGCGGTGACCGAAAGACCGATGGCGATCAGGCTCAGCAGCAAAAAGCCGTTGATGTCGGGTTCCATCCATTTACCAAGGGTGGCGAGGATGACGGCAATCAGACTGAGGCACCCCATGGCGAGTCCGGCGATAAATCTGTGATGCCAGAGAGCATAGGCCGCAGCGAGCCAGCCAAGCCAGAGCGGCCACACCAGCGGGGAGGCTGCATCAAACAGCGCCAGCAGGGTGAGCAGGGTAGCTCCCAGACCGGCAGCCAGGCCCGCCAGCCAGCTTGGCATCAGGCGCCAGCGGGCTGGTGCCAGCAGAAGCAGACCCCAGAGGGTGGCGTTGAGCAGGGTAAGGCACCAGCCCAATCCTTCTTCATCGAAGGTAAAGAAGAACGTGAACAAACCGAGCCGCCAGTAGAGCACCAGCGCCAGCTGGCCGAGCAGCCAGCTCAAGGTCCAGAGCAGGGGACTTTGGCCAAATGTCGCCAGCGGCACCAGCATCAGCGCCCAGGTGGCGAACAGCTGCCAGGGATCGGCGCCGGTCTGGTAGGTCTGACCCACCAGCGCCAGCAGGGCGCCGATATTGAGGGCGATGGCGAGCAGCAGCGCCTGACGGGGGGTATCCCCCAGCGGTTTGCGCCACAGCAGAAGCAGCATGGCGAGCAGCGGTGCCTCCAGCAGCGCAAGGCGGGAGACCCGGCCCAGCTCTTGCCAGTTGAAGGCGACGAAGAAGATGAGGCCAGCCCCGATACAGAGGGCGCCGAGCCAGAGCAGCAGCCGGTCAAATAGCCACTGCCAGCGCGCCGGATAGGGGGGAAGATCGGCGAGGGTCAGGGCGTCCGCCAGCTTCTCTGGCGCCAGCCGTCCCTGTTTGACCCATTCGAGAAGCGTCTCTCTTGATACGTTGTGCATGGGGGGACTCCACGAGGTTTGCCCCATTATGGCATGAGGCACCCGCAACCGTGCACTGCCCCTTGGCTGTAAGGCTGGTGGTTGCGACAGCGGGTTACGCAATAGACACAGCAGCAAACAAAAAAGCCCTCCACAGGGGAGGGCTTGAGCAGCGGAAAAGGCGATCAGGCAAAGATCAGGGTGCTCACCCCGAGGCCGACGAAGAGGATGGCGCAGGCGATGCGGATCCCCTTGAGCGGCAGCTTGTCCGCCCCCAGCTTGCCGATCAGCACCACAGGCACGTTGGCCAGCATCATGCCGAGGGTGGTGCCGGTAATGACCTGTACCAGCGAGTCATATTTGGCGGCCAGCAGCACGGTGGCGATCTGGGTCTTGTCGCCGATCTCGGCAATAAAGAAGAGTACGAAGGTGGCCATAAAGGGGCCGTATTTATCCAGCGGGCTCTCCTCGTCATCCATCTTGTCCGGCACCAAAATCCAGATAGCCATGGCGATAAAGGCGATGGCGACCAGCCAGGTCATTATCTTGGGATCGAGCCAGCGGCTGATGAACTCGCCAATCCAGGCAGCGCCCGCATGGTTGAGCAAGGTAGCCGCCAGCATGCCGGCGATGATGGGCCAGGGCTTGCGAAAACGGCAGATGAGCAGCAACGCCAACAGCTGGGTTTTATCACCGATTTCGGCAATGGCAACGCTGAGGGTTGAGGTTAACAAAGCTTCCATAAAAATGACCGGGGGACGGAATTGTTATAAACCAAAGACAAGCCTGCGCCATCCGTCCCCGGTATTGGCACTGGCCCGTCAAAGGTCTTGTCAAATCCATGGCTGGCATGGATCACCCTGACCATGGTGATTTGGCACCAAGTATGTTGATCAGGGTCGCAAACCGATATTCATGCAATGGATGGCACCGGCGTGCGAGACTACTCCCCCTCGATGGGAGCGGGCATTCTAGGGAAAAACCGCATGAGTGACAAGGGGATCAGCCACCCACCAGCTTGACGCTGAAACCGGCTTTCTCTAGCTCGGTTTTGATCAGGTCCCGTTTATCCCCCTGGATCTCGATCACTCCCTCCTTGATACCACCACCGGTGCCGCACTTTTTCTTGAGCAGGGTGGCCAGGGATTTTTGCTGATCGGCGGGTACGCCATGAATGGTGATCACCCCGGCACCTTTGCGCCCCTTGGTCTCGCGGCGAATGCGCACGGTGCCGTCGGTGGGGAAGGGGGAGGCGGATTGGGGAGCGCTCTGCTCCTTGATCATGCCGCCATCTGTGCTGTAAACGAGGCGGCTGTTGTTGTCGTGACTCATGGCAATACTTTATGGGTTAGCTAAGCGGAGTTTGATTTTACTCAAATAAAAGTTGAAGACACAGCTTATAATGCCCCAAGTAAAAGCGAATTATTATTGTTTAACTTCAGGAGTCAGTCATGGTACTCACGCAGTTGTCACCGGGACAGAGTGCTCGCATCAAGAATATGAATCAGCTCGCCCGGCCGCTGCGCCGCAAACTGATGGTGATGGGTCTGTTGCCCCAGACTGAAGTCATCTATCTGCGCTCCGCCCCCCTGGGGGACCCGCTCCAGATCCAGTGCCAGGGGATCTGTCTCTCCATGCAAAAGAGTCTGGCCCAGCAAATAGAAGTCGAGCCGGTATAACCCCCTGTTCGGCTACCGCTCCGGTCAAGAAAGTCACCGTGAGCGGTTCATAGACAAGAAGTCGAACCTGCAAAGCAGCTTGCCACACGCAGGCGGCGGGCTCAGAAGAAAATAGAGGTAGAGCTGGTATGAATTATTCCCTGGTAACGGTAGGTAACCCCAATAGCGGCAAGACCTCCCTGTTCAACGCCCTGACCGGCGCCCGCCAGCAGGTAGGCAACTGGAGTGGTGTCACCGTCGACAAGAAGATGGGTGAGTTCAGCGCGGGTGAACATCACTTCAAGCTGATGGATCTGCCCGGCATCTATAGCCTGGCCAGTCAGGATGGCAGTCTGGACGAGCAGATCGCCAGCCGCTTTGCCCAGGGCCAACAACCCGACCTGCTGCTCAACGTCATCGACGCCGCCAATCTGGAGCGCTCCCTCTACCTCACGCTGCAACTGCGCGAACTGGGCCTGCCCATGGTGGTGGTGCTCAACAAGCTGGATATCCTGCAAAAGCGCCGCATCGTCATCGACGAGAGCAAGCTCGGCAAATCCCTCGGTTGCCCGGTGGTGGCCCTCTCTGCCCACAACAGCAAGCAGGTTGCCGCCTTCAAGCAGCAGATCCGGCAGTTTATCGGTCAGCCGCAAGCCGCCTTGCAGCTCGATTACGGCCACGCGCTTGAAACCGATCTGGCGGAGCTGGAGACCCTGCTCGCCCCGCATCACCTTACTGCCCGTGGTCGCGCCCTGCGCCTGCTGGAAGAGGATGCGGTGATGCAGGAGACCCTGCTGCCCGGTCAGCAGGCGGCCGCCGCCAATGTAGTGGCTCGCGCCCATCAGGGACAGGATATCGACCTGCAGCTGGCGGATATTCGCTACGGCCATATCTATCAGTGGGTACAACAGGCGCGTCAGCAGAAGGGCAAGCTCACCGAGGCCCAGAGCGAGTGGCTGGATCGGGTGCTGCTCAATCGCTGGATTGGCATCCCCTTCTTTCTGTTTGTCATGTACCTGATGTTCCTGTTTGCCATCAACGTCGGCAGCGCCTTTATCGACTTCTTCGACATCATGGGCGGCGCCCTGTTTGTCGATGGGGTGCACCACCTGCTGGGGCTGGTCAATGCCCCAGAATGGCTGGGCGCCATTCTGGCGGACGGCTTTGGCGTTGGCTTGCAGACGGTGGCCACCTTTATTCCGGTGATTGGCTGCCTCTATCTGTTCCTCGCGGTGCTGGAGAGCTCCGGTTATCTGGCCCGCGCCGCCTTCGTGGTGGATGCCCTGATGCGCCGCCTCGGCCTGCCGGGCAAGGCGTTCGTCCCCATGCTGATGGGCTTTGGCTGTACCGTGCCCTCGGTGATGGCAACCCGCACCCTCAACTCCGAGCGGGAGCGGCTGATGACCTCCGCCATGGCGCCCTTCATGTCGTGCGGTGCCCGTCTGCCGGTTTACGCCCTGTTTGCGGTGGCTTTCTTCCCCGAGTCTGGCCAGAACCTGGTGTTCGGTCTCTACCTCATCGGCATTCTGGTGGCGGTGCTCACCGGCCTGTTGCTGCGTAGCACCCTGCTGCCGGGCAAGAGCGACTCCATGCTGATGGAGATGCCGGATTACGAGTGGCCGCGTCCGGTCAACGTTGCCATCAAGACCTGGCAGAAGCTCAAATCCTTCGTCTTTGGCGCAGGTAAAACCATCGTGCTGGTGGTTGCTGTGCTGAGCGTGCTTAACTCCCTGGGTACCGATGGCAGCTTCGGCCATCAGGAGCAGGAGAGCTCGGTCCTGAGCAAGATAAGCCAGGCGGTGACCCCGGTGCTGCACCCCATCGGTGTACGCGATGACAACTGGCAGGCCACGGTCGGTATCGTCACCGGTATCTTCGCCAAAGAGGCGGTGGTCGGGACCCTCAACAGCCTCTACGCCGGTGGTGGTGATGCAGAGGAGGAGAGCGAGTTCTCGCTGGTGGCCAGTTTCCACGAGGCGATCGATGCCGTGGCGGCCAATCTGGCGGAGATCAACCCGAGCGACCCCATGGGGCTTGATGTTGGCAACCTCGACGACCAGAAAGCTGCCGCCGAGGCGCAGGAGGTGGATGTCTCCACCTACGGCAATATGCAGACCCACTTCGACGGGGCGGCCGGTGCCTTTGCTTACCTCTTGTTCGTGCTGCTCTACATGCCTTGCGCCGCCGCCATGGGCGCGCTGGTGCGGGAAACCGGTCGTCAGTGGGCGCTGATGACGGCGGTATGGTGCAACTATATGGCCTTTATGTGCGCCACCCTCTTCTATCAGGTGGCGACCTTCGCCGCTCACCCGGAGCAGAGCCTGTTCTGGATCGTCAGCTATGGCCTCTCTCTGGTACTGCTCTGGTGGGCCGGTCGTCGTCACGGTGACATCGTCGCCCGCAAGGTGGTGACCTTATGATCCTGCGCGAGCTGGGGGATTACCTCGCCGCGCAGCAGAAGGTGAGCCGGCGTGATCTGGCTCGCCACTTCCACACCTCGGAAGATGCGGTGGAGGCCATGCTCGGCGTCTGGATGCGCAAGGGGCGGGTCATCAAGCGCGAGAGCCGGGTATGTGGCGGCAGCTGCTGCGGCAAGAGCGAGGAGGTGATGTTCGAGTGGTGTGCACCGGGCCAGATTGGGTTCAAGATCCGCTAAACGACTACCCAACCTCATCACCAAACATCGAACAATAAAAAACGGCAGATCCTGCGCAAGGGTCTGCCGTTTTTATTGCAGCACACTGGCGGGATCAGGCGCTCTGGCGAGCCTCGCTCAGCAGTGCCAGCGCCGGTTGGGCGTTGTCCGGCATCAGCCGGTAGGCTTTGTGGTGTTTGACCAGGGTGGTCTTCTTGTTGCCCTGGCTCAGCAGCAGGCCGTGCTTGAAGGCCGCCTCGGCCAGCACCTTCTCGTCACCGCGCACATAGAGGGTGAGGGGTTTGACAAGCTCACCGTCCTCGATATGGCCTTCATATTCGCTATGGCTTACTACCAGACTCGGCTGACCGCCCGATTGCAGGCGCAGCTTGGCGTTCACCTCGCTCTCGGTCAGCACCAGCCAGCCTGCCGTTGCCAGCTCATCCAGCAGGGCTGCCAGCTTGGCCCCCAGTTGTTGCGGGTTGGTCATGGCGCACTGGTACTGGAAGGCGATGCGCTCCAGCAATCCCTTGAGATCGGCGCCCGCACCCAGAGTGCGGCCAAGCTGCACCCAAGCTTTCAAATCTTCCATCACCAGACGGGAGAAGCGCTTCTCCTTGAGGGAGTCGGCCATCCAGGCGCAGAGAAAGTGGCTCTCTTGCGCCGGAGTGCGCTTGCCCGTCTTTTGCTCGGCGGTGCGGGCCAGTTCGGCCAAGCTTTGAGTGGCCATCTCGAGCAGGGCCTGATTGTAGGTCGGAGAGGTCATAAGCAATCCTTGAGTTGACCACCACAGGTCAACACCGATGACAGAGATGGCAAAGGCGCCAGTGGCGCCTTTGCGGTTCAATAGAGCAACTGCCCGCCTTATTTCGGCTGACGGGGCTTCTTGGCGGCGGCCAGACGCTTGAGGCGCTGACCCTGCAGCTTGGCTTCGGCCATCACCTGGGCTACGGCGTTATCTTCACGCTGCGGGCGCTTGCCGAAGCGGCGACGCTCCTGCAACTGCTTGATCAGCTCGTCACGGCTGCTCACCTCATAGCCCGGCATCATGATGCGGCGGATCTTCTGGCCGATCAGGGCCTCGATCTCCAGCAGGGTTCGCTCCTCTTCACGGCTGACGAAGGAAATGGCCATGCCGCGCTTGCCGGCACGACCGGTACGGCCGATGCGGTGCACGTAATCTTCCGCCAGGAACGGCAGATCATAGTTGACCACGTATTCCAGATCCGGAATGTCCAGACCACGGGCGGCCACTTCGGTGGCGACCAGTACCCGTACCTTGCCTTCCATGAATTCGCGCAGGGCGCGGCGACGGTTGCCCTGGGCCTTCTCGCCATGGACCACGGCGGACTTGATGCCGTCGAGGTTCAGCTCCTCGACCAGCACATCACAGCTCTCGCGGGTACTGGCGAACACCAGCACCTGCTGCCAGTTCTGTTTGCCAATCAGCTCTGAGAGCAGCTCGCGCTTGCGCTTCTGCTCGACCGGATAGACGGTGTGGCTGACGGTGTCGGCGGTGGAGTTCTGCTTGTTGACGCTGACGATCTGCGGTCTGTCCAGCATCAGGTTGGCCAGCTTCTTCACCGCGTCGGAGAAGGTGGCGGAGAAGAGCAGGTTTTGACGGGTCTTGTTGACCGCTTGCAGGATCTTCTGCACATCGGCACTGAAGCCCATGTCGAGGATGCGATCCGCTTCATCCATCACCAAACACTCGACGCCGGAGAGGCTGAGGTTGCAGGCGGTGAGGTGCTCCAGCAGACGGCCCGGGGTGGCCACAATGATGTGAGCGCCCGCTTTGAGCTTCTTGGCCTGCACGTCCTGCTTGCCACCGCCGACGATGGTGATGGTGGTGATATCGAGATACTTGGCGAAGTCATTGATGTTGCTCGCCACCTGAGCCGCCAGCTCGCGGGTCGGGGTCAGGATCAGCACCCGGGCGTTGGAAGGCTGGACCGGCGCCGGATTGTCTACCAGACGCTGCAAGATGGGCAGGGCGAAGGCGGCGGTCTTGCCGGTACCGGTCTGGGCGCTGGCCAGCACATCGCGGCCACGGCGAATGGCCGGGATCGCCTGTTGCTGCACAGGGGTCATCTCCTGATAACCGCAATCTGAGACAGCACGCAAAATCTCGGGGGCAAAATCGAACGATTCAAATCTCATAATGGGTTCCTGTGTTCCAGCTGGGCTGTGTTTGGCTTGGTTAGCTCGGCATGAGCGAGACGGAGGTTGTAACCACCGACGGCTGCGCCTGACATCAAGTCAGAGAGTGAGCCGGAAAATGGCGGGCGCGAAGTGTAACAGATAGACGTCACAAATTCTGCCTCATATGGTTGTCCTTTTCTCATCCTTTGTGGTGTGAATGGCGGTTGAAAGCAATCATTTGACTCCCAAATGCCAAGCTTGGAGGTGTGGGCTAACGGTTTTGGGCAAGGACGAGAGGGATATCAATGGAACTGGAACAGTTAAAACGCCAGCTGGAGCAGCTTGGCGAGCGCAATGACAGCATGCAGCAGGCACGCCACCGCAAGCTGCTCAATATCACCCGCGACACGGGGGAGTTGCTGTCAGTATTGGTGCAGACCCGTGGGGCGCAGGCGGTGCTGGAGATCGGCACCTCCAATGGTTACTCCACACTCTGGCTGGCAGAAGCTGTGCGTCGGCTGGAGGGGCACGTTACCACCATTGAGCTGGATGAGGATAAGCGCGTGCTGGCCCATGACAACTTTCAGAGGGCAGGGCTGGCCCCCTGGGTAACCTTGCTGGCAGGGGATGCAGGCGAGCTGTTACCGACCTTGCCGCAAGGCGGCTATCAGCTCATCTTCCTCGATTCGGATCGTCAGCACTACCGGGCATGGTGGCCGCAGATCCGCCGCCTGCTGGCACCCCGTGGCTTGCTGGTGGTCGATAACGCCATCTCCCATCGCAGCGAGATGGTGGAGTGGATGAACGAGGTCGGGCAGGATCCGGCTTTTACCACCTCGCTGGTGCCGGTCGGCAAGGGGGAGTGGCTGGTGGTGCGTTTGTAGGGGTAGCTACAAAAAATCAGCCCCGCATTGGCGGGGCTGATTGTGAAAGCTCATCATGGCCTTGGCCGGTCGGATTAGACCGCCAGATAGTCCATGATCCCTTCGGCTGCCTTGCGCCCTTCGTAGATGGCGGTCACCACCAGATCGGAGCCACGTACCGCATCGCCACCGGCGAACACCTTGGGATTGCTGGTCTGGAAGGCGTATTCCGCCTGCTCGCGGGCCTTGATGCGATCCCGGTTGTCGAGCTCGATGCCGAACTCCGCCATCCAGGGCTGGGGGTTGGGCTGGAAGCCAAACGCCATCACCACCGCATCGGCGGCCAACACCTGCTCTGAGCCCTCGATGACCACCGGATTGCGGCGGCCATTGGCATCGGGTTCACCCAGCTCGGTGCTCACCACCTTGATGCCGACGGCGCGACCGCTGGCATCCAGTTCGACTGCCACCGGCTGCAGGTTGAACATAAACTCAACCCCCTCTTCGCGGGCGTTTTTCACCTCCCGCTTGGAGCCCGGCATGTTCTCCTCGTCGCGACGATAGGCGCAGATCACCTTGTCAGCTCCCTGACGGATGGCGGTACGTACACAGTCCATGGCGGTATCGCCGCCGCCCAGCACCACCACCTGCTTGCCGGCGAAGTCGATGTAGTCGGCTTGCGCCTTCTCGAACCCCAGCAACCGGTTGGCGTTGGCGATGAGGTAGGGCAGGGCGTCATAGACTCCCGGCGCCTCTTCGTTGGCAAAGCCGCCCTTCATGTATTTGTAGGTGCCGACCCCGAGGAAGACCGCATCGAACTCGCCGAGCAGATCGGCGAAGGTGATGTCCTTGCCAACTTCGGTCTCGAGACGAAACTCCACACCCATCCCCTGGAATATCTCGCGGCGACGCTGCATCACCTCTTTTTCCAGCTTGAAGGAGGGGATGCCGAAGGTAAGCAGGCCACCGATCTCCGGATATTTGTCAAACACCACAGGGGTAACGCCATTGCGTGCCAGCACATCGGCACAGGCAAGACCCGCAGGGCCGGCGCCGATGACGGCGACCCGCTTGCCGGTCTTGACCACGTTCGAGAGATCCGGCTTCCAGCCCATCTCGAATGCCTTGTCGGTGATGTATTTTTCGATGTTGCCGATGGTCACCGCGCCGAAGCGATCGTTGAGGGTGCAGGAGCCCTCGCAGAGGCGATCCTGCGGGCAGACCCGACCGCACACTTCCGGCAGGCTGTTGGTCTGGTGGGAGAGCTCCACCGCCTCCAGAATGCGCCCCTCTTTGGCCAGTTTCAGCCAGTTGGGGATGTAGTTGTGGACCGGACACTTCCACTCGCAATAGGGGTTGCCGCACTCGAGGCAGCGATCCGCCTGCATCTGTACCTGCGGCTGATTGAAGGACTCGTAGATCTCCACAAACTGGATTTTGCGGATCTTGAGCGGCTTCTTGGGCGGGTCGACCCGCTGGACATCGATAAACTGAAATACGTTCTGGCTCATAGGGTTCCCTCCTTATTGCGCCTGGATTCTGAGTTCTGCACTGGAACGGCTGGTGTGACCCAGCAGCGATTTCACGTCGCTGGACTTGGGTTTGATCAGCCTGAACTTGGGCACATAGGAGTCGAAGTTGGCCAGGATCTCCTCGGCGCGCGAGCTGCCGGTCTCATTGAGGTGCGCCGTGATGATGCCGCGCAGGTGCTCCTGATGGATGGCGAGATCCGCCACATCCAGCAGTTCCACCAGCTCGGGGTTGGTGCGCTTGGCGAAGTTGCCGCACTCGTCGAGCACGTAGGCAAAGCCGCCGGTCATGCCTGCCGCGAAGTTGACGCCAGTCTGACCGAGCACGGTGACGATGCCGCCGGTCATATATTCACAACCGTTGTCGCCAATCCCCTCGACTACCGCCAGGGCACCTGAGTTGCGCACCGCGAAACGCTCGCCGGCAGTGCCTGCGGCGTAGAGTTTGCCGCCGGTGGCGCCGTAGAGGCAGGTGTTGCCGATGATGGCTGCTTCATGGGATTTGAACGCCACGCCGACATGGGGCTTGATCACCAGCTTGCCGCCGGTCATCCCCTTGCCCACGTAGTCGTTGGCATCACCGGTGAGGATCATCTCAAGGCCACCTGCGTTCCAGACGCCGAAGCTCTGGCCTGCGGTGCCGTTGAAGTGCACTTTGACCGGATCGGCCGCCATCCCCTGGTTGCCGTGACGTTTGACGATCTCGCCCGAGAGGCGCGCACCCACCGAGCGGTCGGTGTTGCGAATGTCGTAGCGGAACTCGCCGCCGCTTGAGGTTTCCACCGCTTCCAGCAGATCTTCCACCATTTTCAGGTTGAGCGGCCCCTTGTCGAAGGTGGGGTTGTGCTGCTGGCTGAACAGGCTGGAACCTGCCGGTGCCACCGGACGGGCCAGAATGCCGGAGAGATCCAGCTTGGCCTGCCGGGCGGTGAGGCCGGGCAGGGCCTCCAGCAGATCGGTGCGGCCAATCAGGTCGGTCAACTGGGTGACGCCGAGCTGGGCCATCAGCTCGCGGGTCTCTTCGGCGATGAACTTGAAGTAGTTCATCACCATCTCCGGCAGGCCGGTGAAGTGCTCGCGACGCAGCTTCTCATCCTGAGTGGCAACGCCGGTGGCGCAGTTGTTCAGGTGGCAGATCCGCAGGTATTTGCAACCGAGCGCCACCATGGGGCCGGTGCCAAAACCGAAGCTCTCGGCGCCGAGGATGGCCGCCTTGATGATGTCCAGACCCGTCTTGAGACCACCGTCCACCTGCAGCCGCACCTTGTGGCGCAGACCGTTGGCGACCAGCGCCTGTTGGGTTTCAGCCAGACCCAGTTCCCACGGGGAGCCGGCATATTTGACCGAGGTGAGGGGGCTCGCGCCAGTGCCGCCGTCATAACCAGAGATGGTGATGAAGTCGGCATAGGCCTTGGCCACGCCGCAGGCAATGGTGCCGACGCCGGGTTCGGAGACCAGTTTCACCGACACCAGACAGCTTGGGTTGATCTGCTTGATGTCGAAGATGAGCTGGGCCAGATCCTCGATGGAGTAGATGTCGTGGTGCGGCGGCGGCGAGATCAGGGTCACGCCGGGCACGGAATAACGCAGCTGGGCGATCTGGGCGGTGACCTTGTCGCCGGGCAGCTGGCCACCTTCGCCGGGCTTGGCCCCCTGAGCCACCTTGATCTGCACCACATCGGCGTTCATCAGGTAGTGGGGGGTGACGCCAAAGCGGCCGGAAGCCACCTGCTTGATGCGGGAGTTCTTCTCGGTACCGAAGCGCTTGGGATCTTCGCCACCTTCGCCGGAGTTGCTCTGACCGCCGAGGCGGTTCATGGCAACAGCCAGCGCCTCGTGGGCCTCAGGGCCGAGGGCGCCGATGGACATGGCCGCGGAGTCAAAGCGGGGGAACAGCTTGTCGGCCGGCTCAACCTGATCCAGCGCGACCGGATTGTCGACTTTCTTCAGCGCCAGCAGATCGCGCAGGGTGGCAACCGGGCGCTCGTTCACCAGACGGGCGTACTCTTTGTAATCGGCATAGTTGCCGGAGCGCACCGCGGTTTGCAGGGTCTGCACCACATCCGGGTTGTAGGTGTGGTACTCGCCGCCGTGGACGAACTTGAGCAGGCCGCCGTGGGGGAGGGGCTTGCGCACCAGCCATGCCTGACGGGCCAGATTGTGCTGATCCTGCTGGATGTCGGCAAAATCGGCACCCTGAATACGGCTCGATACGCCGCGGAAGCAGGTATCGACCACCGACTTGGCCAGACCCACTGCCTCAAACAGCTGGGAGCAGCGGTAGCTGGCGACCGTGCTGATGCCCATCTTGGACATCACCTTGTAGAGCCCCTTGTTGATGCCGTTGCGGTAGTTGACCATGGCCTGGCGCAGGGACATGGTGAGCACGCCCTCTTCAACCTGTTTGGCCAGGGTTTCGTAGGCGAGATAGGGGTAGATGGCGGTCGCGCCAAAGCCCAGCAGCACCGAGAAGTGGTGCGGATCGCGGCAGCTTGCAGTCTCCACCAGAATGTTGGCGTCGCAGCGCAGGTTGTTGTCCACCAGGGTGCGCTGCACTGCACCCACCGCCATGGCGGCCGGGATCGGCAGGGTATCGGCGCTGATATCGCGATCCGACAGCACCAGCAGTACGGTGCCACTCCTGGCGGCGGTTTTGGCCTCCTCGCAGATGCGCAAGATGGCCGCTTCCAGCCCCTCTTCGGGCTTGAAGTTGAGGCTGATCACCTGATGACGGTAGTACTCACCTTCCAGTGCCAGTAGCTGGTGGAAGTCGGAGTAGAGCAGGATCGGCGACTGGAACAGCACCCGGTGGGCGTGGCCGAAGGTCTCGTTGAAGACGTTCTGCTCGCGACCGATACAGGTGGCGAGCGACATCACGTGGTTCTCACGCAGTGGATCGATGGGCGGGTTGGTCACCTGGGCAAACATCTGGCGGAAGTAGTCATAGAGGGTACGCGGGCCGGAGGAGAGCACCGCCATCGGGGTATCATCCCCCATGGAGCCCACCGCCTCCTGACCATTTTCACCGAGAACCCGGATGATCTGATCCAGCTCCTCGAAGGAGTAGCCAAACAGCTTCTGATAGGTTTTCAGCTGGTCATCGGAGAACTCGCGGCTACCGGTCTGGCTGTCGTCCATCTGCTCGAAGGGGACCAGTCGGCGGCAATGTTTATCCATCCACTGTTTGTAGATGTGGCGGGTCTTGAGATCGTCATCGATCTCGAAGCTGGTCCACACCTTGCCGTTGCTGGTATCCACCACGAACAGCTCGCCAGGGCCGACCCGGCCCTTCTCCAGCACTTCGTCCGGGGTATAGTCCCAGGTGCCGACCTCGGAGGCGAGGGTGATGAACTTGTCCTTGGTGATGACGTAGCGGGCCGGACGCAGACCGTTGCGATCTAGTGCGCAGGTGGCGTAGCGACCGTCGGTCATGACGATACCGGCCGGGCCGTCCCACGGCTCCATGTGCATGGAGTTGAAGTCGTAGAAGGCGCGCAGGTCATCATCCATGTTCGGGTGCTTTTGCCATGCAGGCGGGATCAACAGGCGCATGGCGCGGAACAGGTCCATACCACCGGCGAGGAAGAGATCCAGCATGTTGTCGAGGCTGGAGGAATCTGACCCCGTGGTGTTGACGAAGGGGGCCGCTTCCTGCAAATCGGGGATCAGCGGCGTCGCAAATTTGTAGCTGCGCGCTTTGGCCCACTGGCGGTTGCCGGCGATGGTGTTGATCTCGCCGTTGTGGGCCAGATAGCGGAACGGCTGGGCCAGCGGCCAGCGCGGGCTGGTATTGGTGGAGAAACGCTGGTGGAAGACGCAGATGGCCGCCTGCATACGGATGTCGGCGAGATCCAGATAGAAGCGCGGCAAGTCCACCGGCATGCACAACCCTTTATAGACGGTGACCAGGTTGGAGAGGCTGACCACGTAGAAGTAGTCATCGTTGACGCGCTTTTCGATGCGGCGACGCACGATATAGAGACGGCGCTCGAGATCCTTGTCGACCCAGCCGGGCGGGGCGTTGACAAAAACCTGTTCAATGCTGGGCAGGGAGGCTTTGGCGATAGTACCCAGTACGTTGGTATCGACAGGCACCTTGCGCCAGCCGACCAGACTCAGGGTCTCTTTTTCCAGCTCTTCGTCGATGATGTCGCGGGTCTGCTGGGCCAATACGGGGTCAGGGTTGAGAAACAGCATGCCGACCGCATAGTTGCGGCCAAGGTGCCATCCCTTCTCCTCGGCGACAGCTCTGAAGAAGCTGTCCGGTTTTTGCAGCAGCAGACCGCAACCATCGCCGGTCTTGCCATCGGCGGAGATCCCGCCGCGGTGCTGCATGCGAGCCAATGCTGACATCGCGAGACGGACAAGCTTGTGGCTGGCTTCCCCTTCCATGTGGGCCAACAGGCCGAAGCCACAGTTATCCCTCTCCAGCTTTGGATCATATAGTGACATTGCATTTCTCCCTTGCTCGGCCTTGTATCGCACAGTCATCACCTGACTGCATAAATTGCGATTGGCTCTTGTGGTTCCGTCTGCCTGACGTGGCGAATCTCCAAACTAATGGGATTTTCTGGCGAGGTCAATCGCAGGTCAGGTTTGTCTTCATGGTTACATTCGCATAACAAAATGTCGGGTTAGGGGGATTCGCTCGCAGTTATGGAGTGTTTATTCTGTGTAGTTTGATTTTGTTGGTTAAATATATCGCCATTGGCGGGCTCAATGGTGCGCTCGGCGACGATGGGCGAATGTAGTAATTTTACCAACCCGATGTGGCCGACAGCGGAAGGGATCACATTTTCAATATCCCATGCTTGCAATTGTGTGCTGTCGGGTCTCTTTGAATTTTTCATTGTTCAACAGTGGGTTATCAGGTCTCATTTTCATATGGATGTTTACTGTTTGAATCGTCAAAGAACTGTAAAAATCCTTTTTTTGCGCTTTTTCTCTATATTTATTCAAAATTGGTCGGGTATTTATATGTTTTACCCTCTCCGCTAGCTTGATCCAGCTCAGCCCCTGTTTTGCGCAAGCTCGTACAATGGCGCTCCTTTAGCGGAGGTGTCATGCAGTTACACGAACTCGTCAATACATTCGGTCAGGATCTCAAGCAGCGTCATGGTCAGAAGATCCACAAACTCTCCATCCACGGGGCCTTCACCTGCCCGAACCGTGACGGCACCCTGGGCCGTGGTGGCTGCACCTTCTGCAACGTATCCTCTTTTGCTGACGAGTCGGCTCAGCAACTCTCTGTGGTGCAACAGCTGCTGGCTCGCCGGGACGAAGTCACCCGTGCCAAGCGCTATCTTGCCTACTTTCAGGCCTATACCAGTACCTATGCCGAAGTCGAATATCTGCAGCGGATGTATGAAGAGGCGCTGTCAGTGAGCGATATGGTGGGGCTCTGTGTGGGCACTCGTCCCGATTGCGTGCCGGATGCGGTGCTGGATCTGTTGGCGGGCTATCAGGCCCGGGGTTACGAGGTGTGGCTGGAGCTCGGGCTGCAAAGTGCTAATGACAAGACCCTGCAACGGATCAACCGCGGCCATGGTTATGCCGCCTATGAGGATGCAGTAAGACGTGCCCATCAGCGCGGCATCAAGGTATGTGCTCATCTGATCGTCGGCCTGCCAGGCGAAGTGCCGATGGACAGCCTCGATACCCTGCATCGCATCGTTGAGACCGGTGTTGAGGGGATCAAGTTGCATCCGCTTCATGTGGTTGAGGGTAGTACTCTTGGCAAAGCGTGGCAGGCGGGTCGGCTTGAGGTATTGACGCTGGAGCAGTATGTGGAAGCGGCCGTTGCCATGATCCAGCACACGCCGCCCGAGGTGGTGTATCACCGGATTTCGGCCTCCGCGCGCCGTCCGACTCTGTTGGCGCCAGCCTGGTGTGAAAACCGCTGGACTGCCATGGCGGATATTGCCAAAGCACTCTCATTGAATGGCCCGCAAGGTCACGCGTTGGGCAGACCCTTCATACTTCCTGACCTATAATTGAGCACCAGATTATTATTTTCACGTAAAACATAGGGTTATATAAAAAACTTCATACCCTAAACTATAGTTTTGGTACGTGCCGGTTGATATAGTGGTGCACCATAATAAATGTCATTATCAATTAACTCCGACATTCACCCTGATTGCAGTGTTAGCATGGTGTTGATGAGCCGATTATTTTTACCAATAACGAATCATGCCGCCATTGCTGCTGTGCCGGGAAATTGGGGATGAGTGTCGCGATCTATCTGGACAGGTTTATCCCCTGATCAGTCTCATCAGCGGGAAGGCCACTTGGTTTTAGCGTGGCTATAGCAGGGAAATAGGAGCGATGAACGCTCTTATCTACCTCATTTATGCAGTGACAGGATGCTATGCAAGCAGAAACAAGTCGTATTGATGAGTTATTGGAGTGTCTGGTCTTCTTGACCCGTTTTTATGGTGTGCCCAACAGTCAGGATGCCCTGACGACCGGGTTGCCACTGGTCTCCGGACGCCTGACTACCGCACTCTTTTGCCGTGCTGCCGAGCGGGGCGGGTTATCCGCCCGTGAAGTGATCCAGCCACTGGCTGATATCTCTCCCTTGCTGCTGCCTTGTGTATTGCAGATGCGCAGTGGTGGCGCCTGTATATTGCTGGAGTGGAACGAAGATCGCAGCCAGGGGAAAGTGATTTTCCCGCAGGCCGGTGATGCCGCGCAATGGCTGACCGCAGCCCAGTTGGGTGATGAGTATCTGGGGCGCCTCTTCTATGTAAAGAAGCAGTTCAAGTTTGACGAACGCTCGCCCAAGGTGCTTGAAACCCGTGATGGACACTGGTTCTGGAGCACCTTGTTCGAATCCCGCGGCATCTATCGCGATGTGCTGATCGCCTCCATTCTGATCAACCTGTTTGCCATCGCCAGCCCTCTTTTCACCATGAACGTCTATGACAAGATTGTGCCCAATCTGGCGTTTGATTCGCTCTGGGTGCTGGCTGTCGGGGCCATGGTGGTCTTTACCTTCGATTTTGTGATGCGGCAGTTGCGCAGTTACTTTATCGACATTGCCGGTAAAAAGTCTGATGTGCTGCTGTCCGCCAAAATTTTCGCCAAGGTGATGGGCATGAGGATGGAGTCTCGTCCCGCTTCCACTGGCGCGTTCGCAAAACATCTGCAGGAATTTGAATCGGTGCGGGAGTTTTTCACCTCCGCAACGGTTTCTACTCTTATCGATCTGCCCTTTGCCGTCTTCTTCCTTTTTATTATCTGGATGTTTGCAGGCGTAATGGTGGTGGTTCCCATCGTCGCCATGCTGATCCTCATCGCCTACAGCTTCTATATTCAAGAGCCCCTCAAGCAGTCCATCGAAGAGGGGTCACGCCTTGCGTCCCAGAAGAACGCCAACCTGATTGAAAGTATTTCCGGGCTGGAAACCGTCAAGATTTTCGGCGCGGAGAGCATGTTCCAGCATCGCTGGGAGCAGGCCGTCTCCCATATTTCCACCTGGGGCGTACAGACCCGCCGCATTACCAACTCCATGTCCTCGCTGGCCAGCTATATCCAGCAGGTGGTGACGGTCGGTCTGGTGATCGTCGGTGTTTACCAGATCTCCGAAGGTTTGGTCACCATGGGGGGCATGATTGCCGCCGTGATGCTCTCCAGCCGCGCCATTGCGCCCATGGTGCAACTCTCCGTGTTGTCGACCCGTTATAACCAGGCCAAGTCAGCACTGGATATTCTGGAAAAAATCATGCAAACCCCGGGAGAGCAGGAGGAGGGCAAGCAATATATCCATCATCCGGTGATTGCCGGTCGCATTGAATTTGAAAATGTCTCCTTCAAATATCCGGGAATGGAAACCAGCACCCTGCACAATATCAATTTGCGCATTCAGCCGGGCGAAAAGGTGGCGATTATCGGCCGGATTGGGGCGGGTAAAACGACCCTCGAGAAGCTGTTGATGGGGTTGTATCGACCGACCGATGGCTCGGTACGTATCGACGGTTTTGAACTCGATCAACTGCCACCTGCGGTGATCCGCCGCAATATCGGTTGTGTCCCGCAAGATGTCATTCTTTTCTTTGGCTCGGTGCGGGACAACATCATGCTGGGTAATCCGCTGGTGGATGATGTGAGAGTCTTACGCGCCGCCAAGCGGGCGGGTGTCACCAACTTTACCAACCGGGATCCCAACGGGCTGGATCGGCAGATAGGCGAGGGTGGCCGTCAGCTTTCCGGTGGCCAGCGTCAGTCGATCCTGCTGGCTCGCGCCCTGCTCAATGACCCCCCCATTCTGGTGATGGATGAGCCGACCTCCAACATGGACAACCAGTCCGAGATGCAGGTCAAACAGGAGCTCGCCAGACTTGGCCCGGAAACCACATTGATCCTCATCACTCACAAAACCTCGATGCTGGATGTGGCATCGCGAGTGATCGTCATCGAGCAGGGGCAGATCGTTGCTGATGGCCCCAAAGAGGTGGTGTTGCAGCAGTTGAAGGAAGGCAAGGTGCGCGTGCAGGAGGTGTCCCATGGTTAAGGGGCTCATGGACTGGTTCAAGCGCAGCAAAAAGACGCCTTCCGGCGAGGTATTGCCAGCACCCGAGCATCTGGAGTTTGTCGATGACGGCGCGGCAGCTGTACTGCTGACCACGCCGACCGGAGCTCGTATCCTGCTATGGTGCTGTTTCCTCTTTTTCATGAGTGCCATCGTCTGGGCGGCCTGGGCCGAACTGGATGAAGTCACAGTGGGTCAGGGCAAAGTTATTCCGTCCCGTCAGCTGCAGGTGATCCAGAACCTGGAAGGGGGGATCGTCAAAGAGATCTTCGTCAAAGAGGGGGATATCGTCGAAAAGGGGCAGCCGCTGCTGCGCATTGATGACACCCGTTTCCGCTCCGACTTTAGAGAACGGGAACAAGAGGTAGTCACCCTCAAGGGGGATGTGGCCCGTCTGCGCGCCGAGATGGCCAGCGTCGAGGTGAAAAACGACCCGGCACTGGGGTGGCGTGAACAGGTCGTGGTAGGTGAAGCGCCAATCCAGTTTCCCGATGGTTATGAAACCGTCTTTGCCGAATACGCACACCGTGAGCGGTCTGTACAGCGGGATCGCCTCAATAACCTGAAGAACCAGCTCTATATTCTTGGTCAGCAAATCGAACAGAAAGAGCAGGAGCTGATTGAACTGAATGCCAAGATCCGCACCGTGAATCGCAGTGTGGATTTGGCCAGACAGGAACTGAATATTAGCCGTCCGTTGGCGAAAGAAGGTATAGTGCCTCAAGTGGAGCTAATCAAGCTGGAGCGGCAGGTCAACGAGATGCAGGGGGAGCTGGAGAGCAACCGTCTGCTGATCCCAAAACTCAATTCGGTACTGCGTGAGACCATCTCCAAGCGTAATGATATTGCGCTGAAGTTCAGAGCAGACTCCCAGACTGAACTGAATGAGAAACAGGGGCGGCTTGGCCAGTTATCAGAAGGGCAGGTTGGCTTGCGAGACAGGGTTGACCGGACCAGCGTGATTGCTCCGCTCAAGGGTACCATCAAGAAACTCAAGATCAACACCCTGGGCGGTGTGGTTCAGCCCGGCATGGATTTGATGGAGATTGTGCCGTTGGAGGATACCTTGCTGGTAGAAGCCAAGGTGTCACCGAAAGATATCGCCTTCCTGCGACCGGGGCTGGATGCCATCGTCAAAATTACTGCCTACGACTTTACAATCTATGGAGGATTGCATGGCAAGGTTGAACAGATAAGTGCGGATTCGATCCAGGATGAGGAGGGGAACTCCTTTTATCTGGTTCGGGTTCGAACAGAGAAGAGTTACTTGGGCGATGAGCTTAACGCACTTCCCATCATCCCCGGTATGTTAGCCAGTGCTGATATCATTACTGGTAAAAAAAGTGTCCTAGACTATTTGCTTAAGCCGATTTTACGGGCAAAGCAGTCGGCACTGAGAGAACGATAAGCCAACAATCTAAAAACAAAACATGACTGGAGATAACATGAAAAAAACGATTGTTGCCATGCTGGTCAGTGGCTGCATCCTGATCCCGAGTTTGGGTCAGGCCCAGACTCTGGAAGAGTCGGTGGCACAGACACTTGCTACGCATCCCAAGATAAAGGAAGCGTTTGATCTGTATCAGGCACGACTCTATCAGCATGATGGAGCCAAGGGGGGCTATTATCCTACGATCGATCTGCGTGGCGGCGTAGGCTATGAAAAAACTGACAGCCCTTCTACCCGTGCTGCCAGCGCCAACAGCAATATTGATGATTCCATGACTCGCAAAGAGGCTGGATTGAGTCTGCGGCAAATGTTGTTTGATGGCTTTGATGTCAGCAACAACGTCTCCAGAACCGAAGCTGAAGCCAATGCCCAGCGTCTGGCGATGATCTCCGAAGCTGAAAATACCGCGCTGCGAGTAGCTGAGGTCTACCTCAATATGCTGCGCCAGCAGGAGATTCTGGAGCTTTCCAAACAAAACCTGGAAACCCACGAACAGATCCGCAGCGACATCAGCAAGCGGACTGATTCAGGGCTTGGCTCTACTGCGGATCAGACCCAGATTGAAGGTCGTGTTGCCCGGGCCTATTCAAATCAGGCCGCTGCCGAAAACAACTATCGCGACGCAGAGAGTGAATTTATTCGTGTCGTGAACGAGGTACCAAAAGATCTGGTACAGCCAGTTCCCAATACCGAGCTTATCCCGGCCAGCCTCGATAGTGCGCTGAAAACGGCGACTGAAGTCCACCCAACCCTGCTCTCTTCCCTGCAGGATATCGAAGCGGCCAAGTATCAACATGAAGGCGCCAAATCCGGTTTCTACCCGAATGTAACATTCGAGGTCGATCAGAACTGGAATGAGGATATCGATGCGGTCAAAGGGCGCAACGATGATCTGACCGCAATGGTGCGCATGCGTTACAACCTGTTCCGTGGCGGTTCTGATGTGGCAGAGAGCAATGCAACATCGGCGCTCTACTCTCAGGCGAAAGACATTCATTTGAATGCGTTCCGCCAAGTAGAGGAAGGCACTCGTCTGGCCTGGAACGCGAAAGAGTCGCTGGCCAAGCAAAAGACCTTCCTGAAAGAGCATGTTGACGCCAGCTATGACACCGTACAGGCGTACAAGAAGCAGTTTGGGTTGGGTCAACGGACATTGCTGGACGTATTGAACACCGAGAACGAACTGTTCGAGGCGCGTCGCAGCTATATCACTGCCGAGTATGATGCACTGCTGGCGGACTATCGTATTCTCAACGCGACAGGTAGCCTGCTCAATGCATTTAGCGTCAAACAACCCGCTGAATGGCAGGCCAGGCAATAACCGTTTGCCCATGATCCCGCTGGGATCATGAACGCCAATATGGTGACTGCTGCTGGCAGTCACCATGTTTGGCTAAAGCAGATGGTTGCACGGGCTTTGAGGAGTGCAGCAGCAATAATGCAGCAGGAATATGACGTGACACTCCAGCGCGGAACCGGCGGCAGATGGTGTTATCTTCTTAATGAATGGAGATACCGATCCTTACGCGCTCTGCGCCACTCCTTATGGATCCTGCTGTTACCTTTCTCACTTCTGCTCTGTGCCAGTCAGCCTCTGCCACAGGAAGATGTCAACTTGATCAAACGGGCGGAGCAGACCTATGGCGCCAGAGCCGGCAAGCGTGTAACTAGTTGGCGTATGCTGGTCATGGAGACGAAGGGCAGGGCCCTGAGCGAAGAAAAAAAGCTTGAGCGGGTAAATAATTTTTTCAATCGGATGCGTTTTATTGACGATATAAAGTTGTGGCGCAAAAAGGATTATTGGGCAACCCCGCTAGAATTTTTGGGAGCCGCTGGGGGAGACTGTGAAGATTTCAGTATCGCCAAATACTCTACGCTGCTCGAGCTTGGGATCCCGGATGATAAAATGCGGATGGTGTACGTTAAGGCTCTTGATTACAACCAGTTTCACATGGTGGTGGCATATTATGAGACACCCTCTTCCGTTCCGGTTATTTTGGATAATTTGATAGGCTCGATTCGCCCAGCCACACAGCGGCGTGATCTGGTGCCTATTTACAGTTTTAACGGTAGTCACTTGTGGTTGATGAAGGCACGAGGCCAAGGGGAACTGGCTGGTCAATCATCCCGCTTGGGATTATGGAATGATTTACGCAATCGCATGACCTCGGGGCGATTGGCTCGGCCAGTGGTGAATTTGGATGATTAACCTATGACGCTCTATCGACAGTTATTAGCCACCATGCTGCTGCTGTTTGGATTGTTATTTGCGGCCACATACTGGGTGCAATTCAATTCAACCCGCACTTATCTGGCGCAGCAACAGGAAACAACGGTCATCAATACGGCAACCTCGCTGGGGCTTGCGCTCACCCCCTATCTGGAAAACGGTGACAAGGTCGGTGCCGAGTCGGTGATCCAGGCCATTTTTGATGGTGGCTATTATCGACTGGTTCGCCTTGATCTGCTGGCATCAAAGGATGTCATCGAGCAGGAAAATACCAACAATATTCAGGGGGTACCGCGGTGGTTTGTAAATTTGGGACTGTTTCCTGAGGTTTCCAACGAGTCAATTCTGACGTCTGGCTGGTTGCAGCTTGGAAAATTAAAAGTAGTGGGTCACCCCGGCCAGGCTTATTACGAGTTGTGGCGGGGGATGAGCGAGCTGGCGAGCTGGTTTCTGGTCGGCTTTTTGATCACCACCATTTTGTTGATGAGAGCACTCAACTACTTGCTCAAGCCACTCAAACAGATCTGTGATCAAGCCGTCGAGATTGAACTGCACCATTTCGGTCATACGATCCCGGAGCCTAAAACCCATGAATTGAAGCAGGTCGTTCAGGCGATCAACACCCTCTCAAGCAAGTTGGCGTTGCAGTTCAAAGAGCAAGCCGATGAGGCCGAGAAATTGCGTGAGCGGGTTTATGTCGATGCCGTGTCGGGGCTTGGCAACCGAGCCTATTTTGTGGGTCAGGTAAACGCATGGATCGCGGAGGCTGGCCAAGGTGGCGTCATGCTGGTTGCGGTCGACATGCTGGATGATATCTATCGCGATGAAGGCTTTGCTGCCCGCGACAACATGGTCAAATCGATAGCTCAGGCTTTGAAAGAGCAATTAAAAGGGTGGGATGGCGCCGCCTTGGCACGGATCTCCGCGACGGAATATGCGCTGCTCTGTCCAACTGACGATCTGACTCAGCTAAAAGAGTTGGCTGAAGTGATTAATAGCCGCATTGCTGATCTGGTGGTGAATCCAATGGGCGAAGGGGATGCGCTCTCCGTCATTGGTATTGCCGGTCGTGATGGCAATGATGATCTCTCTGCCTTGTTGACCAAAGCCGATAATGCGCTTGGCAAGGCGCGCAATGAACGCCGCGGTGCTGTGGTGATGGAAGGGGGTACTGAGCAAGGTTTGATGGGGCGTTTGGCCTGGCGAGATCTGGTACAAGATGCCATTTCACGACAACTTTGGCGCTTCAAAGCACAACCAGCTTGCCGGTTTGATAATGGAGCAAGGTTGCATGCCGAGCTGTTTGCTTCTATCTCTCGGGATGGCACAGATTATTTTGCCGGTCAGTTCTTGCCCGCGATTGAACAGTTCAAATTGGGTGGCGAGTTTGACCAGGCGGTGCTTGATGCTTGCGTTCCATTACTGCAAAAACACTTTGATCTGGTACTGGCGATCAACATCACTGCTGGCTCGCTCTGCTCGGATGAATTTTTAACCTGGCTGACGCGTTACCTGACCGAGCATGTTGAGCTGAAAGAGCGGTTGTTATTTGAAATACCTGAAGCTGCCATCATGAAACATAAAGACAACGTGGCTGCGTTGGTGGGCACCTTGCAAGCTCATGGCTTCCAGTGGGGGGTTGACCACTATGGTCGTCACTTCCAGTCTCTGGGCTATCTGGAGGAGTTGTCGCCGGCTTATGTCAAGGTTGATCACGGTTATACCAGTCAGGTCATGGAGCCGGGGGCTGACACCTCATTCCTGGCTGCAGTGTGTCGCGCCGCACATAATGCCGGTGTGACCACCATTGCAACCCGCGTCGAAGATCAACATCAAGTGGAACTGCTTTCCAAGTTGCATATCGATGGTTACCAGGGATTTGTTCATCCCGCCTTCCCATTGTCTTGAATTAAATGCTGGAAATGGCCCCGATAGGGGCCTTTTTTATACCAGTCACTTCTCTTTTCGCCATTTTTCTATAACCAACTCAAGGTCGGTCTTGAATGGGGCTGTGTCTAGGGTTCTGATTTGTATTAAGAAATTCCAACTCTTCGATTTTTTTCCGTCCATTTGTTGAATTCCTCTCGAACGTACGCTTTTTTGCAACGGAACAGCGCACTATCTCCTTCTACGGTGTAGACATCAAGATCTGTCACCTTGGAGCAATGGATATGCGTACCCAAATCATCGACAAGTCCGTGGTTGTCTCAGCTATAGAAGGCAATGTGGAGATTGTGCTGGCTGATGGAAGCAGCCGCCCTCTGCAAAAAGGGGAAATTCTCCAACCCGGAGCAAAATTGACCATAGCGGATGACGCCAAGCTGGCTCTTTCCGCTTATGACGATACTCCTGCATCGGATGTTCCGGCAGGTTCCGAGTCTGCTGAACCTGCTCAACCGCAAGTGGCGGCCAGCCAGGAAGGCGCACCTTCAGATATTGCCGCATTGCAAGAATCGATTCTGCAGGGTGTTGACCCGACTCAAAACTTTGAGGCTTCTGCTGCTGGTGGGGCACCAGCGGCCGGTGGTGGTGGCGGCATTGGTGGGGTTGCGGGTGCCAGTGGTAATGGTGGTTTCGTAACAATTGATCGAACAGGCGATGCCACGATAGCGGCTGCAGGGTTTGATACCACCTACGATACGGCTGCTGTCATCAATGAAAATCAGGCCGAAGATTTGATTCTTGAAAATCAGCTTGATGATTTGGGCGAAACCGCCGAGACCCTGGAAGACACTCAGGTCAGTGGGAATTTACTCGACAATAGTACCAATCCAGATGGGCCTGCTGATGCCTCTATCGTTTCATATGACTGGGGTATCAATATCGGAGTCCCTGCGGGTGTTGCTGCCACCATTACCGGAGTGGGCACACTGATCATCAACCCGGATGGGAGCTATACCTTTACTCCTGCGCCTAACTATGATGGCGCTGTTCCCCCGGTGAACTATCAGGTAACTGATGGCCAGGATACAGTGACTTCAACACTCGTTATCTCCATTACTCCGGTAGATGAGGCGGTAGGCCTTGATGGGCTTACTCTGGAAGGGGGAGAGGTGTTGGTCAGTGATGCCAACCTTGCAGACGGTTTGGCACCTAACGCAGCCTCGTTAACTCAAAGTGGGGTGTTTACCTTTAATGCCCCTGATGGTGTGCAAACGCTGGCAATCGGGGCGATCCAGTTGATCAGCAATGGCACCGTGGTTGCTCAGCCTGTATCCATTGAAACGCCGCTTGGCAATGGATTGCAAATCACCGCAATAACCTACGATCCCGTTACCGGTAACGGCAGTGTCTCCTACAGTTATACCCTCCTTGATAACGAGGCCCATCAACAACCCGCTTCTGACCTGCAATTGGGTGAAAGTCTCGCTGTGACCTTGACCGATGATGACGGTGATACAACCAGTGCAACGCTGGACATCGTTATTCAGGATGATGTGCCGACCCAAGATGTGGGGGTGGCCGAAGAGGCTAATTTGGGTGGATTGTCGGTCAGTCTGGACGAGACGGTTGGCAAAGAGGATACCTACAGCGAAAGTGATGTGAATGACGGCTATGTCAGTGATGACGCAGAGGGTGTACTGGCCCGGGCTACAACAGCGATTGAAGGTGGTTTGCTGTCACTGTTTACCAGCAGTGGCAGCTACGGTGCTGATGGTGCAGGTAGCATCACCGGCAGTTTCAGCTTTGTCGGAATTGGCGAGGCGGGGGTTGCCACCAACCTGTCGGCCACCAAAGGTGGTGCGATTACCCTCAATGCAGTGAGCGCGACCGAGCTGCAAGGGGTTGATGGTGAAGGAGGTGTGGTCTTCAGCATCAAGATTGTGGAGGTAGATGGGGGATCCCAACTGCAGACCACCCAGTTTGAAGCCTTGTCTCATGACGACACCGGTTTGTTTGATGAGTCACTGTCGCTGCTGCTCAGTGGGCAGAACAGTCTGGGACTGCAATACAGCGTGACCCGTGTGGACGGAGATGGCGATAGCGTGACCGACAGTGCCACAGCCACTCTGATTGCTGGCGAGCGGTCGGTATTCAGCTTCGATGATGACGGCCCGACCCTGAGTGTCAGTGCCGAGGCCTCGGAAGGGGAACTGGCGGCCCTGCAGGTCAGCCTGGATGAGAGTGTCGGGGACGACCGTGCGGCGTCTGGTGAGACCGCCGATGGTAATGACGACGATACCGGTCCGGGCCTGGCCCAGGTGTACAGCAGCGTCAGTGGCGGACTGGCCAGCCTGTTTGCCCAAAGTGGCGTCAGCTATGGCTCGGACGGTGTGGGTAGCACCACCGCCAGCCTGAGCTTCGTGGGGGTACCGGTGGGGGGGCTGGCGACCAATCTGAGTTCGACTGCAGGGGGGGAAATCACCCTGTTCCTGGAGGAGGGGAACCTGGTGGGTCGCGATGCCAATGGTGGCGACCCGGTGTTCACGATCAAGATTGTCAATGTGGCCGATGCCGGCGACCCGCCGGTCTACCAATTGGAAACCACCTTGTACGAAGCGCTGGACCATGGTGATAACGCCACCTTTGACGAGGCGGTAAACCTGTTGCTGAGCCAGGACGGCGTCGTGCAGCTGCAGTACAGCGTGACCGTGGTGGATGGTGATGGCGATAGTGTGACCGAGAGTGCCACTGTCACGCTGATTGCTGGCGAGCGGTCGGTATTCAGCTTCGATGATGACGGCCCGACCCTGAGTGTCAGTGCCGAGGCCTCGGAAGGGGAACTGGCGGCCCTGCAGGTCAGCCTGGATGAGAGTGTCGGGGACGACCGTGCGGCGTCTGGTGAGACCGCCGATGGTAATGACGACGATACCGGTCCGGGCCTGGCCCAGGTGTACAGCAGCGTCAGTGGCGGACTGGCCAGCCTGTTTGCCCAAAGTGGCGTCAGCTATGGCTCGGACGGTGTGGGTAGCACCACCGCCAGCCTGAGCTTCGTGGGGGTACCGGTGGGGGGGCTGGCGACCAATCTGAGTTCGACTGCAGGGGGGGAAATCACCCTGTTCCTGGAGGAGGGGAACCTGGTGGGTCGCGATGCCAATGGTGGCGACCCGGTGTTCACGATCAAGATTGTCAATGTGGCCGATGCCGGCGACCCGCCGGTCTACCAACTGGAAACCACCTTGTACGAAGCGTTGGACCATGGTGATAACGCCACCTTTGACGAGGCGGTAAACCTGTTGCTGAGCCAGGACGGCGCCGTGCAGCTGCAGTACAGCGTGACCGTGGTGGATGGTGATGGCGATAGCGTGACCGACAGTGCCACAGTCACTCTGATTACTGGCGAGCGGTCGGTATTCAGCTTCGATGATGACGGTCCGAGCGTGACGGCGATGACGCTGGCAGGCAGTGTCACCACCGATGAATCGACCCAGCTGGGTGTCACCGTGACCAGCGTTGCGTCGATCTTCAGTGGTGGCGTGGGCAGTACAGGCGTGGACGGCGGCACGACCGATGTGTCGCTGCGTATTGATGTGGCGGCCAGCGGGCTGGTGACCACGGTGGGCAACAAGGCCATCACCCTGGTGGCGGACGGTGCTGACAGCGACATCGTGTACGGCAAGTTTGACAGCGATGGTAACGGTAGCCTGGACAGCAACGCATTCAAGCTGGAGATAGGGGAAGACGGCAAACTGAGCGTGACCCAGTTTGTAGCTATCAAACATCCGGATAGCCCGACCAACTATGACGAGCCGGTAGACCTGGCAGGCAAGCTGTCGGCGGTGGTGACCACCACCGATGGTGATGGTGATGTGGCGAGCAAGAGCGTGAGCATCGGTGCTGGCGTCAAGTTCGAGGACGACGGTCCGAGCGTGACGGCGATGACGCTGGCAGGCAGTGTCACCACCGATGAATCGACCCAGCTGGGTGTCACCGTGACCAGCGTTGCGTCGATCTTCAGTGGTGGCGTGGGCAGTACAGGCGTGGACGGCGGCACGACCGATGTGTCGCTGCGTATTGATGTGGCGGCCAGCGGGCTGGTGACCACGGTGGGCAACAAGGCCATCACCCTGGTGGCGGACGGTGCTGACAGCGACATCGTGTACGGCAAGTTTGACAGCGATGGTAACGGTAGCCTGGACAGCAACGCATTCAAGCTGGAGATAGGGGAAGACGGCAAACTGAGCGTGACCCAGTTTGTAGCTATCAAACATCCGGATAGCCCGACCAACTATGACGAGCCGGTAGACCTGGCAGGCAAGCTGTCGGCGGTGGTGACCACCACCGATGGTGATGGTGATGTGGCGAGCAAGAGCGTGAGCATCGGTGCTGGCGTCAAGTTCGAGGACGACGGTCCGAGTGCTGTAGCTGATACCATTACCAGTGGCACTAATGGCACTGTCAACCTAGTGCTGGTTCTCGATAGCTCAGGCAGTATTGGTAATACCAATATGCAGGTTATTAAGGATGCTGTAACGAATCTGATGAACAGCTATGGCAACTCGCTGGTCAAGGTGATGCTGGTTGATTTTGATAGTTCGGCCACTGTCAAGAGTGTCGGCAGTCAGGTATGGCTGACCAAGGATCAGGTAACAGGTCAGCTGACTAGCATCTCTTCTGGCGGTTCTACTGACTACGATGATGCTTTGCAAGCGGTTCGGGACAATTATGGGACACCGCCTTCCGCTGATAACACCTTTGTATTCTTCATTTCGGATGGAGTGCCCAGTTCGGCTGATGAGGCAATTAACGCCACAGAGCGCAATGACTGGACAAACTTCCTGACGCAAAAAGGCATTGATGGTGCATATGCCGTGGGGATTGGCTCAACCAGCGTACTTGATGCCGACCTGCAAAGTGTCGCGTGGTCACCGAGTGGCGCTCACAACAACAATGTGGTGGTGATCAATACCGCGGGTCAGCTGTCGGGAACACTGACCAACCTGACACAGGTAATTGATGGCAATGTGACAGCCAATGACAGTGCTGGTGCCGACGGTTTTGGTACGCCCAAACTGGTTTCTGTAGAGTACAACGGAACAACCTACACCTTTAATAACAGCAATACCTCTTTCTCTATCGCACTGGGTACCAATAAGGGCACCCTCTACATTGAAAATGATGGTGATTATCGATTCACACCACCATCAGGAGGAGCTGAGGGGGCACCTGTCGAGATCACTTACAAGATCAAGGATGGCGATGGAGATACCAGCAGTGCCAAGTTGACCATTATCAATCCGGTCCTGGTGGTTGGTAGCAATGCCAATGACACAGGTTCCGGAGCCAGCACAGCTATTGACGATCACGTTCGTCCCAACCCTCTTCTTGCTCCGGATGTGGATGGGGCAATAGTGGGTGGAGTTGGGGCAGATGTATTGATCGGTGATGTTGGCGGAGTGACTTCGGGTAGTTACAACCTGACGTTCATGATCGATATGTCGGGAAGTATTAGCGGCACTGAATTCCAGCTCATGAAAGATGCCATCAATAACTTGCTGGCCAAGTTCAGTGGCATATCACAGTTGCAAGTCGAGATTGGTACGTTTGCAGATAATAGCAACGTTGTGGGTACCTATTCCTCGGTTACTGCTGCTCAGCAGGCTGTCAGTAATCTAACTCGCTCAGGGGGGGGGACCAACTATCAGGCTGCGTTGACAACTCTTAATACCATGATGACCGGGGATCCTGTCGCAGATCATAAGTATGTCTACTTCCTTACGGACGGGGAGCCAACTGTTGGAAGCTGGACCAATTCAACCCAGATTGCTAACGGTATGACAGCCCTGAATGCGTTGACGGCTCCTGGGGTGGTGATTAATGCGGTCGGGATCGGGGTGCCATCCGGTGCATCATTTGGCAATAACCTCAATGCGATTGACAACACGCCAGATAACTACCTCGCCGTAGACAGCTTTGATGACCTGTCCAGTGGCTTGGGCTCGCTCTTTACCGCTGTTAGTGTCGGCTCAGACCTGTTGCAGGGCGGTGCAGGCAACGACGTGATTTTTGGTGACAGCATTCATGCAGACAATGTGGATGGTGGCTGGTTCGAGTTTGTGGCAGACAATCCGGGCAAGAGTGGTGGGCAACTGCTCAACGAACTTTACAGCCAGCATGCAGTGTATGGTAAGGAGGGGGCTGTCGGTGGCGATGATACCCTTGAAGGTGGCGACGGTAATGATGTGCTTTATGGCCAAAAAGGGAATGACATCCTGATTGGTGGTAACGGTATCGACATTCTGATTGGTGGAACAGGGTCTGACACCCTGACAGGTGGAGGCGGTAAAGACACCTTTAAGTGGGGGGCGGGTGATATCGGTGGTGTGGATGTCATCAAAGACTTCACCACCGGCACTGGCGGAGATGTACTGGATATCAGCGAGCTGCTCACTGGCGAACATGCCAACTCTGGTTCGCTTGATGCGTACCTCAATTTCAGTAGTGATGGGCCAGGCACAAACAAATCAACATTGACTATTGATTTGGATGGTACGAATGGAGGAACCACCCACGTCATAAAATTTGACAGTATTGACTTGACGACCCTGGGTAACAGTGACTTGCAGATTATTCAGAAGTTGCTGGATGACGGTAACTTGAAGGTTGATCCGTAACCTTGTCTTGGGGCCGGGCTTGCCTGGCCCCTGTTTTTTCCCAAGGGGATGGATAAGATAGCGGTAGTAGATGAGAGGGGTAATCATGCAGTCATTCAACTGGGTCGACATTGATGGCATCCGTTATAGCTGGGATGGGCAGGGGAACATTACCTGCGCAGGCCAGTTTGGCTATCAGGCCTCGATCGCGGGGGATCGGCTGGATGGGATGGAGATTGAGAATGAGGCCGGTGATGTAGCGGGCTCGCTCTATGTTGATTTCGCTACGGCCTCTATCACTTATGTGCCGGTCATGGATACCGAGTCTGCTCATAACATGATTCTGGTTGGCCATCATCAGGGGCAGCAGGAGTATTCGCTGGCCAGTTTTCACTCTCCGTTGTTGCAAGATTTGCTAGGGCCATCTGATACCATTCCTTGGTCTGCGATGGAGGAGGATAGTGGTGGCACCAATATCGGACAGGCGGTGCAAGGACACGTTCTGTCGTGGGACTCGTTCCATTTCGATGATGAGGTGTTGGTCTGTGGTGCGGCTCCTGCGCTGGATATGGCAAACCAGAGCCAGGATCCCGGCAGCATGGTCACCATTAGTCTCGATCTGACCAATCAGATACTGGATCAGCTCCCCCCCTTGCACGATATATGAATCCCGCAGCTGCACGGGCATAATGGCCTCAATCTTTCCGATTGAGGTTTTTTTCTATGTGGCGTCCCCTTCTTACTCTTTCCGCTCTGGTTGTCAGTGCTCCGCTGCTGGCGATTGAAGTGCCGCAAGCGCCCCATCTGGTGGTGAGCGGTTATGCCGAGCAGAAGACCGAACCCGATATGCTGACCCTCAATGTGGCGGTGAGTGCACTGGATAAGCAGGGCCTCAAGGCCAAGCAGCAGGTCGATACCAAGGTCGCAGCCTTTTTCAGCCAACTGGAAGGGTTGGGGATCAAGCGCAGCGATGTTGAGGCTGGCAACCTGATGGTCTCTCCGGAATATCAGTATGGCGAGAACAAGAAGCCGGTATTGTTGGGGTATCGTGCTCAGCGACAATTGGCGGTGAAGCTCTATCAGCTCGACAAGTTGAGCCCCCTGATGGATACCGCACTCAAAGCCGGGCTGGAGTCCGTATCCCAGATTGAGTACGGGTTGAAGTCGCCGCAGGTCATCAAGGAGCAGGCCCGTTTGAATGCCGTTGAGGATGCCAAAACCAAGGCTGGATCTCTGGCCAAGGCGTTCGGGATGAAGCTTGGCAAGGTATACAGTGTGGAGTACCGCAATGCTTCGCCCATTACCGCCTACAGCCGCAACCTGAAGGTGGTGCAGGCCATGGCGATGGCTGCTCCCGCGCCGGATATGGCGGACAACAGCTATCAACAACAGCAGATCACGGTAAGTGATAATATCGAGGCTGTTTTCTTGCTGGAGTGATGCTCGTCGTTTAAGTCCAGTCATGAACAACCCCGCCATTTGCTGCGGGGTTTTTATTGCGCATCGATGCAGATATAAAAAAGCCGACGCTCGTGTTTACTTAATCGAGCGTCGGCTTTTTGTTGCGCTGGGTTTATCAGGCGGTCACAGCATCAGCCTTGGTCGCTTCAGGAGCCGGGTTGCGGATGAGGTAATCAAACGCACCCAGTGCGGCAGTGGCGCCAGCACCCATGGAGATGATGATCTGCTTGAACGGTACCGTGGTGGCATCCCCTGCGGCGTAGACGCCGGGCAGGGAGGTCGCCCCTTTGGTATCGATCTCGATCTCGCCAAAGCGGGTCAGGGCAATCTCGCTCCCTTTAAGGAACTCGGTGTTCGGTACCAGGCCGATCTGGACGAAGATACCCGCCACCGCCAGGTGTTTGATCTCACCTGTGGTGCGATCTTCGTAGTCCATACCGACCACCTTGCTGCCATCACCGATCACTTCGGTGGTGCGCGCGCTCATGATGATGTCGATATTGCCCATGGAGCGAGCCTTCTTCTGCAGCACTTCATCGGCACGCAGGGTGTCGGCGAACTCCACCACAGTCACATGCTCGACGATGCCAGCCAAGTCGATCGCTGCCTCGATGCCGGAGTTACCGCCACCGATCACAGCTACTCGCTTGCCCTTGAAGAAGGGACCATCGCAGTGCGGGCAGTAGGCCACGCCCTTGGTGCGGTACTCAAGCTCGCCCGGTACGTTCAGATCACGCCAGCGGGCGCCGGTAGCCAGGATCACGGCGCGGCTCTTCAAGGTGGCGCCAGAGGCGAGATCCACGTTCACATATCCATCTTTGCTGATGGCGGCGGCGCGCTGCTCGGTGATCACTTCCACGCCGTACTCTTTGACGTGCTGCTCCAGGCTGGCGGCCAGTTTGGGGCCTTCGGTATAGGGCACGGAGATAAAGTTCTCGATGCCGACGGTGTCCATCACCTGACCACCGAAACGCTCGGCAACGATGGCGGTGCGAATGCCTTTACGAGCGGCATAGATGGCCGCTGCGGCGCCAGCCGGGCCACCGCCCACGACCAGCACATCGTAGGGATCTTTCTCATTCAGCTCGGCGGCCTTGCGCTCGGCGGCACCGGTGTCGAGCTTGGCGACGATCTCTTCCAGCGAAATACGGCCCTGGCTGAACGGTTGACCGTTCAGGTAAACATTCGGTACCGCCATGATTTGACGCTCGGCGACTTCTTCCTGGAACAGGGCGCCGTCGATCATGGTGTGAGTGATGCCGGGGTTCAGGGTCGCCATCAGGTTGAGGGCCTGTACTACGTCCGGGCAGTTGTGGCAGGAGAGGGAGATATAGGTCTCGAAGTGGAACTCGCCCTTGAGATTGCGGATCTGCTCCTGCACGGCTGTATCTGCCTTGGAGGGGTGGCCGCCGCTTTGCAGCAGGGCGAGCACCAGAGAGGTAAATTCATGACCCATGGGGATGCCGGCAAAGTGAACGCGCGGTGCTTGGCCCTGGGGCGCGACGCTCATGGAAGGCTTGCGAACGGCAGTGCCAGAGGTCTGGGTGATCTTGGGGGACATCTCGGCGATCTCGCTGGCCAGTGCCAGCAGCTCTGCAGATTTGTCGCTGTCGTTGCCGGACACGCTGATCTCGATGGGATTGACGATGTACTGCAGATAGGTGTTCAGCTGTTGTTTGAGGTTGGTATCCAACATGGTCGAATTCCTTCTTGTAATGGCGAGTTGGCATTAAATGTGAGTCGGTCTGCTTTCAGGCCTATTTGGCAAGGCCGGAAAGCAGACCGGCCCTTATGCGGGCCGGTCTTGGAAGCGGGAGGCTTAGATCTTGCCTACCAGGTCCAGGGACGGGGCCAGAGTGGCTTCGCCTTCTTTCCATTTAGCCGGGCACACTTCACCCGGGTGGGAGGCAACGTACTGGGCCGCTTTAACTTTGCGCAGCAGTTCCAGTGCGTCACGGCCGATGCCGCCTGCGTTGATCTCGACGATCTGGATGATGCCCTGCGGGTCAATTACGAAGGTACCGCGGTCAGCCAGACCAGCTTCTTCGATCATCACGCCGAAGTTGCGGGTGATGGTACCAGTCGGGTCACCAATCATCGGGTACTGGATCTTCTGAATGGTGTCAGAAGTGTCGTGCCATGCTTTGTGAGTGAAGTGGGTATCGGTAGAGACAGAGTAGATCTCGACGCCCAGTTTCTGGAATTCAGCGTAGTTGTCAGCCAGGTCGCCCAGCTCGGTCGGGCAAACGAAGGTGAAGTCAGCCGGGTAGAAGAAGACCACGGACCACTTGCCTTTCAGGTCTGCGTCAGACACCTGAACGAATTTGCCATTGTGGTAGGCGGTAGCATTGAACGGCTTGATTTCAGTGTTGATGTAGGTAGACATGTAATTGCTCCTTGGTGATGTACATATGCCGGTCTGGTGTTGAAGAGTCTTGCCAGACGAGGCGCTTAACTTTCGATGGATTCATCATAGGGGCTTCCGCTAATCGATAAAAGCCGTAATTTTGAATCGCTTAAATCTACTTATTAGATAACTCACTATGGCTGTACCTAACATGAATATCTCTGGCCTACTGAGATAACTCCTTGTCGTGGTTCAATATCTGTGCGCTACATCGCCTTTTCAAGGCATAAGAAGGGGTGTGCAGAGCCACGATGACGCGATGAGATAAACGGTGGTGCAAACAGGTGGCGCAGGAGGTTGAGGCCGCTGCTCGCAGCGATGGGGGATGTGCTGGTAAGGGGGAAGCCGAAAGCGCAGATAAAAAAATCCCGGCGCTATCGCAACGACAGGGCCGGGTCATCAAACAAGGAATGGCTATATAAACAAATGCTTTACAGCAAAGACTAACTACGGGGTGTGCAAACTTGCAGACATATGAGAGGAAGATAATGGGTGCACAATCCCTCGTCTCCCCCTCGGCAACTATTGCATGAGAGGGATGATAGTGTGACGCAGATCACAAGGCAAGCATTTGGTGTAATTTTTCAATCAAAATGAAAGTGTTTCATCATTTCAGCTTGTTTTGACGGCTGAAAACGCTTTTATTGTAATTTAATTACATTGCATTCTGTCAAAATTCGGTTGGGGGTTCCTGCTCTTCCATCAATTCCAGCAGGTTGATGGCCACGGCAATGAAGTCCGACTCGGTGACAATGCCGATCAGCTTGCGTCCTTTGAGTACCGGCAGGCAGCCATATCTGTGCCGCTGCAGGTAAAGTGCCGCCTCCTTGATGCCGGCGTGAGGATCTACGCTCGCCACTTGCCGTGTCATGATCTCGTCGAGTTGCACGCTGTCGGTAAATTCGGCTTCCCGCTCCGGGCTGATGAGCAGCAGCTTGGATTCCCGGGTGGCCAGGATATCGGTGAGGGTTACCAACCCCAGCAGGTGATGTTGCTCGTCGACGATGGGAATGTGGCGGATCCGCTCCTGCTGCATCAGGTCCATCGCCTGTTTGACACTGTTTGACGGACCCAGAGTGAAGGGGTGTTCGGTCATGATTTCGGATAGGGTCATCATGGTGGGCCTCCTTGTGTATCTGCTTTCACCCTAGCCCAGCCCCAACTGGCAAAACATGATCAGGGTCAATACAGAACATTAAAGAATCATTAACCGGATGTGTGTCTCAATATTGCTCGCTACCCCTTGTCTCTCTTGGGTTTTTGGTCTTTTGGGTTGCCTTGGAAGATGGGGATAACTAGACTAGCCGCCGATTCCCCCCGAGGTGAAAGATGCAAGTATCCGATTTTCATTTTGATCTGCCAGACGAGCTGATTGCCCGCTATCCGATGGCAGAGCGTACCGCCAGCCGCCTGTTGCAGCTCGATGGTCAAACTGGCGCCCTGCGCCACGGTCAATTTGTGGATGTGCTGGATCAGCTCAATCCGGGTGACCTGCTGGTATTCAACAACACCCGTGTCATTCCGGCGCGCATGTTTGGCCAGAAGGCCAGCGGCGGCAAGCTGGAGGTACTGGTCGAGCGCATTCTGGACGAGCACAGCGTGCTGGCCCATGTCCGAGCCTCCAAGGCGCCCAAGCCCGGCACCCGGATGATCATGGATGGTGGTGTTGAAGCCGAGATGCGAGCCCGCCACGACGCCCTGTTCGAGATCCACTTCCTCGACCCGCGTCCGGTGCTGGAGATTTTGGAGGCCATCGGCCACATGCCGCTGCCCCCCTATATCGACCGTCCCGACGAGGATGCCGACAAGGAGCGCTACCAGACCGTTTACAATCAAAAGCCGGGCGCTGTCGCTGCGCCGACCGCCGGCCTGCACTTTGATGAGCCGCTGCTTGAGAAAATTCGGGCCAAAGGGGTTGAAACGGCCTTCGTCACCCTGCATGTAGGGGCGGGGACCTTCCAGCCGGTGCGGGTAGAGAAGATTGAAGATCACCACATGCACTCCGAGTATGCGGAAGTGCCGCAAGAGGTGGTGGATGCCATCGCGGCCACCCGTGCCCGTGGTGGTCGGGTGATCGCGGTGGGGACCACGTCGGTGCGTTCGCTGGAGAGCGCGGCCAAGGTCACCCTGGCGCAGGGCAAACCGCTGGCGCCCTTCTTTAGTGACACCGATATCTTCATCTTCCCTGGCTATCAGTTCCAGATTGTCGATGCCATGGTCACCAACTTCCATCTGCCGGAGTCGACCCTGATCATGCTGGTCAGCGCCTTCGCCGGTTATGACAACGTGATGGCGGCCTATCAGGCAGCCGTGGCCGGGCAGTACCGTTTCTTCAGCTACGGGGACGCCATGTTCGTCACCCGTCGCCAGGTTGAAGCATAAGCTTCAGCTTATTTACCGGGCCGTGAGCGGCCCTCCTATTGTCAGACTGTTTATCTGACGCAGCCGAGGTAGCAATGAAATTTGAACTGAAAACCACCGACGGCCGTGCCCGTCGCGGTCAACTGGTCTTCGAACGTGGTGTGGTACAAACGCCTGCCTTTATGCCGGTCGGGACATACGGCACCGTCAAGGGGATGACCCCGGAAGAAGTGCGTGAAACCGGCGCCCAGATCCTGCTGGGTAACACCTTCCACCTCTGGCTGCGTCCGGGTCAGGAAGTGATGCGTGCCCACGGCGATCTGCATGACTTCATGAACTGGCAGGGCCCGATCCTGACCGACTCCGGTGGTTTCCAGGTGTTCAGCCTGGGCCATATTCGCAAGATCACCGAAGCGGGCGTCCACTTCCGTCACCCCATCAATGGCGAGAAGATCTTCCTCGACCCCGAGAAGTCCATGGAGATCCAGTACGATCTGGGCTCCGACATCGTGATGATATTCGACGAGTGCACCCCGTACCCGGCCACTTATGAAGAAGCGCGCAAGTCCATGGAGATGTCCCTGCGCTGGGGCAAGCGTTCCCGCGACAAGTTTGATGCGCTGGGTAACAAGAACGCCCTGTTCGGCATCATTCAGGGCTCGGTCTACGAAGATTTGCGGGATGTCTCCCTCAAGGGGCTGCTGGAGATCGGTTTCGACGGTTATGCGGTCGGTGGTCTGGCCGTGGGCGAACCCAAAGAGGACATGCACCGCATCCTCGAGCACGTCTGCCCGAAAATTCCGGCTGACAAGCCGCGCTACCTGATGGGTGTCGGCAAGCCGGAAGATCTGGTGGAAGGGGTGCGCCGTGGTATCGACATGTTCGACTGCGTCATGCCGACCCGCAACGCCCGCAACGGCCACCTGTTTACCACCGATGGCGTGGTGAAGATCCGCAATGCCCAGCACCGCAACGACACCAGCACCCTGGATGCCGAATGCGATTGCTACACCTGCAAGAACTACAGCCGTAGCTACCTGCACCATCTGGACAAGTGCAACGAGATCCTCGGTGCCCGTCTGAATACGATTCATAACCTGCGTTATTACCAACGCGTGATGCAGGGTTTGCGGGACGCGATCGAGCAGGGTAAATTAGACGACTTTGTAACAGAGTTTTACCGTCGGCAAGGGAAGCCTGTGCCTCCGTTAGCTGAAAATGACGTTAAATAACAACATATAATTTTGTTTTTTTAAATCTACATCAATAAGAGGTTGTTAAATGAGCATTATCTCCAAGGCGTATGCAGAAGGCGCAGCACCGGGTGCACAGGGTGGTGGTATGGAAATGATCATCATGCTGGCCGTATTCGGCCTGATCTTCTACTTCATGATCTATCGTCCCCAGGCCAAGCGTGCCAAGGATCACCGCAATCTGATGAGCTCCTTGTCCAAGGGTGATGAAGTGCTCACTTCCGGTGGCCTGGTTGGCAAAATTGCCAAAGTGGCTGCAGACAGCGATTATCTGGTGATCGCCCTGAACGACCAGACTCAAGTCACCATCAAAAAGGACTTCGTCTCTGCCGTTCTGCCCAAGGGTTCTATCCAGTCCCTTTAATCTCCCAAGGAGCACAGCGTGTTGAATCGCTATCCGCTGTGGAAATACCTGATGGTGATCCTGGTGATCGCCATCGGTTTTCTATATGCAGCCCCCAATCTTTACGGCGAAGATCCGGCTTTGCAGGTTTCTGCCAGCCGTGGTGCCGAAGTCAAGCTAGATACTCTTGATCTGGTGAAAGAGACCCTTGAAGCGGCCAAGATCCCGGTCAAACATGCTGCATTCGAGCACGGTTTTATCCTGATCCGTTTCAAGAACACCGAAGACCAGCTGAAGGCGCGCGATATCGTTGCCAACAAGCTGGGCGACAACTTCATTACCGCACTCAACCTGGCACCTTCCACTCCCGCCTGGCTCGAAGCCATCGGTGCGGCGCCTCTGAAGCTGGGTCTTGATCTGCGCGGTGGTGTGCACTTCCTGATGGAAGTGGACATGGCCGAAGCACTGACCAAGCAGCAAGAGCAGATGGTGCAGGATTTCCGCTCTGAGCTGCGCACCCAGAAAATCCGTTACTCCGGCGTGCGCCGGGTCGGTGATCAGGTGCAGGTGATCTTCCGTGACGAAGCCGATCAGGAACGCGCCGTTTCTCATCTGCGTCGTCAGAACCCTGATTTGACCTTCACTACCGAGCAGAAAGGGGATGAGTTCATCCTGCTGGCTGGTCTGAGCGAAGCCAAGATCAAGGAAGTGAAGAAGTACGCCCTCGAGCAGAACATCACCATCATCCGTAACCGGGTCAACGAACTGGGTGTGGCCGAGCCGCTGGTACAACAGCAAGGCGCCGAGCGCATTGTCGTTGAACTGCCCGGTATTCAGGATACCGCCCGCGCCAAGGAGATCCTGGGTGCAACCGCGACCCTGGAATTCCACATGGTCGATGAGACTGCCGACATCCAGGCTGCGGCCGATGGCCGTGTCCCGCCCAGCTCCAAGGTCTACAACGATCGCAATGGTCGTCCCGTGGTGCTGCACAAGCGGGTGATCCTGACCGGTGACCACATCGTGGGTGCCCAGTCCGGTTTCGACGAGTACAGCCGTCCCCAGGTCAACATCAAGCTGGATGGCCAGGGTGGCAACAAGATGGCCAACTTTACCAAGGACAACGTCGGTAAAGGGATGGCGACCGTCTTCATCGAGTACAAGCCGGTCGGTCAACCGGGTCCGGATGGCAAGCGCAAGTTCCGCAAGCAGGAGGAGGTGATCAACGTCGCCACCATCCAGTCGCGTCTTGGCAGCCAGTTCCGTATCACAGGTATCGACAATGCCAACGAAGCCCACAACCTGGCGCTGCTGCTGCGTGCCGGTGCCCTGATCGCCCCGATCCAGATCGTGGAAGAGCGCACCATTGGCCCGAGCCTGGGTCAACAGAACATCGACAGCGGTATGGAAGCCATCGGCTGGGCCATGCTGGTGATCGTGCTGTTCATGGGGATCTACTACCGCGCGTTCGGCTGGGTTGCCAACCTGGCGCTCTGTATGAACCTGGTGTTGATTGTCGGCATCATGTCGATGATCCCTGGTGCCACCATGACCCTGCCGGGTATCGCCGGTATCGTCCTGACGCTGGGTATGGCGGTGGATGCCAACGTGCTGATCTACGAGCGTATTCGTGAAGAGATCCGCAACGGTCGTGGTGTTCAGCAAGCCATCCATCTGGGCTTTGATCGGGCATTCTCCACCATCGCCGACTCCAACGTGACCTCGCTGATCACCTGCGTGATCCTGTTCGGTATCGGCACCGGCGCCATCAAGGGCTTTGCCCTGACGCTGGGCATTGGTCTGACCGCCTCCATGTTTACTGCCATCACAGTTTCCCGTGCCATTATCAACCTGGCTTGGGGTGGACGGCGTATCGACAAGCTGCCCATCTGAGGATAGAGAGATGTTTCAGATTCTACATTTTGAAAAACCGATCCCGTTTATGCGCTATGCCAAGCCGGGTGTGGTTTTCTCTTCCGTGCTGATGGTGGTAGCCCTGTTCTTCCTGTTTGATCGGGGGCTGAACTGGGGTCTGGACTTTACCGGTGGTACCACCATCGAGGTGGGGTTCCAGCAGTCGGTGAGCCTGGACAAGATCCACGACGCTCTGGAAGAGCAGAAGATTGAAGGGGCAACCCTGCAACACTTTGGCTCCAGCCGTGACGTGCTGTTCCGCCTGACCCCGAAAGAGGGGGTCAAGGTAGAACAACAGGGTAACGAAGTGCTGGCGGCGGCCAAGCAGCTCGACGAGGGCGCAGTGCTCAAACGCGTCGAGTTCGTCGGCCCTTCCGTGGGTGATGAACTGGCGACAGACGGTGCGCTGGCCATGCTGGCCTCCATCCTCTGTATCCTGGCCTACGTAGCAGTGCGTTTCGAATGGCGTCTGGCGCTGGGGGGCATTCTCTCCCTGGTGCACGACGTGGTGATCACGCTGGGTGTCTTTGCCTACTTCCAGTACGAGTTCGACCTGACCGTACTGGCGGCACTGATGACCCTGGTGGGTTACTCCCTGAACGATACCATCGTGGTGTTCGACCGCTTGCGGGAGAACTTCCGCAAGGTGCGTAAAGGGGATACCGAGTACATTCTGGATCTCTCCATGACCGAGACCCTGAGTCGTACCATCATCACCTCCGGCCTCACCTTTATCGTGGTGCTGGCGCTGCTGCTCAAGGGCGGTGCGCTGATCCACGGTTTTGCCGTGGCCATGGTGATCGGTGTGGCGTTCGGTACCTACTCCTCCATCTATGTGGCGAGTGCGTTTGCCATGTTCCTCGGCGTCAAGCGCGAGCACATGCTGCCCACCCAGGTAGAGAAAGAGGGTGCGGACCAACAGGAAATCCTGCCGTAACAGTGAAGAGCGCCTCATGGCGCTCTTTTCTTATCTCTGCGTGTCGTTTGCTGACGCACATGATTTAAACAACAGGAGTTTGTCATGCATCACAATCCCCGTTTTTTGGCGCTGGTTGACGGGATCCGCTCCCGCATCACCGAAACCGATGTTCACCAGATCAAGCGCTGGCAGGACGAAGGGCGCACGTTTCACCTGATCGACGTGCGGGAAGAGAGCGAGTGGGCCAAAGGCCATCTGCCCGGTGCCCGATATCTGGGTCGTGGAGTGATTGAGCGGGATATCGAGACCCAGTTCCCGGATCTCGAGACCGAGCTCTACCTCTATTGTGGTGGTGGTTTTCGCTCAATTCTGGCGGCGGACAACCTGCAACAGATGGGTTATCGCAAGGTGATCAGCGTCGACGGCGGGTTTCGCGGTTGGTGCGATGCCGGATACCCTGTCGAATCCTGATTTATTTGAGGTAGAGGGGCACAGCTACATGACAAAGCGGCAGTTGACCTTTACCATATGCGGGGTCAAGCGTAAGCGTCGGAGTGTTCATTGAACGTCAGGAAAGGGATTGGATACCTCCTCGGTATCCTGTTGTTGCTTCCCATGTGGGGTTGCAGCAGTAGCAGTCAGGTTAACACCCCCAAGGTTCCCAAGCCGCAGCCTGCTTCACTGGTGTTGGCGACCCCCCTGCAGGTCTCCTACCAGAGTGAGCTGGCGCTCGCCCGACTCGGGCAGATGCTCAGTGAAATGGAACTGACCACCGAGCAACGGGCAGAATTGTTCTATGAGCGTGCCGTGGTGTTTGATCGGGTTGGTCTGCGTTCCCTCGCGCGGCTCGATTTCAACCGTGCCCTGCGGGAGAAACCGGATTTCGCCGAAGCCTACAACTTCATCGGCGTCTATCTGGTACAGCAGCAGAATTACGACGAAGCCTATGATGCGTTCGATTCCGCCCTCGAACTGGCACCGGACTATGACTATGCCTATCTCAACCGTGGCATCGCCCTCTATTACGGCAACCGTCCCGAACTGGCCGCGGCCGATATGAAGCGTTTCTACGAGGCGCAGCCGGAAGACCCCTATCGGGTGATCTGGCTCTATCTGGCCGAGCAGAAACTCGACCCATCGGCCGCCATGAGCCGGATGCGCGAGCGTCTCAACAAGTACGATGACGATGCCTGGAACTGGGATCTGGTTCGCCTCTATACCGGCGAGATCAACGCTTCCCAGCTGATGGGCAACGTGGTGAAAGGGGTGAAGGATAACCGGGAGCTTGCCGAGCGCCTGTGTGAAACCTACTTCTATCTGGGCAAGTTCGAGCTGGGCAAAGGCAACCGCAAGGAAGCCATCAGCTACTTCAAGCTGGCCTTATCCAACAACGTCTATGACTTTATCGAGCACCGCTATGCGCTGCTGGAGCTGGAGTTGATGGCGCGCAAGCCCTTGCCGCCAGGTGCCCAGAGCGCTCGTAACAAGGGTGATCAGCCCTCCTGATCTACTGCCAGATAGTGGTAAAAAAGGCCTCGCGATGAGGCCTTTTTGTTGGGCGAATGGCGGGTTTACTCCACCAGGCTCATGCCGGGGATCTGGCGCCAGTAGCCGTTGCAATCGCGATCCTGCTGCAGAACGAGGGGCTGATTGCCCTGCTGGTTAGCCTTGAAGCGAGCCAGCATCTCCAGCGTCTCCATCCCTTGCGGTGAAAGTCTGACCACATCCACCAGACCTTCCATACCAGCCAGCTCGTTACCCAAGTTGTAGCAGTAACCGGACTGGGTCTGGATCCCGTTGAGATTGAACACCCGCTGCCCCTCGCGGCTGTTGGCCAGTCGTCCGGTGGGGTAGTTGATGCAGGCTAGCTCGCAGTTGTCCTTGGGCTTGTCGAGGGATCGGGCGGTGAAGCAGCGCGCCGAGTAGGCGAGCGGCAGATGGCCGTAGGCAAACACCTCCACCTCAAATTGGTCGCGCAGGGTGCCCAGATCCTGATTGAGCTGGATCAGCC
This sequence comes from Aeromonas sp. Y318-3, assembly GCF_027706185.1. Classification (NCBI taxonomy): domain Bacteria; kingdom Pseudomonadati; phylum Pseudomonadota; class Gammaproteobacteria; order Aeromonadales; family Aeromonadaceae; genus Aeromonas; species Aeromonas sp. Y318-3. The sequence continues at coordinate 223,546 of NZ_JAPDCN010000003.1, forward strand.
AGTCACGGGAGAGCTCCACCGGCATGACCCAGCGTTTCATCCCCTGTTTGTGCAACATGCGCAGCACATCGGCGTTATAGGCGTTGATGGCGGGACCACAGACGAAGGGGATCCCTGCCTCCCTGGCGAGTTGCACCGTACCGAGATCGTTGGCTTCGACCATAAGATCGCCATTGTCGACCAGCCGCTTCACCTCCTTGAGTTCGGAGGGGGCGGAGATAAGGGCGAGGGTCGAGAGCACCACCTGCTTGCCGGAGCTGGCCACCTGACGGGCCAGTGCAATCCAGTCATCGACTTTGAGTTCGCGCCGCTTGCTGCAAACGGTCTCCCCCAGATAAATGATGTCGGCCTGACTGTCGGTAGCAGCATGGTAAAAGGATTCGGTATCGGCTTTGGGCCAGTAGAAGAGCACAGGCCCGAGAGAAAATTGCATGGGTGGACTCCTTATTGCCACTGACGATGGTAGGCGCCGAGGGTAGTCTGGCTACCTTCGGAGACGCGGGCGAGCTGGGCATCCCACTCAGCTTTGACCTGATAGGCCTCGGGATTGGCCTGATAGGCATCGATGGCCGCACGCCAGACCCGGGTCACTTGCTCCACATAAGCAGGGCTGCGTTGGCGCCCTTCAATCTTGACCGACTGGATCCCGGTCTTGAACAGCTCGGGCAGGAGACCCAGGGTATTGAGACTGGTGGGCTCTTCCAGCGCGTGGTAGGTCTGGCCATCCACGTCGAAACGCCCCTTGCACAGGGTCGGGTAACCGGCATTTTCGCCCGGGCCATAGCGGTCGATCAGCACCTCGTTGAGCCGCGACTCGAGACCATTCGGGGTCTCTTCCCAACGGACGAACTTGGCCGGTGAGCAGGCGCCGACGGTGTTGGGGCTCTCGCCAGTCATGTAGGAGGATAGATAGCAGCGCCCCTCGGCCATGATGCAGAGGCTGCCAAAGGCGAATACCTCAAGGCCAACATCGGTCTCGCGGGCCAGCTGCTTGACCTGATGCATGGAGAGCACCCGGGGCAGCACCACCCGTGTGACATTGAATTGCTGCTGATAGAAGCGAATGGCGGCGGCATTGGTGGCGCTGGCCTGCACCGAGACATGGAGTTCCATCTCGGGGTAGTGGCGGCTGGCATATTCCAGCACGGCGAGATCGGCGATGATTAACGCATCGGCGCCGAGGGCCACTCCGCGATCAACCGCCTGTTTCCATCGAGTATCGGCCCCGGGATGGGCAAAGGTATTGATAGCAATATGCAGCTTGCGACCATGTTGATGCACATAATCCACCGCCTTCTCCAGTTTGCTGTCGGTAAAGTTGAGACCGGCAAAGTGGCGGGCATTGGTGTCATCCTTGAAACCGATATAAACGGCATCGGCCCCGTTATCCACGGCGGTTTTCAGTGCCGGCAAACTGCCTGCCGGACAGAGTAATTCCATTGGTACGCTCCGAGAGTGCATATGAAGGGCAAACGAGCCCTGATTGTATGCAGCCATGCACTCCCGCTTTTTGACCTGAGGCAGCTTTGTGTGGCTTTACCCTTCTTGAGGTAACCCTGCACAAGTTTGATTTCCAACAGGATCTTGCCACTCTCCCTGTGTTTGAATGCGCAAAAAAGGGAGTCTATCGTGTTTCAACAACTGCAACGTCGCCTGGTCGAACAGGCTCCGCGCTTCTTGCGCCATCCCCTCAAGCTTGTTCCCTTCAATCTGCAAAAGCAGCTGATGGAGAGTTTGCTGGCCCGGGTATTCAAAGAGGCTATCGAAGATGGCGATTTCGAGTTTCTGGCAGACAAGTGGCTGAAAGTCGAAGTCTCTGATCTGGAGTTGTGCTGGTTTATCAGTGAGCAGAATGGCCAGCTGGTGGTGGCTCGCGAGTGTGACAAGGCCGATGTCTGCTTCAGCGGTACCGCCAACGACCTGATCCTGATTGCCGGTCGCAAAGAGGATCCGGATTCGCTCTTTTTCCAGCGCAAGCTGAAGATAGAAGGGGATACCGAACTGGGCCTTGAGGTGAAAAACTTGATGGACAGTCTGGATCTCGATGGCTTGCCAAGCCTGATGAAGTATCCCCTGATGGATCTGGCGACGTTTATCGAACGCGCCCGCACCGAGTCAGCGCAGGCTCCGGTGCAGACGGCGCCGGGCGGGATCCCGTCTTAAGTGGACAATCACCCCATGGGCATGGCGACGATAATGGTGCCGTGCCCAGAGGCAGCGACAGGCCCACAGACAGGGCGCCAAGGCGATGAGTGCCGCAGGGGCGGGCAGCTGTGACATGGCCAGCCCCGCAGCCAGCCAGATAAAGGGCTGCGCTTCATACAGCCACTCCGGCTGCAGCCAGCGTTTGCTCGGAAAGATAATCAGATCGGTACGTCGGTAGCTGGAGCGCATCATCCAGGTCACCGCTCCGGCGATAAACAGCAAGGCGCCTGCAAACCAGAGCAGTGGCTGTTCACTCAACGTAATAATGGCAATGGCTGCCAGCAGGTAGAGGCTGGGCAATCTCTCATAGATAAAGGGAGGAAGCATGGCGTGGTGTCTCCTGTGCCGTTTATCGGATATCCATCAAGTTTAGTCCCCCCCTCTCACTTCCCTCATGCTGGTTTGTTATACAAACGGGTAGTTTTGTTCTGAAATGGCTCGGCTTTTACGGTGCCAACATTGTGTTCTCTTATGTTACAATTGCGCGCCATTTTTGACTGAAGATTGACTGGGCATGTTGGATCAGATTCGTATCGTTTTGGTAAACACCTCTCATACCGGCAACATGGGGTCTGCGGCACGTGCCATGAAGACCATGGGTTTGACTCAGCTGGTATTGGTTGATCCGCAAGCCTTGCCGGATGACAATGCCTTCGCCCTGGCGGCTGGTGCCAGCGATGTGCTTGCCAATGCCCGTATCGTCCCGACGCTGGACGACGCGATCGCCGATTGTTGTCTGGTGATTGGCACCAGCGCCCGCTCTCGAACCCTGAGCTGGCCCATGCTCGATCCCCGTGAGGCCGGCGAAAAGTCGGTGGTTGAGGGGATGCAGCACCCGGTTGCGTTGGTGTTTGGTCGTGAGCGCACCGGTCTCACCAACGACGAATTGCAAAAGTGCCACTACCACGTGGCCATTCCGGCCAATCCTGATTACAGCTCTCTCAATCTGGCCATGGCGGTGCAGACCCTCTGTTACGAAGTGCGGATGCGCTGGCTGCAGGGGCAGACCGCCGAGCCTGAAGAGGAGATGGTCTACCCGAGTGCCGCCCAGCTGGAAGGGTTTTATCAGCACCTGGAACAAACCCTGATGAAGACCGGTTTTATTGCCGATGACCATCCGGGTCATGTGATGAGCAAGCTGCGTCGCCTGTTCAATCGAGCTCGGCCGGAAGCTGCTGAGCTCAACATTCTGCGCGGTATTCTGACCTCGGTGCAGAAAGCGCGCATACCGGATTAATCCGACTGATTTACTCAACCATATACTTGACTGATTTGGTCGGGTATGTGACCATGTGCCCCATTAAATTGCTTCGCAAGACGGTAAGGCACATGAGACTGACTTCAAAAGGACGTTACGCTGTAACCGCCATGCTCGACGTGGCGCTGCATGCAGAGCAGGGGCCCGTCCCCCTTGCCGATATTTCCGAGCGCCAGGGCATCTCGTTGTCCTATCTCGAGCAGCTCTTTGCCCGCCTGCGCAAACATGGTCTGGTGAGCAGCGTGCGTGGCCCGGGTGGTGGTTATCGCCTGGGGTTGGCCCCAGGCGAGATTTCGGTTGGTCAGGTGATCACCGCGGTCGATGAGTCGGTCGATGCCACCAAGTGTCTCGGCAAGGGCGGTTGCCACGGTGGTACCCAGTGTCTGACGCACTCCCTGTGGCGCGACCTGAGTGAGCGGATCTCCAGCTTCCTCGGGGATATCACGCTGGCCGAGCTGGTACGCCAGGCCGATGTGCGCCGCATTGCCGGCAAGCAAGATGAACAAATGAAGACCGTGTTGTCCCTGGTTGATCGGGCAGAACACGGCGATGTGAGCTTGAAAGTCCAACTATAAACGTGCTTTCCACAGCGGGACTCTGTATGACCCGGACTGTGACGGAGAAAAACATGAAACTGCCTATTTACCTTGATTATTCGGCAACCTGTCCGGTGGACCCGCGTGTCGCAGAAAAAATGATGCAGTGTCTCACCATGGATGGCCTGTTCGGCAATCCGGCTTCCCGTTCTCACCGCTTTGGCTGGCAAGCCGAAGAGGCGGTGGATCTGGCCCGTAATCAAGTGGCAGATCTGATCGGTGCCGATCCCCGCGAGATCGTCTTCACTTCCGGTGCGACCGAATCCAATAACCTGGCCATCAAGGGTGTTGCCCACTTCTATGCCAGCAAGGGCAAGCACATCATCACCTCCAAGACCGAACACAAGGCGGTGCTCGATACCTGTCGCCAGCTGGAGCGTGAAGGGTTCGAGGTGACCTATCTTGAGCCGATGCCCAACGGCCTGTTCACTATCGAGATGATCGAGAATGCCATGCGTGATGACACCATCCTGGTCAGCATCATGCATGTGAACAACGAAATCGGCGTGGTTCAGAACATTGCCGCCATCGGCGAGTTGTGCCGTTCCCGCAAGATCCTGCTGCACGTGGATGCTGTTCAGAGCGTGGGCAAGATCCCGGTAGATGTGGAAGCACTGAAAGTGGACCTGCTCTCCGTCTCTGCGCACAAGGTGTATGGTCCGAAAGGGATCGGTGCACTGTTTGTTCGCCGCAAACCCCGCGTTCGTCTGGAAGCCCAGATGCACGGTGGCGGCCACGAGCGCGGCATGCGTTCCGGTACTCTGCCGACCCACCAGATCGTCGGGATGGGCGAAGCTTTCCGCATCGCCAAAGAAGAGATGGTGAGTGAAGGCGAGCGCATCTTGGCTCTGCGCCAGCGTCTGTGGAATGGCATCAAGGATATTGAAGCCGTCTACATCAATGGCGATCTGGAGCAACGTGTTCCGGGTAACCTCAACGTCAGCTTTGCCTATGTGGAAGGGGAATCCCTCATCATGGCGCTGAAAGATTTGGCGGTCTCTTCCGGTTCGGCCTGTACCTCCGCCAGCCTGGAACCTTCCTATGTGCTGCGCGCACTGGGTCTGAACGACGAGCTGGCACACAGCTCCATCCGTTTCAGCATGGGTCGCTTCACCACCGAGGAAGAGATTGACTACGCGGTCAAGCTTATTCGTGACTCCATCGGTCGTCTGCGCGAGATGTCCCCTCTGTGGGAGATGTACAAAGACGGCGTCGATCTGAACACGGTCGAATGGGCTCATCACTGATCCACCGGGTCAGTGAGCAACAGAATTAGCAGGAGTGAGATATGGCTTACAGTGAAAAAGTAATCGACCACTACGAGAATCCTCGCAACGTCGGTGGTTTCGACAAGAATGATCCCAGCGTTGCAACCGGCATGGTCGGTGCGCCCGCTTGTGGCGACGTGATGAAGCTGCAATTGAAGATCAGCGACGAAGGCATCATCGAAGATGCCAAGTTCAAGACCTACGGATGCGGTTCTGCCATCGCCTCCAGCTCCTTGGTGACCGAATGGGTCAAGGGCAAGACCCTGGACGAAGCGGCTGGCATCAAGAACACAGATATCGCTGAAGAGTTGGCCCTGCCACCGGTGAAGATCCACTGCTCCATTCTGGCTGAGGACGCCATCAAGGCCGCCATCGCCGATTACAAGCAGAAGAAAGGTCTCTAAGCGCCGGAGAGCAGTATGGCTATTACCATGACAGATGCCGCCGCGGCACGGGTTTCCTCTTTTCTGGCTAACCGGGGCAAGGGCATTGGCCTGCGCCTCGGCGTCAAAACCACCGGCTGCTCCGGTCTGGCCTACGTGCTTGAGTTCGTTGATGAACTGACCGATGAGGATCAGGTGTTCGAGCAGCAGGGCGTCAAGATTATTGTTGATGCCAAGAGCCTGATCCATCTGGATGGCACCGAGCTGGATTTCGTCAAGGAGGGCCTCAACGAGGGCTTCCAGTTCAATAATCCCAACGCCAAAGGCGAGTGTGGTTGCGGCGAAAGCTTCAGTGTCTGAGATGTTTGACGTCAATGATCCTTCGTCTGTGGTTGAGCGGGTCGCCCATGACCCGTTCAACCACATCTCATTTGCCAGGGGCGAGTGAGGTTGTGGCGAACGTTTCCAAGAGGTTTGCATGAATCATTTCGAGCTGTTTGGGCTGGTTGAAGGCTTCGAGCTCGATACCCGTCAGTTGGCTGATACCTACCGCCAGCTGCAAACCCAATTCCATCCTGATCGTTTTGCCACCGCCCCCGAACGGGAGCAGCTGGCTGCGGTGCAACGTGCCGCCCAGATCAACGAAGCATTCACCACCCTCAAGGCGCCGCTGCGCCGTGCCGAATATCTGCTCTCCCTGCGTGGCACCGATATCCGTGGTGAACAGCAGACTCTGCAAGATACCGCGTTTCTGATGCAGCAGCTGGAGTGGCGCGAGCGTCTGGCCGATCTGAAAGATGACGCCGACCCTGAGCGCGCCATCAAGGATTTTCGCAGCGAGATCAGGCATGATCACCAGATGTTGATGCAGCAGCTGACCGAGTCTCTTGCCGCCGGCAGAGATCTCGTTGCCGCTGATTGCGTTCGCAAACTCAAGTTTGTCGACAAGCTCCTCGAAGAGCTGGAACGATTCGAAGACTCGCTTCTCGAGTCTTGATCCTTTAACGCTGGAAGTTTCATTACCCATGGCATTACTGCAAATCGCCGAACCCGGCCAGAGCGCTGTTCCTCATCAGCACAAACGTGCCGTCGGCATCGATCTCGGCACCACCAACTCTCTCGTCGCTGCGGTTCGCAGCGGTCACGCCGATACCCTTTGCGATGAGCAAGGGCGCGACCTGCTCCCGTCGGTGGTGCACTATCAAAGCGACGCCATTCGAGTGGGGATTGATGCCAAGCGCGAAGCGGCGCTCGATCCTCACAACACCATCGTCTCGGTCAAACGGATGATGGGCAAGGCGCTGGCCGATATCGATACCCGCCAGCAGCCTTACCAGTTTGTTGCCGCCGACAATGGCATGCCGCAACTGCAAACCCGTCAGGGGCTGGTCAATCCGGTGCAGGTATCGGCCGAAATTCTCAAAAAGCTGGCCGAGCGTGGCGCCCAGACACTCGGGGGCGATCTCGATGGCGTGGTCATTACCGTGCCCGCCTATTTCGATGATGCCCAGCGTCAGGGGACCAAGGATGCGGCCCGTCTGGCCGGTCTGCACGTGCTGCGGCTGCTCAACGAGCCGACCGCGGCCGCGATTGCCTATGGCCTTGACTCCGGTCAGGAAGGGGTGATCGCGGTATACGATCTGGGGGGCGGTACCTTCGATATCTCCATTCTGCGGCTGCATCGCGGTGTGTTTGAAGTGATGGCGACCGGCGGTGATTCCGCCCTCGGCGGTGATGATTTTGATCACCTGCTGGCGGACTGGATCAAGGTGCAAGCGGGCCTCTCCGGCGAGCTGGATGCCCATCTGCAGCGCGAGCTGCTGGATGTGGCCGCTGCCGTCAAACACGGCCTGACCGATGCCGAGCAGGTGGCGTGCACCTTTGCTGGCTGGCAGGGTTCAGTGAGCCGTAGCCAGTTTGATGAACTCATCACCCCGCTGGTGAAACGGACCTTGCTGGCTTGTCGCCGCGCCCTGCGCGATGCCGGTCTCGAGCAGGTGGAAGTGCTGGAAGTGGTGATGGTCGGTGGCTCCACCCGGGTGCCGCTGGTGCGTGAACTGGTGGGCGAGTTCTTCCAGCGTACGCCGCTGACCAGTATCGATCCGGACAAGGTTGTCGCCATCGGCGCCGCTATCCAGGCCGATATTCTGGTGGGCAACAAGCCCGATGCCGAGATGCTGCTGCTGGACGTTATCCCCTTGTCGCTGGGTCTGGAGACCATGGGTGGCCTCGCCGAGAAAGTGATCCCGCGCAACACTACCATTCCGGTTGCCCGCGCCCAGGAGTTCACCACCTTCAAGGATGGTCAGACCGCCATGGCCATTCACGTGGTACAGGGTGAGCGCGAGTTGGTGGCCGATTGCCGCTCCCTGGCCCGCTTTACCCTGACTGGTATTCCGCCGATGGCAGCCGGCGCCGCCCATATTCGCGTCACCTTCCAGGTGGATGCGGATGGTCTGCTTTCGGTCAGCGCCATGGAGAAATCCTCCGGCGTGCAGGCCGAGATCCAGGTCAAGCCCTCTTACGGGCTGGCGGAGCAGGATATCCTCAACATGCTGAGTGCCTCCATCGAGAACGCCCAGCAGGATATGGATGCCCGCATGCTGGCCGAGCAGCAGGTTGAAGCCGACCGGGTGGTCGAGAGTTTGAATGCCGCGCTGGCCGCCGATGGCGATGCCCTGCTCAATGCTGCCGAGCGTGCCGAGATTGATGCCGCCATCGCCCATCTGCTGACCATGCGCAACAGCGGCGCAACCCATCAAATCAAAGAAGCCATTGAGGCAGCCGATGCTGTCAGTGGCGAGTTTGCAGCCCGCCGGATGGACGCCTCCATCCGCAAGGTGCTGACCGGACAAAACGTCAACAAGGTGTAATATGCCAAAACTGATCATTCTTCCTCATCCCGTACTCTGTCCGGATGGCGCCGCCCTCGAGGGGCAAAGCGGCGAGACCATTCTGGATGTGGCGCTGCGCAACGGCATCGAAATCGAGCACGCCTGCGAGAAATCCTGTGCCTGCACTACCTGCCACTGCGTGGTGCGCGAGGGCTTTGACTCGCTCGAGCCAAGCGACGAGCTGGAAGACGACATGCTGGACAAGGCGTGGGGGCTGGAGCCGGAATCGCGCCTCAGCTGCCAGGCAAAACTGGCGGACGAGGATCTGGTGGTGGAACTGCCCAAGTACACCCTGAACCTTGCCTCTGAACGCCATTAATTACACATGAGTGAATTGCACGTGCAGCATCCTGTGGTGCTTCAGTGATATGGTGGAAGGCCGTGACCCTCGGGGGCACGGCCTTTTTTGTATTCGTTATTCTCTCTTTGCCAATAAGCTCTTTCCCATAAAGAGTGCTTATACATAGTGCCAGTAAAAAGGAAGCAAACACGATGGCTGACATGATGAAGGTAGCGTTATCCACCCAGGCTGCGGCCGTTTATTGGGGCGAGGGCGCCCAGCTCAGTTTCAATGGCGACGAGGCACTGATCCATCTTGGTGCCGCCGGTCAGGAGAAGGATGTTCTGCGTACCGTTCAGCGCGCCGCCCGTCGCCTCGAATCGAGCGGGATCAAGCGGGTGACGCTGGTCGGTGAAGGCTGGGATCTGGAGCGTCGCTACGCGTTCGCCCAGGGGTTCTACGCCGCCAAGGGTGCGCGTGAACTTGATTTCGGCCAGCAGAGCGACGGGGATGCCCGCGAACTGGATGCGCTGCTCAAGGCGGCTCGCTGGGTACGTGACATCACCAATGGCTGTCCGGAAGAGATATACCCCATGAGTCTGGCGGAATCGGCCCTGTTGCTCATTCGTGGTATCGCCGGGGATCAGGTTACTGCCCGCATCACCGCCGGTGAAGCGCTGCGCGAGTCCGGCCATATCGGGATCTGGTCGGTTGGCCGTGGCAGCGAGCGCGAGCCGGTGCTGCTGGAGCTTGACTACAACCCGACCGGTGATCGCAATGCGCCCGTGGTAGCGGCGCTGGTGGGCAAGGGGATCACTTTCGATTCTGGCGGCTACTCCATGAAGTCCTCTGACAACATGCTGCCGATGAAGTCCGATATGGGCGGCGCGGCCATGGTGACCGGCGCGCTGGCGCTGGCTATCAGCCGCGGTCTGAACCAGCGGGTGAAGCTCATTCTCTGCTGCGCCGAGAACCTGGTCTCCGGCCACGCCTTCAAGCTGGGCGACATCCTCACTTACAAGAACGGAGTTTCGGTCGAGATCCAGAACACCGATGCGGAAGGGCGTCTGGTGCTGGCCGATGGCCTGATGGCGGCCTCCGACAGCGGTGCGGCTTATATCCTTGACGCAGCCACCCTGACCGGCGCCGCCAAGATGGCGCTGGGGCGCGACTACAATGCGGTGTTTGCCCTCGATGAGACCGAACAGCTGCGTGCGCTGGCCGCCGCTAAGGTGGAAAACGAGCAGGCGTGGGCACTGCCGCTGGAGCCCTGGCATGCCAGCCAGCTCACCTCGGCCTTTGCCGATCTGGGCAACGTCGCCTCGGCAGAAGGCACGGCCGGTGCCACCACGGCTGCTGCGTTCCTCTCCCGCTTCGTGCGCGATGAGGGCAAGGGCTGGGTGCACCTGGATCTGGCGGCCTCTTATCAGAAATCGGGCAACGATCTGTGGGCGACCGGCGCCAAGGGCCACGGTCTGCGCACAATCGCACGCTGGCTGCAGGAGGTGACCGCATGAATGTCTGGTTAAGTCGTGAATTTGCACCGGCCGAGTGGGGGGAGGGTGCGCTGCTCTCTCACCGTGCCGACGGCATGGTGATCCATCTGGTGACGGCCAATCCGCTGCTCGATATCCAGCAGGCGGCCCGTCGCCTCTGCCAGCAGGGGATCCAGAAAGTGACCCTGGCTGGTCACTGGGAGCGTGAACAGCAGTGGGCTTTTGCCCAAGGGCTGCAAACCCCCAAGGCGGAGGTGCAACTGCAGTGGGCCATGTCCTCGGAAGAGGACAGAGAGGAGCTGGAAGCGCGTTGGCTCTGCGGCCGCTGGGTGCGCGAGATGACCAATGCCACCCCGGAGCAGTTGGGCCCGCTGGAGCTGGCGGTGGAAGCGGCCTCTTTTATTACCGAGCTGGCGCCGGACAAGGTGAGTCATCGCATTTTGAAAGGCGAAGCGCTGCAACAGGCGGGCTGGGTCGGTCTCTATCAGGTGGGCCGCGGCAGTGCGCGCGAACCGGTATTGCTGGAGCTCGACTTCAACCCGGGGCGTGACCCCAAGGCGCCGGTGGCGGCAGCGCTGGTGGGCAAGGGGATCACCTTTGACTCCGGCGGCTACTCCATGAAGAGCTCCGAGGGGATGCTCACCATGAAGTGCGACATGGGGGGCGCGGCGATGGTCACCGGTGCGCTGGCGCTGGCTATGCTGCGCGGGCTCGACAAGCGGGTGAAGCTTATTCTCTGCTGCGCCGAGAACCTGGTCTCCGGCCATGCCTACAAGCTGGGGGATATCCTCACCTACAAGAACGGCACCACGGTCGAGATTGTGAATACCGACGCCGAGGGGCGGCTGGTGCTGGCCGATGGCTTGCAACTGGCGAGTGAGTCCGGCGCACCGCTGATCATCGATGCCGCAACTCTGACTGGTGCTGCCGTGATGGCGCTGGGTGGGCGCTACAATGCCCTGTTTGGCCTCGATAAAGGGCTGGTAAGCCGGGCCATGACCTATGCCGATGCCGAGCATGAGCCGGCCTGGCCGCTACCGCTGGAGCCCTGGCACCGCCAGCAGTGCCCCTCCCATTACGCCGACACGGCCAACAGCCGTCCGGTGAAGGGGGGCGGGCCGGGTGGCGCCTCCAACGCGGCGGGTTTTCTCTCCCGTTTCGTTGCCAACGAAGGGATGGGGTGGCTGCATATCGATCTGGCAGCTTGCTTCAGTGACAACGGCGATGCCCTCTGGGCGCCGGGGGCCAATACCCTGGGGATGCGCACCATAGCGCGGGCCTTGCTGGCGGAAGCCAAATAGGCGAGACAAGGCACCTTCGGGTGCCTTTTTCATGCTGTTCGAATTGTGAACAAAAGATGGGGTTTTGGCGGCTTAAGGTAACTATCGTGCGCAAGCGCACATATTTTCCGGCTCTGCTCGGTCAAGATGAGTGTGGATGTTGATTGCAAGGGAGTGATGTTTAATAAAAAGTTGCTTGTTTGTGTGTTTTTCCGGTTTTTGTTTACGTATAATCGCCAGCGAACATGGATTCTAACAATAAAACTCTGTAGTTAAGGAAAGATATCAATGGCCATCGAACGTACCTTCTCTATCGTCAAACCGGATGCTGTCAGCAAGAACCTGATCGGTGCCATCTATAGCCGTTTCGAAAGCGCAGGCTTGAAAGTGGTGGCATCCAAAATGCTGCACATGAGCAGTGAACAGGCTGCCGGTTTCTATGCCGAGCATCAGGGCAAGCCTTTTTATGACAATCTGGTCAGCTTCATGACCTCTGGCCCTGTCATGGTGCAGGTGCTGGAAGGGGAAGACGCCATCCGTCGCAATCGCGAGATCATGGGTGCTACCAACCCGAAAGAGGCGCTGGCTGGTACCTTGCGTGCCTGTTATGCCGAGAGCATCGATCGCAATGCCGTCCACGGCTCCGATGCACCGGCCTCTGCTGCACGTGAAATCGCCTACTTCTTCTCTGACAACGAGATCTGCCCGCGCGGCTGATTTTTGTTGATGATGACCCAAGGGAGCCTCGGTTCCCTTTGTTGTTTTCGCCGTTTACGCAATATCCCTCTATTCTCCAGGTGGAAAGCCAGACCCATTATTTGTACAATGCCGCCCCCTGACGTCGTCAGCCAATAATTGATGAAGTGTTTGAACTGAGGCCATTGATGAGCGAAACAAAAATCAACCTGCTGGATCTTGATCGGGATGCCATGCGTGCCTTTTTCGTCGAACTGGGCGAGAAGCCATTCCGGGCAGATCAGGTCATGAAGTGGATCTATCACTTTGGGTGTGATGATTTCGATCAGATGACCAACGTTAACAAGGTGCTCAAAGAGCGCCTCAAGGCGATCGCCGAGATCAAGGCGCCCGAGATCAGTCGCGAGCAGCGCTCTGCCGATGGCACCATCAAGTGGGCTCTGCAGGTGGGCGATCAGGAGGTAGAGACCGTCTACATCCCGGAAGATGACCGCGCGACCCTCTGCGTCTCCTCTCAAGTTGGCTGTGCGCTGGAGTGCAAGTTCTGCTCCACGGCTCAACAAGGCTTCAACCGCAATCTGAAAGTCTCCGAGATCATCGGCCAGGTATGGCGCGCTGCCCGTGTGGTCGGTGGCAAGCGTCCCATCACCAACGTGGTGATGATGGGGATGGGTGAGCCGCTGCTCAACCTCGCCAACGTGGTGCCCGCCATGCGTCTGATGATGGATGACTACGGCTTTGGCATCTCCAAGCGCCGGGTGACCATCTCCACCTCTGGCGTGGTACCTGCGCTGGACAAGCTGGGCGACCAGATCGACGTGGCGCTGGCTATCTCCCTGCACGCCCCGAACGACAAGCTGCGTTCAGAGATCATGCCGATCAACGACAAATACAACATCGAGGAGTTCCTCGCCGGTGTCCGTCGTTACCTGGCCAAATCCAATGCCAACGGTGGTCGGGTGACCGTCGAGTATGTGCTGCTCGATCATATCAATGACGATATGCAGCATGCCCACGAGCTGGCCAAGGTGCTCAAGGACACTCCGAGCAAGATCAATCTGATCCCGTTCAACCCCTTCCCGGGCAACCCTTACGGCAAGCCAAGCAACAGCCGTATCGATCGCTTCTCCAAGGTGCTGATGGAGTACGGTTTCACCGTGATTGTCCGCAAGACCCGTGGTGATGACATCGATGCTGCCTGTGGTCAGCTGGTGGGTGACGTGATTGACCGTACCAAGCGAACTATCAAAAATCGGATGCAACAGGATGGGATTTCCGTCAAAATGGTTTAAATGCTAAGCCATTGTATAGACAGGGAATGGATACACGTACATTGATCGTAGTGGCAGCGCTCTGCGCGCTGCCAGGCTGTGTGACCGAGACCACTTACGCTGGCCAGAACTCGACCCAGCGTGAAGTGGGTCCTGACCTCAAGGCGGCAGCCCAAACCCGCCTCGACCTGGGTATCCAGTACCTGCGTCAGGGCAATGCCGAGCAGGCCAAGTTCAATCTTGACCGAGCCCTCCAGTATGACCCCTCCAACCCCCAGATCCAGATCGGCTTTGCCTACTTTTACCAGAAGGTAGGAGATTTCAAGGCAGCCGAGACCCATTACAAGAACGCCCTTGCCATGGATCCGTCCAATGCTGACGCAATGAACAACTATGGTGCCTTCCTCTGTGATCGCGGCAGGTATGCCGAGGCAGATCAGGCGTTCAACCAGGCTGTAATTCAGCCAGGCTACGTAAAAATTGCCGATACCTATGAAAATGCGGCACTTTGTGCGCTGCAAAATCGCAGAAATGATAAAGCAGGCGAGTACTATCGCCTGGCCTTGGGGTATAATCCCCGCAATCCAGGGTTATTGCTGGACTTGGCCGAGTTTTCCATGAAAGATGGCAAGCTGCCTGATGTGCAGTCCTACCTCGCCCGTTTTGCCGATGTGTCAGACGAGAACGAGGAGAGTCTCTGGTTGAGATTGCGGCTGGCACAGGCAATGGACAAACCGGCATTACTCCACCAATTCGGGAATGAGCTGGTAAGGCAATATCCCACTTCGCAACAAGCCAAGCGTTATTTAGCCAATGACTACTGAACAGCAACACGATTTTCAAGACGACATCCAGGCAGTGGGCCCAGGCCAGCTGCTGCGCAACGCCCGTGAACAGCTCGGCTGGACCCGGGAACAGGTTGCGTCCCGCATTCACCTTCGTCTGACCCTGATTGCCGCTATCGAATCGGATACGTACGACAAGCATACGTCTCATACCTTTATCCGGGGCTATCTGCGCACCTACGCCAAGCTGGTGGGGATCCCGGAGGAGACCATTCTTGCCGCCTACGACAAGCTGGGGCTGACCCCGCCCGACAATATCGACATGCAGAGCTTCTCCCGTCGCTCCCGCCAGCAAGCCAACGACAGTCGGCTCAAGGTGGTGACCTGGCTGGTGATCCTGGTGTTGATTGCGCTCTCGGTCGCCTGGTGGTGGCAGAGTACTTCACGCCGCTCCGCCGGTGATGAAGCGCTGGCAGCCACCGAGATGAGTGCAACCGGTTCGACTCCGGCTGAACCGGCTATCACGCCGCCCGATGCAATTAACACCGCTCCGGTGGAAGGCGCAGCCAACGCACCGGCAGCCACGGACGTGATTGCCCCTGCGGTGGTCTCCGATGCGACTGCTACCCTGGCGCCTGCTTCTGCGGCTGTTGCCCCGAGCGATGTCAGCGCGGCTGTCGGCACCGCGACCGATGCAGCGGTATCCGGCGCCAATGGCACCGAATCTGAAGAGGCTGTCGTTGATCCGGCGACTGCGCCGCAACTGAAGATGAGCTTCACCGCCGATTGCTGGCTGGATGTGAAGGATGCCAACGGCAAGACCCTGTTCAGTGGTCTGAAGAAGGCCAACGACGAGCTGGTGCTGGAAGGCGCCGAGCCCCTGAAGTTCATCATTGGCGCGCCCATGGCAGTCAAGCTTGACTACAAGGGGCAGTCGTTTGATATGAGCCGTTACAACAACGGTCGTACAGCCCGCTTCTCACTGCCGCAGGAGTAATCTGTCTCCCATGTCTTCTCACGAATCACCCATCATTCGTCGTAAATCCAGACAGATCATGGTTGGTAATGTACCGGTTGGGGGCGATGCCCCCATTACCGTGCAGACCATGACCAACACCAAGACCACAGATGTCGCCGCCACCATCGAGCAGATCCAGCGGATCGAGCGGGTCGGTGCCGATATCGTCCGTGTCTCCGTGCCCACCATGGAAGCGGCGGAAGCGTTCCGGCTCATCAAACAGCAAACCCGCATCCCCATCGTTGCCGATATCCACTTCGACTATCGCATCGCCCTGAAAGTGGCCGAGTACGGTGCCGACTGCCTGCGTATCAACCCGGGCAACATTGGCAACGAGCAGCGGGTGCGCTCGGTGGTCGATTGCGCGCGCGACCTCAATATTCCGATCCGTATCGGGGTCAATGGCGGGTCGCTGGAGAAAGATATCCAGGAGAAGTACGGCGAGCCGACCCCAGAGGCGCTGGTGGAGTCCGCCATGCGTCACGTGGACTATCTCGATCGTCTCGATTTCCAGGACTTCAAGGTGAGCGTCAAGGCTTCCGATGTGTTCCTGGCAGTCGGTGCCTATCGCCTGCTGGCCAAGCAGATTGAACAGCCGCTGCACCTTGGCATCACCGAAGCGGGCGGTTTCCGTGCCGGCGCGGTGAAGTCTGCCATCGGTCTGGGTATGTTGCTCACCGATGGCATCGGCGATACCCTGCGTATCTCGCTGGCGGCGGATCCGGTGGAGGAGGTGAAGGTCGGTTTCGATATCCTCAAATCCCTCCGTATTCGCTCCCGTGGCATCAACTTTATCGCTTGCCCATCCTGCTCACGGCAGGAGTTCGATGTGATCGCTACCGTCAACGCACTGGAAGAGCGGCTCGAAGACATCATCACCCCGATGGATGTTTCCATCATCGGTTGCGTGGTGAATGGCCCGGGCGAAGCGCTGGTCTCCGACCTTGGTCTGGCGGGTGCCGCCAACAAGAGTGCCTTCTATGAAGGGGGCCAGCGGGTCGATCGGCTCGACAACAAGGATCTCATTCCAACTCTGGAGCGCCGCATTCGCGCCCGCGCCGCCATGCTGGATCCCGCTAACCGGATCCCGATGGACAAGGAGTGAGCGAAACAGGGCCACATTGGGTGGCCCTTTTTCCAGGTGACTGATTTTAAATCCCGCATCCGGATTCCCTGATTTTACCTTGGGGGGGAAAATCCCTATAATGCGGCCAAATTTTACCTCTTTTTCTCGAGTATCAACGTGGCAAAACAGATCCAAGCTATTCGCGGTATGAATGATTGCCTGCCGGAGCAGAGCCCGGTATGGCAGAAGGTTGAACAGATCCTGCGCCAGGTCGTTGCCAGCTATGGCTACAGCGAAGTGCGCATGCCGATTGTCGAGCAGACTCATCTGTTCAAGCGCGCCATCGGTGAAGTGACCGACGTGGTCGAAAAAGAGATGTACACCTTTGAAGATCGCAACGGCGACAGCCTGAGCCTGCGTCCGGAAGGGACCGCCAGCTGCGTCCGTGCCGGTATCGAACACGGTCTGCTCTACAACCAGGAGCGCCGGATGTGGTACATGGGCCCCATGTTCCGTCACGAGCGTCCCCAGAAGGGCCGTTATCGCCAGTTCCACCAGTTCGGTGTCGAACTGTTTGGCATCAACGGGCCGGACATTGACGCTGAGCTGATCATGCTGACCCATCGTCTGTGGCGTCTGTTTGGCATCAGCGAGCATGTCACCCTGCAGCTCAACACCCTGGGTCAGAGCGTCGAGCGTGCCGCTTACCGCGATGCGCTGGTGGCCTATCTGGAGCAGTACAAGGATCAGCTGGACGAAGAGAGCCAGCGCCGCATGTACAGCAACCCGCTGCGGGTGCTCGACTCCAAGGATGAAAAGGTGCAGGCCATTTTGGCGGGTGCCCCGCGTCTGTTCGACCATCTGGGCGAAGAGAGCCTGGCCCACTTCGAGGGGCTCAAGCGCCTGCTCGAGTCTGCCGGTATCAAATACGAAGTGAACGAGCGTCTGGTGCGTGGTCTTGACTACTACAACCTGACCGTGTTCGAGTGGGTCACCAGCAGTCTGGGTGCCCAGGGCACCGTCTGTGCCGGTGGCCGCTACGATGGTCTGGTGGAGCAGCTGGGCGGTCAACCGACTCCGGCTGTGGGCTTTGCCATGGGCATGGAGCGTTTGGTGCTGATGCTGGAGACCCTCGAGCTCAACGCCGATATCCGCCCGGCGGTGGATGTTTATCTGGCGATGGTGGGCGAGGGGACCGAACAGGCTGGCTTCCAGCTGGCCGAGCGTCTGCGCGATGCCCTGCCGGACCTGCGCCTGATGAGCCACTGCGGTGGTGGCAACTTCAAGAAACAACTCAAACGTGCCGACAAGAGCGGCGCGGCAATCGCCCTGATCCTTGGTGAGACCGAGGTGCAAAACGGGGAGATCACTATCAAATATCTGCGTGGTCAGGCCGAGCAACAGACCGTCAAGGTTGACGCCGCCATTGCCCTGCTGGCAGCCAAAGGAGAGTAAGCTGTGGAAGTCTATACCACCGAAGAACAACAGGTTGAGGTTATCAAGGAGTGGTGGAAAGAGAACGGAACCTCGGTGATTGCCGGGACCGTGATCGGTCTGGTCGGTCTGTTCGGCTGGCGCTATTACAACCAGCACCAGCAAGAGACCATGGAGGCATCCTCCCACTCTTACAACCAGGTGATTGAGCAGCTGGCCAAGGGCGATACCGCCGGTTTCGAGCAGGCACAGCAGTTTGTCACTGCCAACAAGGGTGACTCCTACGGTGAACTGGCCGCGTTGCAACTGGCTGCCGCTGCCGTCAAGGCGGGCAAGCTGGATCTGGCTGCCGAGCAGCTGGAGCTGGTGGCGACCACGGGTGACGAGAGCATTCGTCCCATCGCGGCGCTGCGTCTGGCCCGTGTGCTGAATGATCAGGGCAAGGCAGATGAAGCGCTGGCCAAGCTGGCGACCATCCAGAATGAGGCCTTCAAGGCGCAGGTAGCCGAAGCCCGTGGTGATGTGCTGCAAAAGCAGGGCAAGACCGAAGAGGCTCGTGATGCCTATCAGGCAGCGGCCGATGCCGGCGGCCTGCAGGGTGGCGCCGAGCTCAAGCTGAAAATGGACGATCTGGCCCTGCCGGCCGTTGCGACTGGTGAGGCACCGGATGCGTAATCTATTCAAGATGGTGGCGCTGGGGGCTGCGGTCTCCTTCGCTCTGCAGGGGTGCTCCCTGTTCAGTTCCGAAGAGGATCTCAACCCGATGGCGCCGCTGCCCAAGGTTGAATCTGCCTTCACTGCCGACACCGCATGGTCATCTACTGTGGGTGATGGTATCGGTGACTTCTACTCCCAGCTCAAGCCGGTGGTGGAAGAGGATCGCATCTACGCGGCGGCCCGCGACGGCGATGTCAGCGCCTTTGACCGTGTCAGTGGCGATCGCCTCTGGCGTGTCGATCTGGCCGACCTGCCGGTCAACGCCGACAAGCGCAGCGCCCGCCTTTCCGGCGGCCTGGTCTCCCGTTACGGCAAGCTGTTCCTCGGCTCCGAGAACGGGGTGGTCTACGCCCTGAACGAAGAGAACGGTGAAGTGCTGTGGCAGACCAATGTGCCCGGTGAAGTGGTGGCAAGCCCCGCGGTGGAAGATGGCCGCGTGGTGGTGTTGACCACCTCCGGTCGCCTGATCGCCCTCGACACTGATGAAGGCAAGATGCAGTGGTCGCTCTCCGAAGAGCAGCCGCCGCTGACCCTGCGCAGTGCCGGTGCACCGGTGATCACCAACGGCGCCGTGATTTACGGTCGTGCCGATGGCAAGGTGGGCATCGCCCTGCTGAGCAACGGCCAGCCGGTGCGCCAGTCCAAGGTGGCTGATCCGCGCGGTGCCACCGAGCTGGACCGCATGGTTGACGTCGATGCCAGCCCGCTGATTGCCGGTGATGAGCTCTATGCCATCGCCTACAACGGTCAGCTGATGGCGCGCAAACTGATGACCGGCGATGAAGTGTGGAAGCGCAAGTATTCCGGCTATCGCGATCTGGCGATGACCGGCAATGCCATCGTGCTGACCGACAGTCGCAGCCATCTGTTTGCCATCGACCGTCGCAACGGTCTGGAGCTGTGGTCCAACACCCAGCTGGAAAATCGTACCGTCACTGCACCTGTCATCTTCGGTGACTATGTGGTGGTGGGTGATGTGGAAGGATACCTGTATTGGCTTGATCGTACCGACGGTACCATCAAGGCGATGCAGCAGCTCGATAGCAGTGGTCTCTACGCCGCCCCGCTGGTGGATGGCGAGACCCTGTATGTGCAGAGCCGTGACGGCAAGTTGTACGCCCTCAAGCGTCCTTGATCGTCCGATAATGTGAATATCCGGCTCCTGGTCTTCGGACCCGGAGCCTTTGTCGTCTTGAGAATGAGGCTTTTATGACTCCTGTAGTAGCCCTGGTGGGCCGCCCCAACGTGGGGAAATCCACCCTGTTTAACCGCTTGACCCGTACTCGGGATGCCCTGGTTGCCGATTTTCCCGGTCTGACCCGGGACCGTAAATACGGTCAGGCGAAGTTGGGCGAGCTGGAATTTATCGTGGTCGATACTGGCGGTATCGATGGCACCGAAGAGGGGATCGAGCTGAAGATGGCCGAGCAATCTCTGCTGGCCATCGAAGAAGCGGACGTCGTGCTGTTCATGGTGGATGCCCGTGCCGGTCTGACCGCGGCGGATCAAGCCATCGCCGAGCACTTGCGCAAGGCCCACAAAAAGGTTTTTCTGGTGGCCAACAAGACCGACGGTATCGACGGTGATTCCGCGGTCTCCGAGTTCTACGGTTTGGCGCTGGGCGAGGTCTACCAGATCGCTGCCGCCCACGGTCGTGGCGTGCTGAGCCTGCTGGAACTGGCCCTGGCTCCCCATCTGGAGACCCTGGTCGACTCCGCTACCGATGAAGATGCGCAGGATGAGGAAGAGGAGGACTTCGACGAAGAAGCCCTGCTGCGCATGGTGGCTGCCGGTGAACTCGATACCAAAGAGGACACCAAGGAGACCCCGTTCGCCGACCTGCCCATCAAGTTCGCCATCGTTGGTCGTCCCAACGTCGGTAAATCTACCCTGACCAACCGTATGCTGGGTGAAGATCGGGTCATCGTCTATGACATGCCCGGCACCACCCGTGACTCCGTTTACATTCCAATGGAACGTGACGAGCAGAAGTATGTGGTCATCGACACCGCCGGTGTGCGTCGTCGTGGCAAGGTGCACGAGACGGTGGAGAAGTTCTCCGTTATCAAGACCCTGAAAGCTATCGAAGATGCCAACGTCTGCCTGCTGGTGATCGACGCCCAGGAGACCATCACCGATCAGGACTTGAGCATCCTTGGCTATGTGCTCCACGCCGGTCGCTCCGTGGTGCTGGTGGTGAACAAGTGGGATGGTCTGGATCAGAAGGTGAAAGAGGATGTGAAGAACGAGCTGGATCGTCGCTTGGGCTTCATCGACTTCGCTCGCGTCCACTTCATCTCCGCCCTGCACGGTAGCGGTGTCGGCCACCTGTTTGAATCTATTCAGGAGGCTTACCAGTCCGCCACCCGTCGTACCAGCACGGCCATGCTGACCCGCATCATGCAGATGGCGCAGGAAGATCACCAGCCGCCGATGGTCAATGGTCGCCGCGTCAAGCTCAAGTATGCCCACGCCGGTGGCTACAACCCGCCGCGCATCGTGATCCACGGTAACCAGCTGAACGACTTGCCGGACTCCTACAAGCGGTATCTGATCAACTACTTCCGCAAGTCCCTCAAGATCATGGGCTCGCCGATCCGGGTCGAGTTCCAGGAGTCGGTCAACCCGTTTGAAGGCAAGAAGAACACCATGACCCTGAGTCAGGAACGTCAGCGCAAACGCCTGCTGAAAATGAAGAAGAAATAAGTCCTTGCGGCTGCCCTCACCGGCAGCCGCTTTGTTATCCTCGCCATGTTAAGGTGAGGAATAAGGGGAGGGGGATCTGCCATGGAACAAGACCATGGCAGATCCACTTTTCGAGGAGTTGATTATGGAAGCCCTGCTTTGTCCATCATGCCAGGCTGAACTGGATACCCGCAGCAAGGAGCAAACCTGTGGCCAGTGCCAGGCCCCTGTTCGCATTACTGCCATCTGCCCCACCTGCCAGCAGGAGCTGGAGCGTCTCAAGGCGTGCGGCGCAGTGGATTACTTCTGCAACCACTGCAACTCGCTGATCTCCAAGCGGACGGTACAGTTCAAGGCGGCACTGGTGTAAGACAGTATTCAGGTGAGAAAGAAGATAAAAAAACCCGGCGAATGCCGGGTTTATGCTGTGTGCTCTGCAATAAGCAGGGTATAGGATCGATTTCTGCGCCACAGGTTGCGCTTGATGTCATTAAGCTTGAGTTTGCGTCTGGGGCTCCAGCTGCACTTCGCTTTTCTGACCAGACTGATTTTTCTACGTTTTTGCATCTTGGTCTCCTCCCAACTCAGTTGGCCATCCCGGCCTTGGGTCATTGATGGAGCCCATCCGAAATTGCTGTTATTTAATCTCTCAACATAATGAAAACAATGCGATTTCGGATAGGCTCCGATGTGAATCGATGGTAACAGAGAAGTTTGCGTGAAAACAGCCGAATAATGGCTGGTTAGCGCATGGTGATCTGATTGACCACTTCGGCGATGGCGGTGGGGCGCTCGGCCAGCTCGGGCTCGCTGTCGTTGTCGAGACTCTCCCGCTGATGTGCCTTCTGCTGCTCGTTGTCGAGCCAGAGCAGACTCTGGTAGTACTGGCGCACGTTGTTGACATAGTTACGCGCCTCGCTGCCACGGGCATAGCCGTAACGTACCTTGCGGTGCCAGCGCGCTTGCTGCAGCAGCGGCAGCACCTCTTTCACGTCGCTCCAGGCGTCAGGATTCTTGCCGAGCTCTTTGGTCAGGCGGCGGGCGTCCATCATGTGGCCGTAACCGATGTTGTAGGCGGTGAGGGCAAACCACACCTTCTCGTCATCGGGCACCGAATCCGGCACCTTCTCCATCATCTGTTGCAGATAGAGGGAGCCACCTTTGATGCTCTCTTCCGGATGAAGCCGGTCGTTGACCCCCATCGCTTTTGCAGTGGGCTCGGTCAGCATCATCATGCCGCGCACGCCGGTGTAGGAGCGGGCCTGCGGGTCCCAGTGGGACTCCTGATAGCTGATGGCGGCGAGCAGACGCCAGTCGATATTCTTGGCGTGAGTCTGGAACAGCGGCTGGTACTTGGGCAGCAGGCTCTTGGCGCGCTTGAGGAAGGTGCGGGTATCGACAAAGTCGAAGTTCTGCACGTGGCCGAAGTACTTCTCGTCGAGCTTGGCGATGGCACCATCCATAAAGCGCTGACCGAAGAAGTCGATCACGCTGGCATAGAGGCTGTCATCGGGCAGCTTGCTCATGGCCCAGGCAACGGTCTGCTTCTGGGCCAGGGTCAGCCCCTCGGTGAGCTCCGGGTAGTAGCGCTGGGTACGTGCCAGCACGGTATCCTGCACCACCGTGTAGTCAATCTTGCCATCCACCACCTGCTTGAGCAGCTCCTCCACATCGGCGTTGTCGCTGGTGCTCCAGGCTAGTTTCGGATTGTCTTTGCTCATCTCTTTGAGCAGATCTTCCCCGGTGGATCCGGCGGCAACGACCAGCTTGCCCTTGATATCGTTTAACGAGGCCGGCTTGGGTTTGCCGTTGCGGTAGACCAATTTGGGAGAGACCTGGTAGAAGCCCGGGCCGAAGCGAAACAGCTCGCGCCGTTCGGGGGTTACCATGATGGCGGCAGCCGCCAGATCGAGTTTGCCCTTTTTCAGCAGGGTGACCAGCTGGTCAGTGGTGTCGACCGGGATGATGGTGAGTTTCACCCCCAACCAGTCGGCATAATTTTGCGCCAGCTCGTAATCGAACCCCTGGGCGAGGTCGTCACGCTGGTAATAGGAGGTGGGACCATAGATGGTGCCAACCCGGATCTCGCCTCGCTGGCGGATCTGCTCCAGCTGGCTGGAGGGGGTATAGAAGTCGCAGCCAACCAGCGTCAGCGTCAACAACAGCCCGATAAACAGTCGAAAAATGCAGCGCAAGTAGGTGAGTACCTTTGTTGAAAAAATCGGCATTTGTCAAAAAAGAGGCACCTTTATACCAGAGAGTGTGCGCAGAGTCACACTGCACGAAGTGAGAAAAACGTTTGTCCGCTGTGAGCCAGATCCCTATAATACGCGCGTCTCAATTCCCCCCCACTTTAAAACTTGGTGAGAAAGGTCATATGGATATCTTGCGTGGTGCCCCAGCACTGTCTGATTTTCGTGTCCAAAAACTGCTGCAACGCTTCGCACAGATGAGAAACGAGAGTGGAGTAGAGAGCGGAGTAGAGATAGAGGATGTCTATGCCGAATACGTGCACTTTGCCGAGCTGACAAGCCCCCTCTCTCCCCCCGAGCGAGCGACCTTGGGCCAGCTCTTGCGCTACGGCCCGACCATCCCCGAACACACCCCCAGCGGTCAGCTGTTTCTTGTTACCCCCCGCCCCGGCACTATCTCCCCCTGGTCTTCCAAAGCAACCGACATCGCCCACAACTGCGGCCTGAAACAGGTCAAGCGGCTGGAGCGGGGTATTGCCTATTACCTGACCATCAAGGGGCAGGGTGAGCTGAGTGCCGCCCAGTGCAGCGCCATTGCCGCCGTGCTCCATGATCGAATGATGGAAGTGGTGTTTGCCGAGATGAGCGAAGCTGCCGCCCTGTTTGCTCACCACGAGCCGCGCCCCTTCACCCAAGTGGATGTGCTGGGCGGTGGTCGCGCAGCCCTGGCCGAAGCCAACGTGGCGCTGGGTCTGGCGCTGGCCGACGACGAAATCGACTATCTGGTGGAGAACTTCACCAAGTTGGGTCGCAACCCCAACGACATCGAGCTCTACATGTTCGCCCAGGCGAACTCCGAACACTGCCGTCACAAGATCTTCAATGCCGACTGGACCATCGATGGTGAGCAGCAGCCCAAGTCGCTGTTCAAGATGATCAAGAACACCTTCGAGCAGACGCCGGATCATGTCCTCTCTGCCTATAAAGACAACGCCGCCGTGATGGAAGGGAGCCAGGGTGGCCGCTTCTTCCCGAGCCCGGCCAACGGCGAATACCAGTATCACCAGGAACAGGTCGACATCCTGATGAAGGTGGAGACCCACAACCACCCGACCGCGATCTCCCCGTTCCCGGGCGCAGCCACCGGCTCCGGCGGCGAAATCCGCGACGAGGGAGCCACCGGTCGCGGTGCCAAGCCCAAGGCGGGTCTGGTCGGTTTCTCCGTCTCCAACCTGCGCATTCCCGGCTTCGAGCAGCCCTGGGAGCAGGATTTCGGCAAGCCGAGCCGTATCGTCAGTGCCTTCGACATCATGCAGGAGGGGCCGCTCGGCGGCGCCGCGTTTAACAACGAGTTCGGCCGTCCGGCCATTCTCGGCTACTTCCGTACCTTCGAAGAGGAGGTGCCGAGCCACAACGGCGTCGAGGTGCGTGGCTACCACAAGCCCATCATGCTGGCGGGCGGCATCGGCAACATCCGCACCGAGCATGTCCAGAAAGGGGATATCCCGGTTGGCGCGGCGCTGATCGTGCTGGGCGGCCCGGCGATGAACATCGGTCTGGGCGGTGGTGCCGCATCCTCCATGGCCTCCGGCCAGTCAGCCGAAGATCTCGACTTTGCCTCGGTGCAGCGTGATAACCCCGAGATGGAGCGCCGTTGCCAGGAGGTGATCGATCGCTGCTGGCAGCTGGGTGACGACAACCCTATCGTCTTTATCCACGACGTGGGGGCGGGTGGTCTCTCCAACGCCATGCCGGAGCTGGTCAACGACGGTGAGCGTGGCGGTCGTTTCGATCTGCGCGCCATCCAGAGCGACGAGCCGGGCATGAGCCCGCTGGAGATCTGGTGCAACGAATCCCAGGAGCGTTACGTGCTGGCGGTAGCGCAGGACAAGCTGCCGCTGTTCAAGGCGCTGTGCGAGCGCGAGCGCGCACCCTATGCCGTCATCGGCACCGCGACCGAAGAGAAGCATCTGACCCTCTCTGACAGCCACTTTGACAATCAGCCCATCGATCTGCCGCTGGATGTGCTGCTGGGTAAGGCGCCCAAGATGCACCGCGACGTGGTGACCCTGCCTGCCCAAGGCAAAGCGCTCCAGCTCGATGGCATCACTTTGAGTGATGCGGCCGAGCGGGTTCTGCGTCTGCCGACCGTGGCGGAGAAGTCCTTCCTTATCACCATCGGCGATCGCAGCGTGACCGGTCTGGTCAATCGCGACCAGATGGTTGGTCCCTGGCAGATCCCGGTGGCCGATTGCGCCGTCACCGCGGCCACCTACGACAGCTATCACGGCGAAGCCATGTCGATGGGCGAGCGTACTCCGGTGGCGCTGCTCTCCCACGCTGCCTCTGCCCGCATGGCGGTAGCGGAAGCGCTCACCAACCTGGCGCCAACCCACATCGGGTCGCTGAAGCGGGTCAAGCTTTCCGCCAACTGGATGGCCGCTGCCGGTCACCCGGGGGAAGATGCCGGTCTCTATGAGGCGGTCAAGGCGGTGGGCGAGGAGCTCTGCCCGGCCTTGGGCATCACCATTCCGGTGGGCAAGGACTCCATGTCCATGAAGACCCGCTGGCAGCAGGATGGCAAGGAGCACAGCGTCACCTCGCCGCTCTCCCTGCTCATCTCCGCTTTTGCCCGGGTCGAGGATGTGCGCAACACGGTTACTCCGCAACTGCGTACCGATCTCGGTGAAACCGACCTTATCCTCGTCGACCTTGGCAATGGCAAGCAGCGCCTCGGCGCCTCGGCGCTGGCGCAGGTCTATCGCCAGCTGGGTGACAAGGCGCCGGATCTCGACAATCCGGTCCAGCTCAAGGGCTTCTTCAACGCCATTCAGGCGCTGGTGGCTGATCGCAAACTGATCGCCTACCACGACCGCTCCGACGGTGGCCTGTTCGTCACACTGACCGAGATGGCGTTTGCCGGCCACTGCGGCCTCGACATCCAGCTCGATCGCATCGGCGGCGAGCTGCTGCCGGCTCTGTTCAACGAAGAGCTGGGCGCCGTCATTCAGGTGCGTCGTGAAGATAAAGAGGCGGTGATGACCCTGCTGGCCGGTCACGGTCTTGCAGCCTGCTCCCATGTGCTCGGTACCGTGCGCGAAGGGGATCTCATCACCTTGCAGCGGGGCGGTCAGGAGGTCTATCGTGCCAGCCGTACCGCTCTTCGCACCATCTGGGGCGAGACCAGCTGGCAGATGCAGCGGCTGCGCGACAACCCGGCGTGCGCCGACAGTGAGCACGCGGCCCGTCAGGACGCCACTGATCCGGGTCTGCATGCCAAGCTGACTTACAACCCGTCCGAGGATGTGGCTGCTCCCTATATCGCCCGTGGGGTCTCCCCCCGTCTGGCGGTGCTGCGCGAGCAGGGAGTCAACTCCCATGTGGAGATGGCGGCGGCGTTCGATCGTGCCGGTTTCGCGGCAGTGGATGTCCACATGAGCGATATTCTCTCCGGTCGCATCAAGCTGGAGGAGTTCCAGACCCTGGTGGCCTGTGGCGGCTTCTCCTACGGTGACGTGCTGGGTGCCGGTGAAGGCTGGGCCAAGTCCATCCTGTTCAATGACAACGCCCGCGAGCAGTTCCAGCGCTTCTTCGAGCGTGGCGATACCCTCTCTTTGGGTGTCTGCAACGGTTGCCAGATGATGTCCAACCTGCGAGAACTCATCCCGGGTGCTGATCTCTGGCCGCGCTTTGTGCGCAACCGCTCCGAGCGCTTCGAGGCCCGCTTCAGTCAGGTGCAGGTGCAGGAGTCCCCGTCGGCCTTCTTCGCCGGCATGGCAGGCTCGGTGATGCCGATTGCCGTTTCCCACGGGGAAGGGCGTGTCGAGGTGCGCGATGCCGCTCACCTGAGCGCACTGCAGCAGAGCGGTCTGGTAGGGCTGCGTTTTGTCGATAACCGCGGCAGCGTGACCGAGCAGTACCCGGCCAACCCCAACGGCTCGCCGGATGGTATCACCGCCGTGACCACCACCGACGGTCGCGCCACCATCATGATGCCGCACCCGGAGCGGGTGTTCCGCACCGTGGCCAACTCTTGGCACCCCGACAACTGGGGCGAGGACGGCGCCTGGATGCGGATGTTCCGCAACGCCCGGGTTCGTCTGGGTTAATAGAGACAGCACCAGCGCATAAAAACAGAAACCGGCCAATTGGCCGGTTTTTTTATCCGTGTCGTTACGGCTTGCCGAGCGGTTGGGGGATAAAGTCTCCCCGATCGAGGATCCGCAGACAGGCATCCACCACATCCGCATCGAGCTGATGGCCACGCATCTGGATGATCTGCTCACGGGCCTGGGGAATGCCGAGGGCGGCGCGATAGGGGCGATCCGAGGACATGGATTCGACGATATCGGCGACGGTGAGGATGCGGGCCTCCAGCAGGATCTCATCCCCCTTGAGTCCCAGCGGATAGCCGGAGCCATCAAGATACTCGTGGTGCTGGTGGATCATCCGGGCGATGGGCCAGGGGAAGTCGATATCCTTGAGCACCAGATAGCCGATGGCGGGGTGCTCCTTGACCAGCTCGAACTCCAGCGGCGTGAGGCGCTCCGGTTTGGTGAGAATTTCGGCCGGTACCTGGATCTTGCCGATATCGTGCACCATGGCGCCCAGATAGATCCCCCGCAGCCGCTTCTCTTCCAGCCTGAGCTCCCGGCCGATGGCTTGGGCCAGCTTGGCCACATGTTTCTGATGGCCAGCGGTATAGGGATCGCGCTGCTCCAGCACGGCGGCGATGGCTCCCAGCGCATCTTCCAATGCCAGCTCCAGCTGGCGGGCATGGAAGATCTTCTCCTGTTGCGAGCGCAGATAAGCCTGCTGGGTATGGCGCGCCTGCAGGCCATAGGTGAGGTAGTCGGTCAGCTGGATGAAGAGCTGCTCCTCCTCCTGGCTGAACAACCGTGGTTGGTCGCTGTGAATGATCAGCGCATCGGCCAGATCCTCCTGCAGTGGCAAGGGGATCAGCAGACGGGATCGCAACGGATGGTGGCCGGTATGGGGCCGCTCGTGGAAGATCACCTGATTGAGACGCCGCTGGTGGAGGATGGCCTGGGTGAGGGCCTCATCGTTCAACCACAGCGTTTGTTCCGAGGCATCGGCACTGCCTGCCTGCGCCACGATCCTCGGCGGTTGGGCGAGTTCGGGCTGGCCTTGCAGCACTGCCACTAGCGGAAAACGGTCATCGACGGCAATGGCATCGCAGATATCCTGCAGCAGTTGCGGCTCATCGCCCGGTTTGAGCAGGGCGTGGTGGGCGCGGCTGATCGCCTGCTGGGTCCAGCTGTACTGTTGCAGTTTCTCCTGCTGCCACTTCTGCTCGGTAATGTCTTCGAAGAAGACGCCGACCCCCACGATACTCCCCGCCTCATCACGCAGGGGAAACTTGGTGGTGCTGAGCCAGCGGGCTTCTCCCCCCTTCAGATAGGGCTCTTCGATGTGCTGGTGTATCCCCTCGCGCATGACTCGGGCGTCATCCTCCCGATAGCGTTGTACCAGTTCGGGGGGAAAGAAGTCGCAGTCATTCTTGCCCACCAGTGCCTCTGTTGAGAGGGCGAGATCCGCCGCCAGCAGGCGGTTGCCCGCGATGTAGCTGAATCGGGTGTCTTTGAGCAGCACCCGATAGGGAAGCTGATCCATCACCTGGGTCAGCAACAGCGCCGAGGAGGGGAGCGCATCGGTCAGTGGGTGGGGGAGTGCACAGGAGGTGAGGAGTTCGGACATCTTATCCCGCCTTGTCTGCAAGTTGACTGATGGGAGGGCCGAAGTGGTAGCCGGTCTGCCAGAGCACGATACAGCTGTTGACCACTTTTTCATCGTAACGGATCCCGGCATAGCGGGTCAGTTCGGCAAAGGCGTCACTCAGGGGCATGGCCCGGCGGAACGGGCGATGGGAGGTCATGGCGATCAGCGAATCGGCCACCCGGATAATGCGCGCCTCCAGGGTAATGGCGTTGCCCGCCAGTCCCTGAGGATAGCCGCTGCCATCGAGGTTTTCGTGGTGCTGCAGCACTATGGTGGCGATGGGCCAGGGGAAGTCGATCTGTTTGAGAATATCGTGGCCGGCCTGGGGGTGCTGCTTGATCAGTTCGAACTCCACCGGCCGCAATTCACGTGGGCGGGTGATGATCTCGGTGGGGATCTGCAGCAGGCCGATATTGTGCACCATGGCCGCCAGTCCCAGCGCATCCAGCCGCTCTTGCCGCAGTTGCATGGCCTGCCCGATGGCCAGTGCCAAATCGCGCACCCTCAGCTCATGGCCCACACTGTTGCGATCCTTGTGGCTGATGGCGCTGGCGAGGGCACTGATGGTCTGGAACAGCAGCTCACGCTGGTGGCGCTCGCTCTCCTTGAGGCGGGTGATGTCGACCAGGGTGCCGATGATGCCGGCAACCATCCCCTGATGGTCATAGAAGAGATCCTTGAAACAGATGACCTGATAGCGCATGCCATTGCGGTCATGCAACTGCTGTTCGATGCACTGGGGCTGGCGACTTCGCAGCAACTCGGCTTCTCGCATGCTGTAGGCCTCGGCAAGCCCGACTGGCAGCAGCTCCTCGACCCGTCGACCCAGCAGCGCCTCCTTGCCGATGCCGATCACCTGATTGAAGGCCTGGTTGCAGCCCAGAAATCGCCCTTCGATATCTTTGTAGAACACCGGGATCGGGATGGCCTTGAGCAGGGATTCGTTGAAGTGTTTCAGATCCTTCAGTTCGGCCTGCTGACGCAGGGCGAGTAGCTCGCTGTCCTTGCAGAGGGAAATGGCGCGGGCCAGGTTGCCGAGCACCGGGCTGAACAGATGGCAGACCGGTACGATCTGCTGATGTGGCTGGGGGGCGAGCAGCAAGATGAGATAACCCCCTTCAACCTTGAGCCGATAGGCAAACTGGTAGGGGCGGCTGCCCGGCAGGGGGAGCATCTGTTGCAGCAGGCAGTGCTCCTCCTCGCTGACCCACCCGGGCAGGGTCAGGGTGGTGCCGGTGTGCTGGCGCAGCTGCTCGTCGCCGATCACCTTGAGCAGCTTGTATCCCTCCCGTTGTTGCTGCAATACCGCGCCAACCGGCGTGGCGCAGTGATGCATGAAGCGTTGCAGTACCTTGGTGAGCAGCGCATCCAGCGTGACTTCACGCCCGATGCAGAGCGCCAGATCGCAGACGATGGCCATGGCGTGGTCGTTGTTCATATCAATGCCCCGTTACAGAGAATGGCGCCGTTATGAAATTGGGGGTAATCCCCATGGCGCACGCTGCCAATTTCGCCAAGGGAGAGGGCTCCTGCCAGATCGCCGGCCCCCGAGTGGGTCAGCAGGGTGCGCAGCTCGGTCACCGTCTGCTGGTCGAAGTACAGCTGGCGTCCTGCGCAGTAGTAGACCTCCAGCAAGTGTGCCCGGGTGAGGGTTTGTTGCTGGTTGAGGCGCCAGGCCAGTGAGCAGGTATGTTCGGTGGCACTCTCTGGCGCCTTCAGCAGGGTGAGGATGCTGTGCTCCGCGACCTCGCCGGCGCAGAGCAGGGCGCCGTCATCGTTTGCCTCGACGGGTATCCTGACAATCACATCCCCGTTGGCCCGCAGCAGGCCCAGTGGCATGTGCACCACGAAACGGTAGAGCTCCTCGCGCACCATAGTGTGCTGGAATTGCTGGCGGATCAGCCCCTGATATTTTTGAAAGGCCGGTTGCCAATCGATGTAGGCAATCTTGTTCGCTTCACTGCTGGTGGCCAGCATTGGTTGGGCCGAGAGTTGGTAACCATGTTCCAGAAAGGGAAAGCTGTTGCTGGGCAGCAGCGTGCAGGTGACCCCGTAGGCAAGTTGCCGTTGATTGTCGAACAGGCAGGCACGGGGGGTGAAGCTGCCGCTGCCTGCGTTGGCGCCGGCATAGTTGACGCGATTGGCCAGTTGCAGATAAAGCGCATCCAGAATGGAGGCGATATTGGGAATGAGGTTGTCGAAGGTCAGAAACAGGGTTGGTGGCGGCGAAGGGGTTGGCCAGGTGGCCAGCATGCTTTCCACCTGTTCCGCAATCAGTTGGGCAAGGGATGCTGCGCTGGCCTGCGGTGTCAGGGGCAGCAGTGTGGCGTGATAGGGGTTGGCTCTGGGCAGTAGCCAGGCCCCTTGCGGCAACAATCCTTGCGCACTGATCAATTGGGGGAAGATGGCGCCATCCAGGGCGATGTTGAAGTCGCGGCACAACTGCTGCAACAGGGGAACCTGCGCGCAATCCTGTTCGGCCAGCAGTATGGTCAGCTTGCCTCCTTGCAAGGGTGCCAGCGTGGCGGCCAGTTCTGTCGGGTTAAATTGGCAAACGTAGTGTTGCTTCATCAATCTGAACTCCATTCCAGAATATAACCAATATATCAATAAGGAATTCAAGAGGGTATGAGGATCTCGCCCGGTTCTGGTTGTATGGCAAAAACCATGATGGGCATCACCCTCGCTGATTGATCTGTCATTTGCTGGCTCGCGGAGTGCGCGATGCTGTCGGGCCGGAAAGAGAAAACCGGCAGCCAAGGCTGCCGGTTTTGCGGGTAATGAGGGGTAGTGACAGTAAAGGTTACTGCAATACCACGTGCTGGAACCCTTGTACCAGGCTGATGACCGGCTGGGGATAGAGCCCCAGCAACACCACCAGGGCGGCAGAGAGCAGCACTACCACACCACCGGAGGAGAGAGCCCAGTCGGCGCTGGCATCGCGCTGCTGCATACCCGGTTCGCGCAGATAGAGGGTTACCATCACCTTGAGGTAGTAGTAGAGACCCAGTGCGCTGCCGAGCACGATGGCACCGGAGAGCCACCAGAGCTGCGCCTCGACGGTGACGCCGATGAGGTAGAACTTGCCGATAAAGCCGAGGGTCATCGGGATGCCCGCGAGTGACAACATCATCACCGTCAGTACGGCAGTCAGATAGGGGCGCTTCCAGAACAGACCACGATAGCTGTGCAGGGAGTCGGCATCCTTGCCGCGATAGGGGCTCGACATCATGCTCACCACCCCAAAGGCACCCAGGCTGGTGAACAGATACATCAGCAGGTAGACCCCGGCTGCTTCCACCGGCATCTGGCCGAATCGGCTCGCCACGATCACCGCCAGCAGGTAACCGAAGTGGGAGATGGAGGAGTAACCCAGCATCCGTTTGACGTTGGTCTGCACCAGGGCCAGCAGGTTGCCGACCAGGATGGAGATGACCGCCATGGCTGCCAGCAGCCAGTGGATCATGGGATCGCTCGCCGCCGGTACCGCCAGATAGAAACGCAGCAGCACGGCAAAGACCGCTACCTTGCTGACGGTGGCGAGGAAGGTGGCGACCGGTGCCGGGGCACCTTCGTAGACATCCGGGGTCCAGAGGTGGAAGGGGGCCAGGGAGAGTTTAAAGGCAAAGCCGACCAGCATTAACCCCAAACCGCCCATCAGCAGCGGGTGGTGAGCAGGGCTCTCGGCCAGGGTCTGCCCCAGGGCGGCAAAGCTCAGGCTGCCTGCCTGCGCGTAGAGCAGCGCCATACCAAACAACAGGAAAGCGGTAGCCGCAGCGGAGAGCACCATGTACTTCACTGCCGCTTCCAGCGAGTGGCGCTCGCGGTAGGCGTAACCCACCAGACCGAACATCGGCAGGGTCAGCATCTCGATCCCGATAAAGAGAGAGGCGAGGTGACGGGAGCAGGCCAGCACCAGACCACCAGCGGTGGCGATCAGCAGCAGCAGGAAAAACTCCTCCCGGTTATCCGGGTAGGCTTTCAGCCAGGACTGACCGAAGGTGCAGGTGGCTAGAGCGCCGATCAGTACCAGTCCCATGTAGAAGACGGCGTAACTGTCCACTTGCAGCAGCGGGGTGACCCCCTGATCCCCTTGCGCCATCACGATGGGCAGCGAGAACAGAGCAAGGTTGAGGCCAACAATGGTCACGGTAAAGGCGGTGGTGACACAGCGGCGCCAGGCGATGGCCAGCATCAGGGCCGCCATGGCCCCGGTGGTCAACAGCAGGGGAAGCAGTGCCAGCAGTTGGGAAGCGGAGAAAGTCATTGCAGGGCTCCAGCAGTCGGCAGCAGATACCAGTGCAGCACGTTGATAAGGCTGCTGCTGGCGGTGTCAATCACGGGTTGGGGATAGAGGCCAAGCAGAACCAGCAGGCCCGCGATCACCATCATCATGGTCAGCTCGCGGCGATCCAGTCCCTTGAGCATGCTCTCATCCTTGGCGGGGCCAAAGCAGGCGCGCTGCAACATGATGAGGGAGTAGACCGAGGCCAGTACCAGACCGAAGGTGGCGACCGCCGTGATGACAGGGGCAACCTGGAAGCTGCCGACCAGGATCAGGAACTCGCCGACAAAGTTGCCGGTGCCCGGCATGCCGAGCGACGCTACCGAGAAGAAGAGCATCACGCCGGGCAGATAGCGCAGGCGTCCCCACAGGCCGCCCATCTGGCGCAGATCCCGGGTGTGCAACCGCTCGTAGAGCTGACCGCAGAGGATAAAGAGGCCGGCAGCCGAGAGACCGTGGGCGATCATCTGCACCACGGCGCCCTGCAGGGCCAGCTCGCTACCCGAGTAGATGGCGATCATCACAAAACCCATGTGGGAGATGCTGGTGTAGGCTACCAGCCGTTTGATGTCGGTCTGGGCAAAGGCCACGATGGCACCGTAGACGATCCCGATCAGGCCAAGCACCATGGCGTAGGGAGCAAACTCGGCGGACGCCTCGGGGAAGAGCGGCAAGGCAAAGCGCAGCAGACCGTAGGCGGCGGTTTTGAGCAAAATACCGGCTAGATCCACCGAACCTGCGGTCGGCGCCTGACTGTGGGCATCCGGCAGCCAGCCGTGCAGCGGTACCAGCGGCATCTTGACCGCGAAGGCGATAAAGAATCCCAGCATCAGCAGCCACTGAACGCCCTTGCTCATCGGTGTATTGAGCAGCTCCAGATAGTTGAAGGTGAAGACTCCGGTGGCATGCTGGTGGGTCAGCACCAGCCCGATGATGGCCACCAGCATGATAAGGCCGCTCACCTGGGTGTAGATGAAGAACTTGGTTGCGGCGTTGATCCGTGATTTGCCGTCAGTGACCGAATGGCCCCAGAGCGCAATCAGGAAGTACATGGGGACCAGCATCATCTCCCAGAAAAAGAAGAAGAGGAACAGGTCCAGCGCCATAAAGACCCCGAGCACGCCGCCCAGGATCCAGAGCAGGTTGAGGTGGAAAAAGCCAATGCGCTGCACGATCTCTTTCCACGAACAGAGGATGGCCAGCACCCCGATAAAGCAGGTGAGGATCACCATCAAGAGCGACAGGCCATCCACCGCCAGATGCAAAGAGATGCCGAAGCGGGGGATCCACGGCAGGCGCCACTCGGCGGCCCAGGCGGAGGCAGCACCGGAGACGCCCGCGCTGTCGAGGCCCGTGGTGGCAAGGGAGAAGTCTCCACTTAGCCAGATGGCACAGGAGAGCAGCAGGCTGGCGCTCATGGAGAGCAGGGCTACCCAGCGGACAAACTGCCCGCCGAGACGCTCCATCTGCCAGCAGAGCAAGCCGCCGATAAAAGGAATTAGCAAGATCCAGAGTAAGGTCACGGTATCAGCTCTCGTTCAAGTTCATATGAGATTGCGCTCCCTGTTCCATCAGGGAGAGCAAACAGCCCGGCTGTACGATCTTCGTGTTGTTCATCGCGTTATCCCAGCAGCAACAGCGCCAGCACCAGCACGGCGCCGATCCCCATGGAGGCGGCATACCAGCGCAACTTGCCGGTCACGGTCCAGGACAGCAGCTGGTTGCCACGCAGAGCAAGCCAGGCGGGCAGGCCCATCATCCAGTCCAGCGGATCCTGCCCGACCAGACGGGTCGCCAGCAGATAGGGTTTGACCCACAGCTGGTCGTAGAGCCAGTCAAAGCCCCAGGCGTTGAACCAGAGGGTGCTGAGCAGACGGCCCGGAGCGCTGTTGGCAATGGAGGTGGCCAGACGGCGCTCACCAAGGAACAGAAACGCGGCCAGCGCGATGCCAGCAATGGCTATGATGCCGGAGGCTACCTCCAGCCCATGGCGACCCTCTTCGATATGGTCCCCCGGGCCTGCGGGTAGTACACCTGCCAGTGGCGGGGTGATCAGCGCGCCTATGCCGGTAGAAAGCACCAGCAGCACCAGCAGCGGCAGATGGTGAGCCAGACCGTGGCCCGCATGGGCTTTGGTCTGCTCTTTGCCATGGAAGGCGATAAAGATCAGCCGGAAGGTGTAGAGCGAGGTGAGGAATGCCCCCGCCAGACCTGCCCACAGCAGCGCGCTTTGGCCAGAGGCTTCTACTTGCCACAGGATGGCGTCCTTACTGTAGAAACCGGAAGTGACCAGCGGCAACGCCGCCAGCGCCGAGCCCCCCACCAGGAAGCAGGCGTAGACCAGCGGCAAACTCTTGCGCAGGCCACCCATCTTGAAGATGTTCTGCTCATGGTGGCAGGCAACGATAACGGCACCGGCGGAGAGGAACAGCAGCGCCTTGAAGAAGGCGTGGGTCATCAGGTGGAAGATGGCCCCTTCCCATGCGCCGACACCCAGTGCCAGAAACATGTAGCCAATCTGGCTCATGGTGGAGTAGGCGAGGATCCGCTTGATATCGGTCTGAACCAGCGCGGCAAAGCCTGCCAGCACTAGGGTGATGGCGCCAACCAGCCCGACCAGATGGAGGATCTCTGGCGCCAGCAGGAACAGGCCGTGGGTACGGGCAATCAGGTAGACACCGGCGGTCACCATGGTGGCAGCGTGGATCAACGCGGAGACCGGCGTAGGGCCAGCCATCGCATCCGCCAGCCAGGTTTGCAGCGGCAGCTGGGCTGATTTGCCGACCGCGCCGCCCAGGAGCATCAGGCAGGCCAGCGACAGGGCAGGGGAGCCCTCGGCAAACAGGGTCGGGGCACGAACCAGCAGCTCGTGGATATTGAGGGTGCCCAGTTCCCGATAGAGGATAAACAGACCGATGGCGAGGAAGACATCACCCACCCGGGTCACGACAAATGCCTTGAGGGCCGCCGCTCCGTTCTTGCGATCCTTGTAGTAGAAGCCGATCAGCAGATAGCTGCACAGCCCCACCCCTTCCCAGCCGAGGTAGACAAACAGCAGGTCATCGGCCAGCACCAGAAACAGCATGCTGGCGATAAAGAGGTTGGTGTAGGTGAAGAAGCGGGAGTAACCCTCTTCTCCGCGCATATACCAGGAGGCAAACAGGTGAATGAAGAAACCCACCCCAGTCACCACCCCCAGCATGGTCAGCGACAGGCCATCCAGTGCCAGCGAGAAGCTCGGGGTAAAGTTGCCCACCGCCATCCATTGCCACAGGCGCTGGACATAGACGCCCCCCTCGGGCGGGTTGCCCAGAAAGTCGATGCCCACCCACAGGGTAGTGAGGGCCGACAGGCCAATGGAGCCTACCCCGATCAGCGCCGAGGTACGCTCACCAAACCGGCCGAGGGAGAAGGCCAGCACCAGCCATCCCAGCAGCGGAAATAGAAAAGTCAGATATAAGAGGCTCATCCGCGCATCTCGCTCACAGTGTCCACGTTCAGGGTGTGGTAACGACGATAGAGCAGCAGTAACAGGGCAAGGCCGATACTGGCCTCCGCTGCCGCCAGAGAAATCACCAAGATATACATGATCTGGCCATCGGCCTGGGCCCAGCGGCTACCCGCCACCACAAACGCCAGTGCCGAGGCATTCATCATGATTTCGATACTCATCAGGATATAGAGCAGATTGCGGCGGATCAGCAGACCGCACAAGCCGATGCAGAAGAGCACCGCGGCCAGCAGGAGGCCGTGCTCCATAGGGATTCCATTCATTGCTGACCTCCTTCTTGTGCAGAGCGGGATGCTGTGCGCGGGACGGAGAGCACTTCACCGCTCTTCTCTTCCCGACCCAGGTGATAGGCGGTTACCAGACCCGCCAGCAGCAGGATGGAGGCAAGCTCCACCGCCAGCACATAGGGGCCAAAGAGCTCGACACCCACCTGCTTGGCGGTCACCTCGGTCACTCCGATCAGGCCCCCGGTCACCCCGAGAATGCCGTGGGCCAGAAAGCCCAGCAGGATCAGCGAGAGCAGGGCAGGGCCCCCCCAGGTCATGGGGGTGAGCCACTTTTTCTCCTGTGCCTGGGCACTCCCCAGGTTCAGCATCATCACCACGAACACGAACAGCACCATGATGGCGCCGGCGTAGACGATCACCTGCAGGGCGCCCGCAAAGGCGGCACCCAGGCAGAAGAAGATCATGGCCACGGCGATGAGGGAGATGATGAGATTGAGCAGCGCATGCATGGGATTGCTGGTGCTGATCACCCGCAGCGTGCTGTAAATGGCCACCAGGGCCGAGGCATAAAATGCCAGTTCCATGATTGACTCCTCAGGGCAGCAGGCTCTTGACATCGATGGGCTTGGCTTCGTTTTCGGCATCCCCTTTCGGCTTGCCGTCGATGGCCATCCCGCTCATGCGATAGAAGTTGTAGTCCGGGTATTTGCCGGGCCCGCTGATCAGCAGATCCTCCTTCTCGTACACCAGATCCTGGCGGCGATACTCACCCATCTCGAAATCCGGTGTCAGCTGGATGGCGGTGGTGGGGCAAGCCTCTTCACACAGGCCGCAGAAGATGCAGCGAGAGAAGTTGATGCGAAAGAACTCCGGATACCAGCGACCATCTTCCCGCTCGGATTTTTGCAGCGAGATGCAGCCGACCGGGCAGGCAACTGCGCAGAGGTTGCAGGCCACGCAGCGCTCGTCCCCGTCGGGGTCGCGGGTCAGCACGATGCGACCGCGGTAGCGGGGGGCCGCATAGACTGCCTGTTCCGGATAGTTGAGGGTTTCACGGGGCCGCCAGGCATGGGAGAAGACCATGGCCAGACTGCGTAACTGGGTGCCGACACCCTGAATAATGCTAACAATTTTCATATTGAGTGCCTCACTGCGTACTTATCAGTACAACTGCCGCGGTGACCAGCATATTGATCAGGGTCAGCGGCAAGCAGACTTTCCAGCCAAACGACATCACCTGGTCAAAGCGCGGGCGAGGCAGGGAGGCCCGCAGCAGGATGAAGAACACCATGAAGCAGGCGGTCTTCAGAGCAAACCAGATGAAGGGGGGCAACCAGGGACCATGCCAGCCACCGAAGAAGAGGGTCACGATGAGCGAGGAGATCAGCACGATGCCGATATATTCGCCCACGAAGAAGAGACCCCATTTCATCCCCGCATACTCGATGTGATAGCCATCGGCGAGCTCCTGCTCGGCTTCCGGCTGGTCAAACGGGTGGCGGTGGGTGACGGCAACGCCGGCAAACAGGAAGGTGACAAAGCCAAGGATCTGCGGGACCACGTTCCACAGACCAGCCTGAGCCTCGACGATGTCGCGCAGGTTGAAGCTGCCGGTCTGGATCACCACTCCCATCAGGGATAGGCCGAGGAACACCTCGTAGGAGAGGGTCTGGGCCGAGGCGCGCAAACTACCCAGCAGGGAGTATTTGTTGTTGCTCGACCAGCCGGCGAACAGCACCGCATAGACCGCCAGCCCCGCTATGGCCAGGATGTAAAGCAGACCCACGTTGAGATCCGCTACGCCCCAGGTCGGGCTGATCGGCACCACCGCAAACGCCAGAATAAAGGCGGTGAAGGCAATGATGGGAGCCAGGATGAAGATCCGCCGATCGGCGAACGGCGGGATCCAGTCCTCCTTGAAGAACATCTTGACCATGTCGGCCGCCAGCTGCAGCAGGCCGAACGGGCCAACCCGGTTGGGGCCGTAGCGATCCTGCCACAGTGCCAGCAGGCGGCGTTCGATGAAGCTCATGAAGGCGCCAGCCCCCACGATCCCCACCAGCACGAGCAGTGCCTTGCCGACCTCCAGCAACAGATCAATCAGCGAATCGCTCATGCAATGACCTCCTGCAGGTTATTGATATATGCCTGTTGCAGCGCAGTTGGCAGGCCGTTGACGCCAAGGGGCAAACCCACCAGACCGGCCGCCAGCTGCTCGCTCAGACGCAGACGCAGTTGCCAGTGGCTGCCACCCCAGGAGAAGGAGACCTGATTGCCTGCATGCAGGGCCAGACGCTGCGCATCGGCCGGATTCAGCACCAGCTCGGGCTCGTTCATCCGGGTCTGGATGACCGGGCTGCGGGCGGAGAGCTCCTCGCCACCAAACAACTGGACATAGTTGACCACTTGCAGCGCATCCTCTGCCTTGAAGGGGGAGGGGATGGTAGTAAACCAGCCAAGGGTATCTTCGCTTACTTCCAGCAGACGGCGACCCGGATCACCGGCGCGCAGTTTGCCACCCACCTCATCCTGGAACTTGTTCCAGGCGGAAGGAGAGTTCCAGCCTGGTGCCCAGGCGAACGGTACTTGCGGCAGCGGCTGACGGGCTCCGGCATACCCTTCCATGGAGAAGTTGAAGGGGGAGTCCGGATCCTGAGCCACCCGCGGCTCGCTGACGTTCTGGTTGGCCAGCATGGAGGTACGGCCACTGTAGCGGTGCGGTTCACGAGCCAGACGCATACCGCGGATCCGCAAGCCTGCGTTGGGGGCAGCTTCCAGCATGGTGGCCAGCAGCGGATTGCTGGTGGCGCAGTCATGGTTGATCTGGTCGAAGTTCTGCCAGCGCAGGGATTTGTGCTCAAGAGCGCCTTGCAGCGCCGCCAGCCAGCGCCACCCTTCACGCACCTGAATATCGGTGTTGTAGAAGGCAGGGGCATAAACCTGGAAGAAGCGCTGGGCGCGACCTTCCATGTTCACCAGGGTGCCATCGGCTTCGGCAAAGCTGGCGGCCGGCAGGATTAGATCTGCCTTTTGTGCAGTCCGGGTGTCCTGATGATCGATGACCAGAAGGTGCTGCAGGCGTGCCAGCACTGCATCCACACGGTTACGCGGAGCACGGCGATAAAGATCGTTCTCCAGCGTCACCAGCGCCAGCTTCTCTTGCGCTTCGATGCGCTCGAAAGCAGCCTCAAGCGGCTTGCCACCCAGCATGGCCAGACCGAGCGAGTTGGCCTCCTGGGCAACCAGCGCGATGCTGGCTTCCAGACCACGTCCTTTCAGGGCGCGGGCAATATTGCTGGCTGCTTCAACCAGCGCCACGCTGCGTGCGCTGGAGCCGGCGATGATGAGCGGTTTTTTGGCATTGCCAAGCAGTTCGGCCCAGCGTGCAGCCTGAGCCTGCTGTTCGGCAGAGAGGTCGGTGATAGCCGGTGCCGCATTGTCGAGCAGATTGGCGATGGCAAAGCCGAGGCGCGCCTGATCGGCGTAGGGAGCGTGCAGTTTGTCGGCAGCTACGTCATCGAGACGGGTGGTGTCGAGACTGGTGATGAGCAGCGGATAGCGCTCGTTCTGACCCAGAGTCTGCACAGCGGCAACCTGCCACAGGTCGACCTTCATTTTGCGGGCCAGCTCGCGGGCCTTGCCCTTGACGGCTTGACGCAGGGCCAGCGCAATTCGAGCCGCACTCATGGTGACATCTTCACCGAGTACCAGAATGGCGTCGGCCTCTTCCATGTCGCGCAGGCTTGGTGTTGATACGCCGCCATGCTGCAAAATCTGCAGGATCTTCTGCTGGCATTCCCACTCGGCCTGCTCCATGCCGCAATAGAAGTTCTCTTCACCCACCAGTTCGCGCAGAGCGAAGTTGCTCTCCAGCGAGGCGCGGGGCGAACCGATACCGATCACGCCGCTGGCGGTGCGCAGGGCATCGGCGGCGCGGTTGAGGGCACCATCGACCGTGATGGCCAGCTTGTCGTTTCCTTCACGCAGCAGCGGTTGGCGCGGGCGATCAGCCAGGTTGACATAGCCATAGCCAAAGCGGCCGCGATCGCAGAGGAAGTAGTGGTTGAGGCTGCCGTGGAAGCGGTTTTCGATACGGCGCAGTTCGCCATAACGTTCGCCCGGGCTGATGTTGCAGCCCACGGAACACTGCTGGCAGACGCTCGGGGCAAACTGCATGTCCCATTTGCGGTTGTAACGCTCGGAGTGAGTCTTGTCGGTGAAAACGCCGGTAGGGCAGACTTCCACCAGATTGCCGGAGAATTCGCTCTCCAGCGTGCCATCCTCGACCCGACCGAAATAGACGTTGTCATGGGCACCGTAGACGCCAAGATCCTCGCCACCGGCATAATCCTTGTAATAACGGACGCAGCGGTAGCAGGCGATGCAGCGGTTCATCTCGTGACTGATGAAGGGGCCGAGATCCTGATTCTGGTGGGTGCGTTTGGTGAAGCGGTAGCGACGGCTGTTGTGGCCGGTCATCACCGTCATATCCTGCAGGTGACAGGCGCCACCCTCTTCACACACCGGACAGTCGTGGGGGTGGTTGGTCATCAGCCACTCCACCACGCTCTTGCGAAACTCCTTGGCCTCTTCATCTTCGATGGCGATATAGGTGCCATCGGTGGCCGGTGTCATGCAGGACATCACCAGACGGCCACGCTTGTCATCGGCATTTTGATACTGTTTGACCGCACACTGGCGGCAGGCGCCCACGCTACCAAGCGCCGGGTGCCAGCAAAAATAGGGGACGTCCAGACCGAGGGACAGACAGGCTTGCAGCAGGTTATCTGCCCCGTCTACCTCGTACTCTTTACCGTCTACATGAATGGTCGCCATACAACTTCCCTGAAACCTGTTTTGTGAATTCGGCTATTGTCTGATGCGCTTGGCGTTTACCAGCGTTCACCCAAGAGATTGGGCTGGATCCCTTTGACCGGCTTGCGGTTATCGCCGCTGCCCTTGATCCCCGCTTCGAATTCGGAGCGGAAATACTTGATCGCGCTGGCAAGCGGTTCGACGGCGCCCGGAGCATGGGCGCAGAAGGTTTTACCCGGGCCCAGGAAATTGCAGAGCTGCTCCAGCGTAGCCAGATCGCCTGATTGCCCCTCGCCACGTTCCAGCGCGCGCAGCAGCTTGACGCTCCAGGGCAGGCCATCGCGACAGGGAGTACACCAGCCACATGACTCGCGGGCGAAGAACTCCTCCATGTTGCGCAGCAGGGAGACCATGCTGATGGAGTCATCCACCGCCATGGCGAGGCCGGTCCCCATCCGGGTGCCTACCTTGCCGATACCGGCGGTATACATCTGGGCATCGAGGTGCTCCGGCAGCAAAAAGCCGGTACCGGCGCCACCGGGCTGCCAGGCTTTCAGGCGATAGCCGCTCTTCATGCCGCCGGCATAGTTTTCAAACAGCTCGCGGGCGGTGATGCCAAACGGCAGCTCCCACACCCCGGGGTTGTTTACCTTGCCGGAGAAGCCCATCAGCTTGGTACCGTGGTCTTCAGAGCCCGGCAGCGCCAGCCCGTGATACCAGGCCACCCCGTTGCCGATAATGGCGGGCACGTTGCAGAGGGTCTCGACGTTGTTGACGCAGGTGGGTTTACCCCAGACGCCGGAAACGGCGGGGAAGGGGGGTTTGGCGCGCGGGTTGGCACGGCGCCCTTCCAGCGAGTTGATCAGTGCTGTCTCTTCGCCACAGATGTAGCGACCGGCGCCAGTGTGAACAAACAGCTCGAAGTCAAAACCCGAGCCCAGAATGTTCTTGCCAAGCAAACCGGCGGCTTTTGCCTCTTCTACCGCACGACGCAGGTTGATGGCGGCATCGACATACTCGCCGCGCAGGAAGATATAACCGCGATAGGCTTTCAGCGCCCGGGCCGAGATAATCATGCCTTCGATCAGCAGGTGGGGCAGTTGCTCCATCAGCAGCCGGTCTTTCCAGGTGTTGGGCTCCATCTCGTCGGCGTTACAGAGCAGGTAACGGATATTCATGCTCTCGTCTTTGGGCATCAGCCCCCACTTCACGCCAGTGGGGAAGCCCGCGCCGCCACGCCCCTTGAGACCGGCATCCTTGACGGTGCTGACAATCTCGTCCGGACTCATCTGGCCGAGCGCCTTGCGGGCGGCGTCATACCCCTGTTTGGCCTGATACTCCTCCAGCCATACCGGCTGGCCGTCATCCCGCAGCCGCCAGGTGAGCGGGTGGGTCTCGGGGGCTCGCGGGGTGTGATTGGCGGTGCCAAGAGAGGCGAGGATCTTGTTTTGCGGCAGGCTCATGGGTAAGCCTCCAGGGTTTTCAGCAAGGTCACCGGATCGAGGCCGCCATAGGTGTCGTCATCGATCATGATGGCTGGCCCCTTGTCGCAGTTGCCAAGACAGCA
Organism: Aeromonas sp. Y318-3; assembly: GCF_027706185.1. Taxonomy (NCBI): domain Bacteria; kingdom Pseudomonadati; phylum Pseudomonadota; class Gammaproteobacteria; order Aeromonadales; family Aeromonadaceae; genus Aeromonas; species Aeromonas sp. Y318-3. Next base: position 267,214 of record NZ_JAPDCN010000003.1, read on the forward strand.
GACCGGCAGCAGGGTGAAGCGGCCATCCGGGGTGGTTTGACCGGGGCCGAGGTTCATCACCTCCTTGAGACCGGCCATCAGCTCTTCATGGCCATTGATGTAGCAGACCATGCTGTCGCAGACGCGGATGATGTGGCGCCCCACCGGCTGGCGGAAGATCTGGCTATAGAAGGTAGCAACCCCCTCCACATCGCTGGCGGGAATGCCGAGCTGGGCCGCGATGGCGTGAATGGCGCCGTCGGGGACCCAGCCTCTAGCCTGCTGCACGATCTTGAGCGCTTCGATGCTGGCGGCGCGGGGATCTTCGTAATGGTGTTTCTCGTGTTCGATGGCATCGCGTTCAGCCTGGCTCAGAACGAAGTCGTCCTGTTTGCTGCTGCATGCCCCTTGCCCCTGTGGGGTCTGATTATTGTGACACTGACATTGCTGGCTCATGACTTGACCTTTGGTGGCTTGTCCTTTTACTGCTCGTTCGGCGATCCCGATTCCCGGCCATGACCGGGAGGCGGGATCACTTAACGGTCCACATCCGACATAACAAAATCGATACTGCCCAGATAGACGATGAGGTCCGACACCATGCTGCCTTTGATCACCGAGGGGATCTGCTGCAGGTGAGCAAAGCTCGGGGTGCGGATCCGGGTCCGGTAGCTCATGGTGGAGCCGTCACTGGTCAGGTAGTAACTGTTGACCCCCTTGGTCGCCTCAATCATCTGGAACGACTCGGCAGCGGGCATCACCGGGCCCCACGACACTTGCAGGAAGTGGTTGATCAGGGTCTCGATGTGCTGCAGGGTGCGCTCTTTGGGCGGCGGGGTGGTGAGGGGGTGATCCGCCTTGAAGGGACCCTCCGGCATGTTCTTCATGCACTGCTCGATGATCGACATGCTCTGGCGGATCTCCTCGATCCGCACGGTGGCTCTGTCGTAGGCATCGCCATTGCTGCCGACCGGCACTTCAAAGTCGAACTGGTCATAGCCCGAATAGGGACGCCACTTGCGCACATCGAAGTTGAGGCCGGTGGCGCGCAATCCGGCCCCCGTGGTGCCCCAGGACAACGCCTGCTCGGTGGTGTAGGCCGAGACGCCGATAGTTCGACCGCGCAGAATGCTGTTGCGCATCGCCGCTTTTTCGTAATCCATCAAGCGCTTGGGCAGCCAGCTCAGCAGGTTGTCCTGCACCAGCCGTTGCCATCCCTTCGGCAGGTCGTGAGCCACACCGCCGATACGGAACCAGGCCGGGTGCATGCGGGCACCGGTGATCGCTTCGATGATGGTGTAGATCTTCTGGCGGTCGGTGAAGGTGAAGAAGACCGGGGTCATGGCCCCCACGTCCTGGATATAGGTACCGAGGAACAACAGGTGGCTCTGGATGCGGAACAGCTCCGCCATCATCACCCGGATCATGTCGACCCGCTGCGGCACCTTGATGCCGGCCAGCTTCTCGACCGCCAGCACATAGGGGAGGTTGTTCATCACCCCGCCCAGATACTCGACCCGGTCGGTATAGGGGATGTAGCTGTGCCAGGACTGGCGCTCGCCCATCTTCTCGGCACCGCGATGGTGGTAGCCGATGTCGGGCACGCAGTTGCGGATCTCCTCGCCATCGAGCTGCAACACCAACCGGAAGGCGCCGTGGGCAGAGGGGTGGTTGGGGCCGAGGTTGAGGAACATGTAGTCCTCGTTCTCGTTGCCGCGGGCCAGTCCCCACTCTTCCGGTTTGAACAGCAGGTTCTCCTGCTCCATGTCCTGTTTGGCGGCATCGAGCATGAAGGGATCGAATTCGGTAGCGCGCGCCGGGTAATCCTTGCGCAGCGGGTGACCCTGCCAGCTCTTGGGCATCATGATGCGGGTCAGATGGGGGTGGCCATCGAAGGTGATGCCCATCAGATCCCATACTTCCCGCTCGTACCAGTTGGCATTGGGGAAGTGGTTGGTGATGGTGGGCAGATGCAGGTCACTTTCGGCCAACGCCACTTTCAACATCACATCGGCGTTACGGTCGATGGAGATGAGGTGATAGAAGACGGTGAAATCGCTCTGGGGCAGACCGTCGCGATGGCTGCGCAGCCGCTCATCGGTGGCGCTGAGATCAAACAGCATCACGAACGGGGAGGGCACTTTGCGCAAGAAGCCCATCACATCCTGCAGCAGTTCGCGGGGGAGCCAGACCACCGGCACGCCGGTGCGCGTGGTCTGTACGGTGAAGTGCTCGACCCCGAAGTGGGCAAACAGTTCGCCAATGACTTTGGCATCCTTGTGGTCGCTGGGCTGCCACTGGGCCATGGCGTAATTGCTGGGAAAATCACGAGTCAGTTTCATGGTCAGATCTCATCCGGCGTGCGCAGGTTGGTCACATTGATCCGTTCGCCGCGCTTGCGCTCTTTTTCGGCCTGCATCTGGGGACGGTAGATCCCCTGATCGCCCACCACCCAAGAGAGGGGGCGGCGCTCTTTGCCGATGGAGTCCTGCAGCAGCATCAGGGCTTGCAAAAAGGCTTCGGGACGGGGCGGGCAACCCGGAATGTAGACGTCGACCGGCAGGAACTTGTCCACCCCCTGCACCACGGAATAGATGTCATACATGCCGCCGGAGTTGGCACAGGCCCCCATGGAGATCACCCACTTGGGTTCGAGCAGCTGTTCATACAGGCGCTGGATGACTGGCGCCATCTTGATGAAGGGAGTCCCTGCTATCACCATGAAATCGGCCTGACGGGGCGAAGCGCGGATAACTTCGGCGCCGAAGCGGGCCACATCGTGGGGGGAGGTGAAGGCGGTACACATCTCCACGTAGCAGCAGGAGATGCCGAAGTTGTAAGGCCAGAGGGAGTTTTTGCGGCCCCAGTTGACGGTGTCTTGCAGCACCTCCTCGAGGCGGCCCATCATGATGCCGCGCGTCGCTTCTTGCGCCAGTGGGTCATCGACGGTCTGGCGCTGCTCCTGGGGGTAGCGCTCAACGGGTGCATCCGGGTCAATCCGGGTCAGGGTGTACTTCATGGTGCAACCTCAAGGAAAGGGTCTGTGGTTCAATCACTGTTTTTGTTGTTCAGCTGCGGTTTGCGCGGTGACCAGTCCAGTGCGCCGATGCGCCAGAGGTAGATCAGGCCGATAAGCAGCAGTCCGATGAAAATGGTGGCTTCAATAAAGCCGACCCAGCCACTCTCCCGCACGGAGACAGACCAGGCAAACAGGTAGAGCGCCTCGACGTCGAAGATGACGAAGAACATGGCGACCAGATAGAACTTGGCGGAAAAACGCAGGCGGGCACTGCCGACCGAGTCGACACCAGATTCAAATGGCTTGTTCTTGGTGCGGCCGTAGGCACGACCGCCCAGCAGGGCGGCGAGGCCTATCATTACCAGACAGATGGTGATGGCACCGATGACATAAATGGCAAAAGCCCAATGTTGAGCAGAAATATCAGCAAACATAGAGGTTTTTCCTAACCAAATTAATCAAGTGACTTAACAATAATGTTACGCATTATGACACTTTCGCACTGATTTACATGTCATTTTTACGGGTTAATTATTAATCGGTTAACCGGTAATTAAATTTTGTTAAGAAGCGCACTTTTTTGTTGGTTATGGTGGGCGAGAAAAGCCTGGAAAGCGCAGAGAGTTGCTCCTCGCCATCACCTGAAAGGGGTATGTCGCGTGCGGAGCAGGATCAGATCGGTATCGCGGGCAGGGGGCACAGGCGGGAGAAGAGCGTGATGGCGGGTGAGGTAGGGGGGGGCGGCAAGAGCAATAAAAAGAGAGGCTTTCAAGCCTCTCCTGTCATCGCGTTCCGGTTTCGAGCGTGGGGCGGTCAGGGTTTATTGGCGACCAGCAAGACCTGATCCGGGTAGGCGCCAATGGAGCGAAGACCGATATCTCCCGAGGTGATATCCAGATACGCCCGCTGACCATTGGCGGAGGTTACCGTGCTGCTCATCAGATAGACATAGCCCTCATTGACCTCTTTACCGCCCCCCGCCATGGCGCGCGGGAAAATGGCTTCATTGAGAGAGGGCTTGTAGCAGGCATGCTCGACCAGGGTCGCCAGCTCCTTGATGTCGGGCAGACGCCACTGGCTGATACCGCCGAAGTGATAGAGAGCATGACTGCTGTCACTGCGGATCCGCTCCGCCACTTGCAGCCCCTGCTGCCAGTAGTAAACGGTCGGTTCCCCCAGGCAACTGCTGCCACTCCATGTCTGCCCCAGTTTGCAGCGCATCCAGGTGAGGCCGGTTTGTTGATCCGTGACAGTGCCGTTGCCATGGTCAAGAAAACGGGCAGAGGGGGCGGTGCGATCCATGGTGTCATCACAGATGGCAGCACCGTGGGCCAGGGGGGCCATCAGTGCCAGCATGGCGAACGAAAAGCGATAAAGGCTCATGATATTCCTCGGATTATTGGGGAGTGGCGACCAGTCGTACCTGCATCAGCTCGATATAGGTATCTTGCTGCACCAGCGCGGGATAGGTGGTGCCCGCATCTTCTCCCAAGAGCAGGACTGTGCGTTTGCTGATGGGGCCACCGGAGAAGCGCTGGGCGGTGTTGCTGGTGGCGCTCCAGTAGTAGCCATGGTAGGTGTCATCTTCCGAGGGGGCGATATCCGGGAAGTAACGGGTGTCCACGATGATGCGCTGACCCAGCGGGTCCTTGGCCAGGCTACCGTAGTGCATCAGTGACATCAGCTCACCCATGGTGGGCAGCCGCCACTGGCTGATGCCGCAGCGCTGCTCGCCATTGAGCCACTGCTGATACGCGCGGGTGGTCAGCATGGTGGTCAGCGCCTGTGCCCGGGCGAGGGCCGCCAGATCTCCTTCGGCGGTGAGCTGTTCGATCCTCTTATGAATATGCTGGTAGGCCGCTTGCTGCTCGCCTGCGGTCGCCTTGAACTGCTCATCCTCATAGGCAAAGGGTCTGCTTTTCCAGTCAGGACTCAAGGGATCATCCGATTTGACCTCCCACACCAGACCGGTATTGAGATCCTTGACGCACTGCCAGCTCGGCGCGTTGTCGGGGAGCACCTGACCGCGATCATCGAGTTTGCGATAGGCAAGCTGGGGACGAGTGCGATTCCAGCTGGCATCTTGTCCCGGATAGTCATCGGGTTCCTGTTCCTGCAGCGGATCGTTGCCATCGCTGAAGGTGGTGACGCCGGTGACGGTCAGCAGGTTGCGTGGCTGCTGCTGCACCAGCAGGGTGAGTAGTTCTTTTTGGGTCTCTTCGGCAAACTGGCCGTTGCGCTGCCACTCCTGAGCCAATTGCGCCAGCATCAGGCTGATGGCGCGATAGCTGGTGGTGAGCAACTGGGTCTCCTTGGCGGTGGCAAGGCGTGTGCGGGCCTGTTGCTGCAAGCTGATCGCCACCTGTTGCAGGGCCTGATCAAACTGGCCGAGACCTGCGAGGGCCACGCGGTCGCTGCCCGGTTGCAGCGGCGCGAGATCGGCCAGCAGCTGCGTCAGTGCGCGATCGGCGGCCACCCCTTCGGCAATGCGGCTCTGCCACAGGGTACTGAGCAGGGTCGGTTGTAGCCGTTGTGGATCCCCTTTGGCGGCCGGATGTGCCAGCAGCAGGCCTCCGCTCCTCGGTACGAACAGCAGGGGCGAGTTGACGATGTTGGCCGAACGGTTGACCAGGGCCACAGCGCCTTCGCCGCTGACGGCAGGATCGGCGGGATCACATTGCCAGTTCTGATCCAGATCGGCGCACAGGGTACCGGCAGTCGGCAGGGCGACATCGACCCGGTAGTCCGGGATCGCCAGTGGTGCGTTATCTTCCCCGCCGCCACAGGCGCTGAGCAGGGCTGAGAGGGTTGCAATAACCAGTACGGATGGTTTCACTTCACATTCCTTGATTCGGTCACAGGTTCACGGGGGCGGTAACCCCCGTGGTACAGGATTCAACGGCGCGGGGTGCTCCGACGCCAGAGGCGGGGCCAGAGGGCCAGCAACAGCTGCAGGGGGGAAGTCGTGCCGCCACCCCCTTCATCCTGCTCAAGGGGAATGATGCCGGTGTTGGGCAGGGCTTCATCCTTGTCGCAGCGGGCGCCGACTTGCTGGGCTACACGCCAGTTGCGCAACTGACCGGTGTCACCGGCGCTGGTGTCGTTGATCTCCAGCAGCCAGCGGCCAGCGAGCGGTTCGCCGTGCAGCTTATCCAGCGATTCGAACGGTACCAGTTCACGGGGGAACTCCCCCTTGAGCCGGGTATGGCTGGCGTAACCCTTGTTCCACAGGCTGATCCGGGTACCGTAAGGGGAGGTGAGCCAGATCTCCAGCTGCTCCAGCTTGCTGTGCTCCAGATCGAGGGCGACCACGAATCCGCTGTCGATGCGGGCCTTGCTCTCGGGCAGGGTGAGAGTGAAGCGGGACAGGCCGTGCCGCTCATCGCTCACCGCATCCTTGATCTGGCCACCCTGGCCGATGGCCCGCTGCCAGAGCGGTTCACCGATCGGCAGTTGCAGGTCAAGGCGGGTCTGGCGCTCGGTGGGGCTGGGCAGGGTGAGCTGGAACTGCAGCGGCAAGGTGACTGCCTCGCCACAGGTCAGGTTGCTCGCCGCTTCCAGCGGCAGGGTCCAGCGGGCAGTGCCATCGGCGTTGAGCTCTCCCTGCCAGTGACCGTCACCCATGAGTCCCTTGCTCGGGAGCAGGCTGGCGTCAGCCACGGTCAGGGGGCGGCCGCTCTGGTTGGTCAATTCGATGGCGAGGCTCTTTTTCTCCGCGGGCAGCAGGTAGCTGTCATCGGCAAGGCGGGCCGCGATGGGGGTGGGCAGCAGGGCGTGATGGCGGAAGGCCTGCTCCAGCAGCTTGCCATAGCTGCGATCCGGATAGAGGCGGTTGGCGGTATCCACGGTGACCCGCGCCAGCTGGGGCATCCGCACCTGCGGGCCGAGGCCGAAGTGGGATTCAATCAGCAGGGTATCGAACTCGTCACGGGCTACCTCGCCATATTGTTCAACGGCCTGGCGCAGCGCGGTGAAGAGCGGGGTGCCCCACAGCTGGTCGCCGTTGCTGCCGTTGATGGTGAGGTGAGCCGGATAGAGGAAGCCCGGATGATAGCGCGCCCGCAGATCATCGAGCTGACGGGGCGTTCGGCCGCTGATCCTGGCATCCCAGTTGAAGACCATGAAAGGCTCGAACTGGCGAGCCTCTGGACTACGCTGGCGCCAGCTGGCGGCCAGATAGTCGCTAAAGCCCTCGCCGATGGCGCCCCAGTCACCCTCTTCTCCCATGTCGGGCAGGATATGGTGCTGCACCGCATGGCCAAACTCGTGCCAGATCACCATGGGATCTTCCGCATCGGGTACCCCTATCCGGCCAATTTCCAACCGGCGCAGGAAGGGGTCATAGAGAGAGTTGTCCTGCTCCCCGGCATCGGTATCGATGGCCAGGGGGCCGCCCATCAGCGTCGGGTAGCCAAGGGATTCCACATGGCGCTGGGCCAGATCCAGATGGTAGTAGCCATTGACATCGAGGAAGGCGGGCTGCTGGTGATCCAGCTGGAAGCCATCGGCATCAGGGCTGCTAAAGGGGGCAGTTTCCGGCGCCGTGCCATCCACGACCCGCGCGCGTGGGCCATTTAGCTGGTAGGTGTCATCCACCTTTTGTACCGTGAGCGGCACGGTGCGATAGGCCCGGTTGTCCAGCACCAGATCGTGGCGCCACAGCAGGTTGCCATCTTGCAGCTGGGTGCGGGGATCGAGGGCAAAGATGCGGGCCTGCACCGTGGCCGCTTCCCCTGCCAGCGGGGCCGCTTCGGCACGGGTGCTGGCCTCTTGCAGCGTGCGCCCCAGCAGGGCGCTGCCATCGCAGGTGACAAACAGTTGCCAGTGGCTGCTTTTGCTGTTGCCCGGCTGGCTTTCCACCGCCAGCAGGCGCCAGGCCGCAGTCAGGGTGTCGCCATCCTGCCAGTACCAGGGCTGGGCTTCGTCACTGCCAGCGAATTTCCACACAGTACCATCCAGCGTGGCGGTATAGGCATCCACCCCGGCGCGGCTTGCTTCATCACATGGCGCCGCCTGTGCCTGCATCGGCCGGGTATTGTGATAAAGGCGCCACGGGCGACCCTGCTCATCGAGACTGACGGCGGCCATCAGGCCGGCGATCGGTGCGCCATTGAGTTGCTGGCGATAATGCAGATAGTGGCCCAGCTTGCCTTGGCGCTGATAGGCCGGGGCATCACTCAGGGTGACGCCGAGCTGCTGTTCGAGCCAGAGGCGGGGATCGGCCGGGGCGTCCTGTTCGACAAAACGCAGTTCGGCGGCCTGAGTGGAAAAGCCAGCCAGCCCCAGCAAGAGGGCGGGCAACAGGGGTTTCATAGTGGTACTCCCAATCAGCGGCAGGGTCATTGATTGATCCCCGCCAGATGCAACAAGAAGGCAAATTCACGAGCCCGATCGCCACCACCGGCGCGGTGGCCTCCCTCCAGTTCGGTCAGCAGCAGGTAGGGGCCGGAGCCCGTGCTGTGCTCCCGCAGGCGGGCCAGCCACTTGACCGGCTCCCAGTAGGGCACCTGGCTGTCGTGCAGGGCGGTAGTGACCAGCAGGGGCGGGTAGGGGGCGCGGTGCAGGTTGTCGTAGGGGCTGATGCGGCGCATCGCCTGATACTCTGCGGGCTTGGCCGGGTTGCCCCACTCCTGGTACTCCTGACGGGTCAAGGGGAGGGCGGGATCGCTCATGGTGCCGAGCATATCGACGAAGGGAACCTGCAACACGGCGCCGCTAAAGAGTGTCGGTTGCTGGTTTAGGGCCGCAGCAACCAGTGTGCCCCCCGCGCTGCCCCCCATGGCAAACAGGGGCAGGGGAGCAGAGTCGGGCGACCAGTGGCGCAGGGCGTTGCCGGCAGCGATAAAGTCGCTGATGCCGTTCTGCTTGTTGATGCCCCGTCCGTCGCGGGTCCACTGCTCCCCCAGCATGCCGCCGCCGCGCACATGGGCGATGGCGTAGACAAAGCCCCGATCCAGCAGGCTCAACAGCTCTTTCTGGTAGTAGGGGCGCATCGGCGTGCCATAGGCGCCATAGCCGTAGAGCAGTACGGCGCGAGGGGCCAGATCCTTGCGCCACACCAGCGAGACAGGCACCCGGGTGCCATCGGCAGAAGTGATCCAGCGCCGCTCGCTCTGATAGGGCAATGCTTTATTGTCTGCGGTGCGCTGGTCGTTGATCCACTGGCCGCTGGTCAAATCCAGCCAGCGTTGGCCGGGGGGCTGGCTCAAGCCCTGACTGCGCACCAGAATACGGTCGCTGGCCGGGTCATGTTCTCCTTGCAGCCAGCCGGTTCCGGCGCCACTGGCCAGCGGCAGGCGCTGGCGTTCATGGCCGTTGCGATCGAGGAGGGCGAGCCAATCCTCCCCCTGCTGGCGAAACTGCACCACCAGATGGCGATCAAACAGTCGCCACTTCTCGGGATCGCCGAGATCTTCCCCTTTGGCGGGCCACAGGCGCTGCCACTCATCGAGCGGCGTGCTGGCTGAATAGAGGGCAAACGCCCCTTCCCGGTTGCTCTTGATCACCCAGCCGGATTGACTGTCCAGATAGTATTCCACCCCGCGCTGGCGGGGTTTTATCTGCTGCGGCTTGCCCGAGTCGAGCAGGTATTGCTCCGAGCTGTCGTGGTTGTTGCCCTGCAACACCAGATGCTGGCCATCCGTGGTGCGATAGAGGCTGAGCAGCCAGGCGGGATCCTGCTCCTCATAGAGAGTCTGCTCCTGGCCATCCTGCCAGCCGCGCAACTGCCAGGGGCGCAGGGTGTAGCGCTCGTTGGCGATGGTGTAGAGGGTGCGACCATCTTGTGACCAGGCGAGATCGGCGCTGCGCTGCGTCAAACTGGCCAGCGCCTTGCCGCTCTGGAGATCGAGCAGGGTGACCTGATAGTCGAGATCGCCGCGCCTGTCTTCGGCGATGGCCAGCGTGCGGTTATCCGGGCTCAGAGCCCAGCCGCCCGCTTCGTAATAGCCCTCACCCGCTCTGGCGGGAAGCCGTTGCTGCACCTTGCCCCCGTGGCGTTGCCAGAGTGAGCCATCCGGGCGCAGCTGCCATGCCTGATCGCCGCGGACAAGCCAGTTGTCTGGCACAGATTCCCCCGCCGGATGGCGGGCAAACTCGGCGCGCAGGGTGGCTTCCAGTGGCTGCTGCGCGGCGAGCTGCTGCTCGCTCCAGCGATTTTGCTGCTTGAGCAGGGCGAGTATGGCCGGGTTGCTGCGGCTCTCGTCCCGCAACCAGAAGTAGGGATCCTGGCGTACGGGACTGCCCGAAATCAGGTGCGATTGGGACGGGATCGGCGGTGGCAGGGCCTCTTGCGCCCACGCCAATGGGGCGGCCAGCAGGGCCGCCATGATTGCATGATGCTTCATCACATCCCCACGAAACGGTAGCTGAGGCTGGCTGACAGGTAGCGGCCGCTCTGGCTGTAGAGGGAGGTGTCGCTGCCAGCCGGGAGTCCGGCCACATCCTGATAGCGGACGTAGCGGGTATCGAGCAGGTTGCCGATGGTGGCATTGACCTTTAGCGCTTCGGTGATCTGCCAGTCGCCGGTGAGATCCAGGCTGAACCAGCCTGCGCTGCTCTGGCAGGCACCGTTGTAGCCAGTCTGCGCATTGGCGCACTGGGGCACCTTGGTCATGGCGGCGGCATAGTTGCCACTGAGCTCAACCCCCCAGTCGAGCTGTTGCCAGCGCAGGGTGGTGTTGCCTTCCAGCGGTGTCTGGGTTCGCAGCGGCTCACCGCGGTGATCCTTGCCATCCATCCAGGCCAGATTGGTCGAAAGCTCCCACTCGTCGCTCAGCCAGAGGCTGGCGGCCAGCTCGGCGCCCCAGGTTTCTGCTTTGGCAACGTTGCGATATTGGCGCAGGAAGACACCGTCATCGAGGCGAAAACCGGTCTGGCGCCAGTCGATGAAGTTGTAGTAGCGGTTGTAGAAAACGGCCGGTTTGACGCTCCAGTTGTCGCTTTGGCCATTCACTCCCCACTCCAGACTGTGGCTGGTCTCCTCCTTGAGGTTGGGGTTGGCAATGATCTCGAACGGCGGCATGGCAAAGTAGTGAGGAATGTTGCCGTAAACCTGATCGTAAGCGGGGGCGCGGAAGCCGTTGGCATAGCTGAGCCAGCTGCGCCATGTCTCGTTGAAGCGATAACTGGCCGCCACACTGGGGGAGATGTGGTCGCTGTGGTTCTCGGCCAGATTGCTGTCCGGTGCGCGCAGGCGCTGGCGGTCAAAGCGCAGGGTCGGGGTAAACTGCCAGTTGCCCAGATCGATCACATCGCTCAGCCAGATGCCATCGCGGCGGGTCTCGGCCTTGCTGAAGGGGGCTTTCTGTCCCTGGGTGGTGATGCCATCTTCCAGGGTCAGATTGCTGACCGGCCGCTCGTGGTTGGCCTGCTCCAGCTCCACACCGTAGCTGAAGGTGTGATCCAGCGAGCCGGTGCTCAGCTTGCTCTGCAACTCCAGCTCGCTGCCAAGGCGCAGCTCCTCAAATGTGGAGAGGGTGCGCTGGCTGCGATATCTGGGATAGCCGCTCAGGGCATCGTTGCGCAGCAGCTGGCGCTGGTTGGCTTCGTTGCGTGACTGGTTGCCAAACAGGCTCCAGTTGAGGGTATCGACCATGCCCAGATCGTTGGCTTCCCAACTGAACTTGCCGCCCTGGGTGCGCTGATCGCCATCTTCCTGAAAACCGACCACATCCCAGCTGCCATCGGGTTGGGGCACCGCCTTTGGGCCCATCTGGCGTTTGGCGTGATCCTCGTAGTAGTCCAGCTCCAGCCGCAGAGCGTGATGGGCATTGAGGGGGAGGCGGCTGCTGGTGGAGGCACTCATGCCATCCAGATCCGCCGGAATACGGTTCTCCTCAAAGTTGGCGGTTTCGTTGCCGCGCCAGCCGGAGAGACGCAACAGATGTTCGCTCTCCAGTGCCCGTACCGCGCCGGTCATGCTGAGCTTCTTCTTGTTGCTGTCGCCACCGTAGAGGGTTTTGGCCGCCAGATAGCTATCTTGCTGTTGCAGATAATCTTCCGGCTGCTTGGTATTCATCACCACGGTGCCGCCGATGGCATCGGAGCCATGCAGGGAGGAGCCGGCCCCCTTGGCCACCTCAATCTGCTTGATGTCATCAAGGTCGAAGTTGAAGCGACCCACCTTGTCATTGATGTTGTCGGCGCCAAAGCCGTCGCTGACGCGCACCCCATCCTTGATCAGCAGGATACGGTTGCCACCGATGCCGCGCACGCTGATGTTTTGCGGTCGCCCGGCAGAGCCGGTGACCGAGACACCGGGGATCTTGCGAAACACATGAGTCAGCTCGCTGGCGACCTGACGGTCCAGCTCTTCCTGGGTGATGACGGTGATGGAGCCGGAAACATCGGAGAGTTTCTGTTGTACCCGTTGCCCGGTGACAATGATGGTGTCGTCGCTGCGAGCCTTCTCCACAGGGGGGAGATCGGCCGCGCCAGCGGAGGCACACAAGAGTGCCGGCCATGCCTGAAGCAGTTTGTTCATAATGATAATTGTTTTTATTTAAGCCTGAGGGGCGGCATTATTGCAGAGGCCTGACCACTTGACAATAAATAGCAATCATTATCATTAAGATCTTATGATGTTGATATTATTGAGCTATTTGTTTTTAAAAAGAGGCTCCCACGCGAGGCAGGAGCGGGGGGATCAGGGCTTGAGCAGTTGCAGCGACTCTTCTGCGGCCTTGCCTTGAGAGAGGGTGATATCGACCCGGCGATTCGCCTGGCGATGTTCAGGGGTGTCATTGGCAAAGCGGGGTTGAGTGTCGGCAACCCCCTGAGCGATGACTCGTCTGGCATCCAGCTGGGGATTGGTCAGCATGGTCTGCACGATGGAAGAGGCCCGCAGCACCGAGAGCTCCCAGTTGTTGCGATAGAGCTCCACCGGCGCCTGGGAGTTGTCGGTATGACCGGTGACCACGACCTGCCCCGGGATGTTGGCCAAAATGCCGGCGATCTTGTTGACCAGCGGGATGAACTGGGGCTGCAGGAACGCCGAATCGGCGGGGAACAGCGCCTTCTCGCCGATGCGGATCACCAGCTGACTGCCAAGCTGCTCGACCTCCAGATCCTTCGATTCAATCTGGGCCTTTAGCTGCTGCTCCAGCTTCTGCTTGGTCACCTGCACCCACTCCTGCTCCTGGGTCTTGTGGGGCCAGGCTTCGGTGGCGCTTGGTTTTTCCGAGGCACCTATGGTCTCGTTGAAGGGGTCCGATGCCGCCATGGGGGCATCTTTCTCCAGCACAGTCTCCTCTTTCGGGCTGCTCGGCGTAGTTTTTGATTCTGGCTCGAGAATCCCTGTGCCCCCCTGCATCAAAGGTGAGCCGGCAGGCGGGGAGATGAGGCCGATTTTACCCAGCGACTCGATAAAGCCCTGGATAAGCACCCGGGTTTCGGACTGCTTTGCCATGGCAAAGGAGTAGAGCACCACAAACAGGGCGAACAGCAGGGTCATGAAGTCGGCATAGGAGACCAGCCAGCGTTCGTGGTTCTCCGGTGCTTCAGCCTTTTTCTTTTTGGCCACCGTGACCTCCCAGATAAGGTTCGAGGGTAACTTGCAGGCGTGCCTGGGATTCGCCATCCACGATGCAGAGAATGCCGGTCAGGGTCATCTCCTTGTAGTGGCGGATCTGGTGGGCAAACCCCTTGTAGCGGTTGCCGAACGGCAAGAAGATCAGGTTGGCGGCGGATACCCCGTAGATGGTGGCGATAAAGGCCACCGCGATGGCACCGCCCAGCTTGTCGGGGGCATCCAGCAGACCCATGGCGTGGATCAGGCCAAACACCGCACCGACGATCCCCATGGTCGGGCAGTAGCCGCCCATGGCTTCGTAGAATTTGACCGTCTGTTCGAGATCTTCCTGTTCAAATTCGATCTCGTTCTCCAGCACCTCGTGTATCTTGGTTTTCTCGTAACCATCAACCATCATCTGCACCCCTTTCTTCAGGAAGGGATCCTTGATCTCGTCGATCATCCCTTCCAGCGCCAGCATGCCGCTGCGGCGGGCGTTGCCTGCCAGGGTCTCCAGTAACTGGGCCTGTTCATGCATATCGAGCTTGAGGGGGGAGAGCAGCCATTTGAAACGCTTCATGGTGCTGCCGACGACGGAGAAGGGGAACTGGGTCAGCGCAGCACCTATGGTACCGCCGATCACGATAAGAAATGCGGGCAGATCGAGCAGTGCGCTGGGATGACCACCCTCGATCATGTTGCCGCCAAGGATGGCGATCAACGCCAGTACCAAGCCAATCAAGCTCATTTTTTACACATCCCTGCATGTTGATAATCGCTAGTGTAGCTACTTAAGTATCAGTTTTTCAAAATGATATCCAATCGCTGAGCAATTAATGGGCGCTGGGTAACGTCCATAAAAGAAGGCGTGTTGCGGCCATAAGATGGCATTGCAATCATCTTGTTGCTCCTGTTGTGACAGGAAGGAACGCTTGTCGGGTGGGGCAATCACAAAAGCAAGCTAGGGGGCGGGAGCTGGCAATACGAAAAGCAGTGATGTTCCATCAGTGCTTTGCAAACCGGGGGATGAGTGCGTGGATGATCTGCCACTGCGTGGCTCTGGCTCACTTGTCGGCATAGGTGTTTGCCGGAAAGCAAAAAACCGACCCTGAGGTCGGTTTTTTTAGATTTGGCGGTGAGGGAGGGATTCGAACCCTCGATACGTTGCCGTATACACACTTTCCAGGCGTGCTCCTTCAGCCACTCGGACACCTCACCAAATTTTCGTTCGCTGCGCTGTTGCGCTGGAACGGGGCGTAATTTAGGGGAAAGGACTGTGTGGGTCAACCTCTTTTCCCCTTATTTTTCATAATCTTTTCCGAATGCCTAACGCTTGCGCAGAATGCCGGTTTTTTAAACCGGATCAGGGCTTGTCGAGGATGATCAGGCTGTCCGGCAGCTCGTTTTGATCCCGGGTGGCTGGGAAGGCATCGGTCAGAATGGCGCTAACGCGCTCCACGCACTCCAGAAAACCCTGTTCGATCTCCCTGTTGCGCACTCGCGCCACGAAGTCGTCGATGATCTCCTGCCACTGGCCGTTGTCGATATGCTGGGCGATGCCGTCATCCACCAGTATTTCTACATAGTGCTCGGCGGCTGAGACGAAGATCAGCACCCCGAGCCGGTCGCGGGTGCGGTGCAGCCCTTGCTCGACAAATTGCAGGCGAGCCATCAGGGCCGCCCGGTGCTGGCGAACCTTCTTCGGGATGAGCCGCATCTTGATGGGGGTCCAGTGGAACAGCAGGCTCAGCAGCAGCCAGACCGACCACTGCACCAGCAGGATTTCGTACCAGCCTAGCCAGAAGCCGAGCTGGAACACCAGCAGCGGGGTGAGCATCGCCAGCAGCGCCGCCCAGAGGGTGGGAATGTAGCGATAGCCATCGCTGGCCGGGGCCAGCACGGTGACCAGTTCAGCATCAGTCTCTAGCTCCGCTTCGCGCACCTTGGCCTGAAGCGTGTGGAAGAACTGTTTAGAAATCATGATTTGTCTCTTTACTCCTGTTACCAGCCACCGGAGGCTCCGCCGCCGCCAAAACTGCCGCCGCCACCGCTGAATCCGCCGCCGGAGCGACCACCAAAGGAGCCGGCACCCAATCCACCAGCCATATAGGCCGACCGACGTCGTCCTCCTGGCCCACCGCCACCACCGCCGCGCAGGTTGTGGAGCACGATCATCGCAATCACCACCAGAATAAACAGCCAAGGGCCGCCACCGTTGTCACTCTTTGGCTGCTCGACCGGCTGATACTCTCCGGCGAGTGCCTTCATGATGCTCTGGCTGCCCGCCATGATCCCGGCCACCATATCGCCGCGCTTGAAGGCGGGAAGGATGCGGCCATGGATGATGTTGGCGGCGATGGCGTCGGGCAGGGCGCCTTCCAATCCATAGCCTACCTCGATCCGCACCTTGCGCTCATCCTGGGCGATCAGCAACAGCACGCCATTGTTTTTGCCTTTCTGGCCGATCCCCCAGTGGCGACCGAGCTGGTAGCCGTACTCCTCGATGGTCTCCCCATCGAGGCTGTCGACGGAGACCACCACCAGCTGGATACCGCTGCGCTTTTCAAAGGCGGCCAGCTGTTGGGTCAGTTGATGGGCCTGTTTGCGGGACATCAGACTGGCTTCATCCACCACCCGTCCGCTCAGCGTCGGGAAGTCCGGTGCCGCTTGCAGGGCACTGGCCCAGAGCAGCAGACAGGGAAGAAACCAGCGCAGTATCATCTTCATTGGAAGCTGACCTTGGGCGCCTCATCGGCTCCGGGTTTGGCACTGAAACTGGGTTTGGCTTCCAGATCCGAGTAGAGCAACTTGGACCAGATAACGCCGGGGAAGGTGCGGATCTCGGTATTGAACTGGCGTACCGCTTCGATATAGTCGCGGCGAGCCACCGAGATGCGGTTCTCGGTTCCTTCCAGTTGGGCCTGCAGGGCAAGGAACTGCTGATCCGCTTTCAGCTCGGGGTAGCGCTCTACCACCACCATCAGGCGAGAGAGGGCGCTGGAGAGCTGGTTCTGCGCCGCTTCAAACTCCTTGAGCTGGGCAGGATCGCTCACCTGCACGCTGCCGACCCGGGCACGGGCATCGGTGACCGCCTTTAGGGTCTCCTGCTCATGGCTGGCGTAGCCCTTGACGGTGGCGACCAGATTGGGAATGAGGTCGGCGCGGCGCTGATACTGGTTCTCCACCTGCCCCCAGCTTGCTTTAACCTGCTCGTCCAGGGTCGGAATATTGTTCATGCCGCAGCCGGTCAGGCCGAGCAGCAGGGTCAGGGTCAACAGGCTCTGCGTGGTTCTGCGCCAGAGTGATGTGGCCATCTTGTTGTTCTCCTTTGGTATTTCGAGTCGATAGTGCGCCATGGATGGTGTACGACCAAGAGTGCACCACCATACCAGCTTGGGGTCAGTTGCCACAACGCGCAGGTAGCTCGGGTCGCTTGTTGATGCCGGATACCTTGGGCAGCTGGGGCTTGTCTTTTAGCCAGGATGCCAGCTCTTCCCCACAGCCATTGCCGGGCGGAATGGGAGCCTGGGGTTCACAATCGGGGCTGCCCACCGGGCAGCGCAGCCGCACGTGGAAGTGGCTGAAGTGGCCCACCCAGGGGCGTAGCTTGGCGACCCAGGGCTCGTTACCAGCCTGTTGGCAGACCGCGGATTTGATCACCGGATTGACGAAGATGCGGGCCACCTCGGGTTTGCTGGCCGCAAGCCGCAGCAGGGTGAGCTGCTGGGGGCCAAAGCGGCCCGGCAACATTTTGTAGCTGGGTTCGTCGATCAGTGCCCACTCCTTGGGGGCATCCTGCTCCCATTTGCTGATGGGGCGGTTGGCCATGCGAAACCAGATATCGGCATCAAGGCCAGTCTGGTGGCTGCGATGGCCGGAGGTAAAGGGGCCGCCACGGGCCATCGCCAGATCGGCGATATAGAGATCCGGCAGCCCGGCCATGTGGGTCTGGTTGGCCAGCGATTGCAGGTAGTGGATAAGGTCGGGGTGGCCGTAGTAGCGCAGCCGTTTGGTGCGGATCACCTGATAACCCGGCCCTTCGAGGGGCAGGGATACGCCGTTTTTCAGGCAACCGGCGGCATAACCACCGATGGCTTCCGCTTGCAATACAGTCGCCAGCAACAGGGACGTCAGCATGTGCGTGCTCCTTGTCTTGCTTCGAGTCGGCTCAGCAATACGAACAGACTCAAACATATAAATAAATAGGCTGCGGCTACCAGCAGCCAGATCTCGTAGACCAGTCCGCTGGAGTTGGCCATCTCGGTGCCGACAAACGTGAGCTCCTGTACCGAGATAAGCGAAACGATGGCGGTATCCTTCACCAGCGCAATGAGCTGGCCGGTGAGGGGGGGGAGCATCAGCAACATGGCCTGCGGCAGGATCACATGGCGCAGCCGCACCCAGGGGGAGAGCCCGAGGCTCTGCGCCGCCTCCCACTGGCCACGGGGGATGGCGGCCAGCCCGGCGCGGACGATCTCGGCGACGAAGGCTGCGCTGATCATGCCAACGCAAAGGGTGCCTGAGATGAGGTTCTCCCAGCGGGCAGGGGGGCCAAACAGCGCCTCTTGCCACGGGGAGAGTGATACGGTGCCGAGCCAGCGGGAGAGGCCGCTCGCAGGCAGCAGCTGGTTGGCGATAAAGAAGTAGAAGATGAAGATAAAGACCAGCGGCGGCAGATTGCGGATCAGCTGGATAAACAGGGTCGCGGGCATCACCAGCCAGTGGCGGCGGCTGAAGGCGGCTACCCCCAGCGCAGTGCCGAGCAGCAGCGCCAGCACCATGCCGAGCAGGGCGATGCGCAAGGTGGTGAGCAGACCGCTGAAAAAGTAGGGCAACTCGCCGTGAGGGCCAGGGGTGAACAGCAGATCGAAGGCCTCATGCCAGCGCCACTGATAGGCTACCCCGATGTGCAAGCGGCTGGCCAGCCAGAGGCCAGCCAGCAGCAGGATCAGGGCGATCGCCCCATCCAGCCAGTTGATGTTCCGACATGGCCCACGGACGATGCGTCGGATGGTCTCTTTTAGAGCAATCAGCATCAGGGGTTGGCGACCTGCGCTTCCCAGGCCAGCGACTTGAACCAGTAGTCATGGCGCGCCTTGAGCCAGCCATCGGCCTGACGGGCGGCGATCCACTCGTTGAACTGCTCAGCCAGGGCATCATCCCCCTTGCGCAGGGCAAAGCCTTCATCGCCTTGTGCCAACGGCTCGGCAAACGGCATAAAGAGGGCATCCGGGTGGCGCAGCGCCTCTTGCTCGGGTTTCGGGGAAGATGAGAGGGCGCCGTGGGCGCGGCCGTTCAGCACCTCCTGAAATATCTGTGACTCGTCATCAAACTGGCGCAGGGTGGCCTTGGGGAAGTGTTCTTTTGCCACCTGTACCGGTGAGGCGCCACGACGTACCGCCAGGATCACCCCGCGCTGGTTGAAGTCCGCCACGGTTTTCTTCTCTTTGGCCATGGCGCTGGAGGCGGCCAGCTGCACCCCCGAGTGGGAGTAGGCCTGGGTGAAACGCACGCTCTTCTCCCGCTCGGGGGTGATGGTGAGGCCGCCGATGATGACGTCATACTTTTTCGCCAACAGGGAGGGGATGATGCCATCCCAGGCGGTAGGCACGAACTCTACCTGCCAGCCGTTATCTGTGGCGAGGCGACGGGCCACGTCAATCTCGAAACCGATCAGGGCCCCCTGCTTGTCGCGCATCGCCCAGGGGGCGAAGGTGGACATGCCGACCCGCAGGGTACCGCTCTGCTCGATCTGTGCCTGGGTGTCGGAGGGGGCAGTTTGTGCCAGTGCCGGAGTGAGCAGGCTTGTCAGTAGCAGGGCAGCGCCCGACAGGGTGGTCTTGAATGACAGCTTCATGGTTAGCGTCCTTGTTGATCCGGATTCAGGTGACGGGCCAGCGCCCGCGAACAGGCTGACAGCGTCAGGGTTAACAGCAAATAGAGGGCAGCTACGGTAAACCACACCTCAAAGGTCAGAAACGTATCGGCAACCAGAGTACGCCCTTCGTTGGTCAGATCGAAGATGGCGATCACACTCACCAGCGCCGAATGTTTGATAAGGGAGACCAGCTCGTTGGTCAGCGGCGGCAAGGTGATGCGCACCAGCTGGGGCAGGATCACCTTGCGCAGGGTGATGGTTCGCGACAAGCCAAGCGACTGGGCCGCCTCCCACTGTCCTTTGGGAATGGCCTGTACACCTGCACGCAAGACCTCGGCGGTGAAGGCACCCTGATAGAGGGAGAGGCTCAACACGGCGCAGGCAAGGGGGGCCAATCCCAGCATGGGGCCAAGCAAGAAATAGAGAATATAGAGTTGCACCAGCTGGGGCGTGGTGCGCACCAGCGCCAGATAGGCGATGGCGAGCCAGGGGCCGAGCCGGGAGGGAAGCTGCCGCAGGCTAACCACGCACACACCGACCGCCATCGTGCCCAGCAG
The DNA here is from genome assembly GCF_027706185.1 of Aeromonas sp. Y318-3. Classification (NCBI taxonomy): domain Bacteria; kingdom Pseudomonadati; phylum Pseudomonadota; class Gammaproteobacteria; order Aeromonadales; family Aeromonadaceae; genus Aeromonas; species Aeromonas sp. Y318-3. The sequence goes on from NZ_JAPDCN010000003.1 coordinate 287,157, forward strand.
ACTGAGCAGCGCCACCTGCAAAGTGACCAGCAGGCCGTTTAGCAAGGGGCCGGCATAAAAGGTTCCCTCATCCCATTCGCCGAGAAAGGGCAACACCCGCGGCCACTGCCACTCATAGCCCATCTGGCGAGCGCCGCTATAGAGCGCCCAGCCCAGTAGCGCAGAGAGCATCACAGTGCCTGACAACCAGCCGAACAGGCGGGGACGATTGAGCCTAGCCATGATAGCTGAGCACCTGTTCGAGGAAGGCCCGGGTGCGCGGGTGCCGAGGGGCGTTGAACAGCTGGGCGGGCGGGGCCGACTCGATGATCTTGCCCTCGTCCATAAAGAGCACCCGATCCGCCACCTGACGGGCAAAGCCCATCTCGTGGGTAACGCAGATCAGGGTCATCCCCTCGTCAGCCAGCTCGCGGATCACATCGAGCACTTCGCGGATCATCTCGGGGTCGAGGGCGGAGGTGGGCTCGTCAAACAGCATCAGCTCGGGTTGCATGCAGAGGGAGCGGGCGATGGCGACCCGCTGCTGCTGGCCGCCGGAGAGCTGGTGTGGGTACTTGTCGGCCTGTGCCTGAATGCGCACCCGCTCGAGCAGCCCGAGCGCCCGGGCTTTGGCCTCCTGAGGGCGCAACCCCAGGGTATGCACCGGCGCCACCATCAGGTTTTCCAGCACCGTCATATGGGGGAAGAGGTTGAATTGCTGAAACACCATGCCAACCCGACCTTGCAGGCGGCGCAGGTAGGAAGGGGTCACCGGCTCGCCAAACAGGAACAGTTGGCCGTCGTCGATCCCCTCCAGCCCGTTGATGGTGCGGATCAGGGTCGATTTTCCCGAGCCTGACGGGCCACAGATAACCCACTTCTCTCCCCGTTCAATGGTGAGATCGATGTGATGAAGAGCCTGAAAGTCGCCATAGAATTTGTCGACGCCACAAAAGCGCACACAGGGTTGCGAGCTGGTCAAGAAGCGGGTTCCACTGAGAATCATTTACGCCATGGTATTGATTTTATAGGGGGATGACAAAGAAAACCCCCTTGTCAGCATCCTGATGGCTATTCACAATGGCGCCATTTCGTGATGACAGGAGCTTTTCATGCGTATTACATCCTTGCTTGCCGGTTCGCAGGTGCAGCTGTTGATGCCGCCAGCGGTTCGCTATCGCTGCGTCATTTTTTTGCTGTTGCTGGTGAGTTGGGGCGTGGTGGTGGCCTCCTTGTGGGATGGCTGGGGTGCCATGGCGCTGCTCAACTGGGTAGGCGTGGTCTTTGGTGGCATCACTGGGATCATGGTGTCGCTGCCCCGCAGCTGGCAGCCCTGGCGCCTGGCGGAGCTGGGGTGGGATGAACAGCATATCTATCTGCTCAATGGGAATAAGGATGAAGCGCTGGCACTGCCCCGCAGTCAGTTGGTGGCGCTCGAACGAGAGAGGCGAGTGGGTCACGACGGCCAGTGGCTCGACTTCAGCCTCGATCTGCAACTGAGTGAAGAGGAGCTGGCGGCGGCCATGACCTTGCTGGATCTCAAGGCGGGGGAGCTCCATCTGGTGAGCCCGTCTGTCTATCGCTTCGGCTTTAAACGGGCCTGGCACGGTCGCCGGATGCTGGCACAACGGTTGTCAGATCTGCAATCGGCCTGAGTCGACTATTTTCTCGACAATTCCCGGCAAAGCTCAGATACTGCCAGTGACTCGAATTGATCTTGTCTGCACTGTTAACCCAAGAGATCAATCACTTGACGACAGTGTGGAGAAGGCCACGGCATGAAGCCATGGCAGGTCCGGCATAGGGGTTGTGCCCTTACCGTTATGCTGGGAATTGCATAGAGAAGGCACCTTGAATCGAGAGTGGATGGCATGAAGATTTACGTAGGAAATCTGTCGTACCGGATGACGGCCGACGAACTGAAAACCCTGTTCAGCCAGTTTGGACAGGTCGACAAGGTTGATATCATCATCGACCGCGATACCGGCCAGTCAAAGGGGTTTGGTTTTATTGAAATGCCGGTCAATGGTGATGCCGAAAAGGCCATCGCTGGTCTGCATGGCACTGAAGTCGGTGGCCGTACCATCACCGTCAACCAGGCCAAACCGAAGACAGATGCTCCCCGTGGTCGCCCGCAACAGCGCCACCGCTAAGGTGCCTCGGCAATAAAAAAACGGCATGGGTTTCCCCCATGCCGTTTTTGTTTCTGGACGTTTTGCTGTTATCAGGGGACGTCGTAACCGAGCGCCGCCTTGCGGATGCGGAACCACTGCTGGCGATTGAGGACGATGGATTCGGTGGCCACGGCGGCAGCAATCCGCTCTCGTTTGCCGGAGCCAATCAATGGCAGCGGCTGGCTTGGCAGCATCATTACCCAGGCGTAGACCACCTGCTCGATAGTCTGGGCGCCCACTTCCTGACGGACCTGCTCCAGTTCGGCACGCAGCGGGGCATAGGCGTCATCGCTGAACAGTCGGCCGCCGCCGAGACATGACCAGGCCATCGGCTTGATGCCAAGCTGCTGGCACTGATCCAGGGTGCCATCGAGGGTCCCCTCCTGATGGAGCGGCGAGATCTCCAGCTGGTTGGTGACCAGAGGGAAGGGGAGGCGCGATTGCAGTAGCTCGAACTGACGGGCGGTGAAGTTGGATACCCCGGCGTGTTTGATCTTGCCCGCCTGTTTCAGGGTGATAAAGGCGTCGGCCACTTCATCTGCGTTCATCAGGGGATCCGGGCGGTGGATCAGCAGCAGGTCCAGATGGTCGGTGCCGAGCTTGCGCAGCGAGGCCTCGGCGCTGGCGATGATATGGTCCTTGCCGGTGTTGTAGTGGTTGAGAGCATGCTCCGGCTTGGCGGTGAGGGCGATACCGCACTTGGTGACGATCTCCATCCGGCTGCGCAGGGAAGGCTCGAGGCGCAGGGCGTGACCAAAGGCCTCTTCGCACTGGTAGCCACCATAGATATCGGCGTGATCGATGGTGGTGACCCCCAGATCCAGATGATATTTCATCAGATCGAGCAGAGCGGCCGGAGAGAGCTGCCACTCCATCAGGCGCCAGTAACCCATGATGAGGCGAGAGAAGGTGGGACCTTGCGGATGCAGGGCGACACGGGATACAGACATGGTTGACTCCTTGAAAAACACGATGCGAAAACGATGTGCAACATAGATGACTGCGGGCATCTTGGCCTCATGTGGCTGGCAAAGCAATAATGGGCAGTGGCATGATTCGAACTTTGGTTCTGACCGCAGAGTAGGGGAGAGAGTTGGATGGAAGGATTTGCCGAGCGCTTGCAGAGCCTGATCGGGGAGATGAGCGTGAGCGCGTTTGCCCGCAAGGTGGGGCTCAGTGAAGCGCTGATCCGCAAATATTTGAAGGGGGCCGAGCCTGGCCTGGCGCGGGCCAACCAGATCGCCATGGGGGCCAACTGCTCGCTGGAGTGGCTGGCAACTGGCTGCGGTTATCTCTACCGTCAGGCGGAAGTGGTAGACAGGGAGGCGCTGGCAGCGGCGCAGCTACTGCTGGGCGAGCAGCAACCCGGGGTTGGGCTGCCCGATGAGGAGGCTCTGGTCACCCTGCTCGCCTATTACCAGTTTTTGCGCACCCACAAGAAAGCGGACGGTTTTCTCGACTTGGCGCTGGCGCGGGAGTTTGGTCGCCATCTGGGGGAAGCGTGATGAGGGGCATATTACCCTTTGGTCGTGTCACGGCCGGTTGATTATTCTGATACGCTCTAAGCAAGATAACTCTCCATGGAATGGGCGATGAGCTACTTGATCCTCGGAAGTGGTGCGCTGGGCTCGGCGCTGGCAAAAGAGCTGATGGCAAGGGAGGAGTCCTTCCTTCTGGCCGGGCGCACCTATCCAAAAGGGATCGAGATGGGGGCTTTCTTCCCGCTGCAAGAGGTGGACGCCATCTCGTTCGACGCCCTGTTTACCCTCTACGATACCGATCCGCTCCCCACAGTTGTGATCAACACCATCGGCCTGTTGCACGATGTCAGCTTTATGCCAGAGCGGCGGGTCGAAGAGGTGCACCCCAAGTGGCTGTGCGACAGCCTGCTGGCCAATGCCTGGCCAACACTGGCGCTGGCTGCCCGTTTCAGTCGGTTGATGGGCAGTGACCATCCGCTGTGGCTCTGTGCCATCTCTGATCTGGCGGGCTCCATCACCGCCAATCTGGAGGGGGGGCGTTACAGCTACCGGATGAGCAAGGCGGCCCTCGACATGGGGGTGAAAACGCTGGCCCTCGAGTGGGCGCAACGTTTCCCGCAAGCAGGGGTGGTGGCCGTTGCGCCCGGCTTGATGGACTCCCCGATGAATACCCCCTTTCTGAGCGAGTTGCCTGCGGAGCAATTGCAGGAGCCTGCCGAGGTGGCGGTGAAGCTGCTCAATCTCATCAAGGGGTTATCGTTGACCCAATCGGGTCAGCTACTGGATCTCAACGGTCAGCCGCTGCCTTGGTAGATCCCGCCAGCGGGTTCTATGGACGTCTATTGGCTTCACATTCTGCTCATGCGCCCCTTGCCAAGCGAGGGGCGCATGGCTAACGTCACTCTCCTGTTTCAGGAGGGATCTCATGCGCTATATCGATTTACGAAGTGACACCGTCACCCAGCCTACTGACGCCATGCGTCAAGCCATGCTCCACGCCGAAGTCGGTGACGATGTCTATGGTGAAGATCCGGGCGTCAACGCGCTGGAGGCCTTTGGGGCCAGATTGCTGGGCAAACAGGCGGCGCTGTTTGTGCCGTCCGGCACCATGTCCAATCTGTTGGCGGTGATGAGCCACTGTCAGCGCGGTGAGGGTGCCATCCTCGGCAACGCCGCTCACATCTATCGCTATGAAGCGCAGGGGAGTGCCGTGCTGGGCTCCGTAGCCCTGCAACCCTTGCCGATGCAGCGCGATGGCACACTGGCATTCGATGATATCAGGGCCGCGCTGGCCCCTGATGATGCCCACTTCGTCCAGACTCGCCTGATCTGCCTTGAGAACACCCACAACGGCAAGGTGCTGCCGCTCTCCTATCTGCAGGAGATGGGGGCATTTGTTGCTGAACGTGGTTTGAAGCTCCATCTCGATGGCGCACGGCTCTTTAACGCCGCCGTGGCCAGCGAGACCCCGGTCGAGGTGATCGCCGCTCCATTTGATAGCATCTCGATTTGTCTCTCCAAGGGGTTGGGGGCACCGGTGGGCTCGCTGCTGGTGGGCAGCCACGATTTCATCGCCCGTGCGCGCCGCCTACGCAAGATGCTGGGAGGTGGCATGCGTCAGGCGGGGATTCTGGCGCAAGCCGGTCTGTTTGCCCTCGAGCAGCATGTGACCCGCCTGGCCGATGATCACCGCCGTGCCAAACGGCTGGCCGAAGGGTTGGCTGCACTGCCGGGCATCGAGCTCGACCTCTCGCTGGTGCAGAGCAACATGGTGTTCCTGCGGCTGCGTGAGGGGGAATCGGCCTCTCTGCTGGCCTTTATGAAGGAGCGGGGGATCCTCTTCTCCGGTTACGGCGAGCTGCGGCTGGTGACCCATCTGCAAATCAACGATGACGATATTGAAGAGGTGATCGACGCCTTCACCGAGTATCTCGGGGCGCGTTGAGACGGCTGGTCAAGTAGAGGTTATGCCAAGACTTGTTCATACCGAAATAACAGAGGGCGCCGCGGCGCCCTCTGTTATTTGCTGAAAGCTCAAGCCTGCCGCTGGCCGCTCATCAGCATGGCCTCATCGGTGGCATCGTAGATCATCACCGCGATGTGGGTCACCTGACCGCCGAAATCGGCCAGTGGCACCAGCGTCAGGTTCTGGAACATGTGGGGGGCCGAGCCGGTAATGGGGCGGTAGTTGGAGAAACGCAGCAGATAGGGCTTCTGCTCCCAGGTGCTGAAGGCGCGGTTGTTGAGTTTGAAGACCATGTTGGCCTTGCGTTCGAACCAGGCTCTGTCCACATCGGGGAAGAGCTCGAACAGTACGCCATCGCGCACGTCACTGGCCAGTCGGCCGCTGTGGCTCTCCATAAAGCCGTTCCACACCTGAACCTTGTACTCCTTGTCGAGCACTACCAGGCCTACGTCCAGGTTCTGGACTATGTTCATCAACCAATGAAATTCACGGATTTCCATAGTCACTCCTAGAGCATGTGCATGATTTTGTTGTTCATGGTGGCGATGGAATCTTCGGTAAACAGCAGCAGCAGATCACACTGCACCGCGTAATCCTGGATCCGGTAGTTGATCTCGATGGCGAGCGTGCGGCGCCAGCGACTCTTGTTGGTGTTGATCAGCTCGTTGATGGGTCTGTGCTGGCCGAGCACCACCGGGTGCCCCTGACTGAAGGGGGTGTCGAGCTGGTTGGCGTAGCCGCGCAGGAAGGCGCCGATCAGCACGTTGGCGGTATCCATCAACAGCTCCAGTTCGGCGGTGCGATCCAGCGTCCCCTGATGGTTCATCAGCTTGGCCAAATCTTTGAAGCTGGAGTCATGGAACAGGATCAGCGCTTCCCCCGCGATCCCTGCGCCAATAAAGCCCTGGCAGACGGCGGAGAGGGTATCTGAATCCGCAGCAGCCGAGAGGGCCATATGCAACTCTGATACTTCCAGCACGTTGACGTTGGGGATGGGCAGTACCACGAAGGCGTTGAGCAGACGAGCCAGCAAGTCGGCGGCCTGACCCATGGAGACGTTGGCCAGCTCCTGATAGACATCGCGGATTTCGGGGGTGATCTTGACGCCTGCATCGGCTACCACGCCGCTTGTCAGCTGCTCGGGGGCGCTTGGTTGACCGCTCGGGGCGGCACTCCAGAAATCATGCTTTTTGAGCAGGGCGAGCAGGGTTTCGGGGGCTGCGGGTTTCTTGATGAAATCGAGCGCCCCCAGCCCCATGACCCGTTGATAGGCCTCTGGTTGGATATCCCCGGAGACCACGATCACCTTGTTGCGCAGACCCTCCCGTTGGAGGGTCTCCAGCACGCCGTAACCGTCCATTTCCGGCATGGTCAGATCGAGGAAGATGAGATCGCCATGACCCATCAGCACCTGTTCGATCCCTTCGAGACCATTGGCTGCGTAGTGCAAATCGACTTTCCAGTCGGCCGGGAGCGCCCGCGCCAGCTGTTTGCGGGCGAACCCGGAGTCATCACATATCAATACATTCATGGCGTTAGGCAGGCTCTGTTGGCAAGGGATGCTATAAGTGTGGCCCGCTAACGGTCAGATGCAATGGGTGAGGCTATCACCTTGTGAAAATTGGTTGTCCCACTGCCGATTGCGATAGCGTGCTGAGTATTTTTCAACAAATTCAACGAACATCTTAACACGCAACGGAGCGAACTGGTGCTGGCAACACAACATGTAGAAGGGGCGATTGCCGGTTTGCCAGTCGGTCAGTACCGGCACCAGCTGCTCGTCATGGAGGAAGCTGCTCAGATAGTGCAGCGGGGCGTTGACGATCCCCAGATGACGTCGGGCTGCGCGTACCGCGGCCTGGGTCTGGTTGACGGTCAGTTTGGCGCTGCGTTTGATGCAGACGCTCTGGCCATCCTTGTCGGTCAGCTGCCAGTGCTGGTGAGGCCAGCAGTAGATGAGGTCATGCTCTTCCAGCTGGTTGGGATGGGAGGGGGTGCCCTTTTTGGTCAAATAGAGTGGTGAGGCAAACAGACCGTACTCGATATGGCCGAGACAGATCGCATTGGGCAGCGACTGGGGCAGCTCACCGTTGAAGAACACCAGATCCCGATCATTGTCGAACAGGTGCTGGTGATCATTAGTCTGGGTGATATCGAACTGTACCTCGGGATAGTGCAGCCCGAATTCGGCCAGCATATCGATGAGGATGGTGTTGGAGAGTGCGATCGGCGCAGCTATCCGGATAAGCCCGGTGATGTCGGCCTCTTGACCCTGGATCTCGCTGGTGGCCTGCTCGATTTGTGCGAGTGGCGTGCAGAGACGTTCGTAGTATCTGAGGCCATCATCGGTCAGGCGGAGCTTGCGGGTAGAGCGATGTAGCAGGGAGCAACCCAGTTGCTCTTCCAGCTGGGAAATGCGTCGACTGATGGTGCCTGTTGGCATGCCCAGTGCGGCTGCAGCGTGGGAGAATCCTCCCTCTTGCACCACCTTGACGAACAGGTAGAACTCTTCGATGTGCTTCATAAACGCTGTTCTGGGTGTAACAAGGGGGCAACCATAAAAAGAGCGTTCCGGGTTGGCAAGGGTAATTCAGCGTTTAATTGATCTGGATTCGATTTCTGTTGATACCAGTTATCCACCCGCCTGTCATCTCAGTTTCCCCGAGCTGGTGATTATTTCGGCACGATGCCAAATGGTACTGCGGCAGTGATGCTTGCCATATACCCTGATTTGTTCTGCTATAACCGCGGGCGAAGGCCGATATTGCAACCTGATGGAAGGGCGCAGGGTTGCTCTGTGTGCTCAGCCGGGGTGGTTTTCCATCCCCAGCCAATGTGATGCAGATCATATATTCTGGTTTTTCTCATTGCCTGTTGAAAAATGAATTTGGGGTATATCAATTCCGCCTTAGTGAACTATTTTTGTCCGTTTTGGCGTTTTTTTGGCTGTTTATCCATCCGCTTGGTTAATTAATGGAAGCTTTGTGACAGAGAGTGATGACTATTTCCGCCATTGATTTAAATGTTAATAACAAATTTGTCGCAGCAAATATGCAATTGCTCTTTCAAGGTCTCGAGTGGATAGCTCTTAGTGCTTGTTTTTACTGGGGAAAAAAGTTAAAAATCGACTATATGATTTGCCTGGATTAACAGGGTCCTTGGCTGAGTCCTTTGTAGTATCGCCGTACAGGCTGCCCTGTTGTTGATATCTGAAATAGTTTTGTCCGCTCTTGGCTATGTGAAAAGGGATAATGGCCGAGAGGTATTTGCACCTTGCATTCTGCAGCTAGCGGTTTGCCAGATCTGTTTTCCGGTTAACCAGTGACCATCCAGCATGAATGACCTTGACCAGATGAATACGCTTGACGAACGGTTACTGAAGACGATGGATGTTCTGCATACCCCGATCTGGGTTTATGACATCGAGCATCACCATATTTTCTGGGCAAACAGCGCCGCGCTCTCCGTGTGGGAGGCGACGTCTCTCGACGAACTCTGCTCCCGCGACTTCTCTGCCGATATGGCAACCGCCATCGATCTGCTGCTGCAGCGCTATCTGGGTGATTTTCAGCAGGGGCGCAGTTATAACGAGTGGTGGACCCTCTCCCCAAAGGGGGTCAAGAAGCAGATCTATCTGCGCCTTTCCGGTATTCAACTGGCTGGCCGTCTGATGATGATGACCGAAGCGGTGCTCGACTCCGATACCCTCTATCAGGAGTCCTCGCTGGCAACCGGCGATACCTTGGCCTGCCTGTTCGATAGCCATGGTGTGTTCGAGAGTGGCAATTATCACTTCGAAATGTGTTTTGGCCACCAGATCGCCAAGCTCTCCCAGGTTTTCTCCGGCAATGATGACAGCTTCTACCAGAAGCTCTCCCGTCTCGATGAAGTGGTGACCGAGGGGGAGTGCCGCACCCTCAAGGGGATGCGCTGGTTCCAGTATCAGTTCCGCTATATCCAGCAAGGAGCACGGATCCTGCTCACCATGCGGGATATTACCGATCGCAAACTCGAAGAGCTGGAGCATCGCCACCTCGCCTGGCACGACTCCCTGACCGGCCTGCTCAATCGCTATGGCTTGATGAAATCCCTTGAGGCCTATTGCGGGCTGGGGGAGCGTTTCGCGTTGGTGTTCATGGATTTGGACAACTTCAAGCTGGTCAACGACAACTACGGCCACAAGGCGGGAGATCGCTTGCTGGAGCGGGTCGCCGGTCGCCTCAAACAGATTTGCCCGCGGGATGTGGAGCTGGCTCGCCTAGGTGGCGATGAATTCACAGCACTGGTGCCGCTGGGCAATCAGGGGGATCGGGCGCAAGAGGTGGCCGATCAGATGCTCTCCCAGATGACCAAGCCGCTGCAACTGAGCGGGCTGCCGGAGGTGACCATCGGTGGCAGTATCGGTATCGCCATCTATCCAGATGATGCGGATGACGGGGACAACCTTATCACCCGTGCCGATATGGCCATGTATCAGGCCAAGCAGATGGGGCGGCTGCGCTGGCAGCGTTTCACCCCCAGCATGCAACAGACCCTGCAGCGCAAGCTCAATCTCAAACAGTTTCTGGCCAAGGCCATCGGCCGTCAGGAGCTGAGCCTCTGTTACCAGCCGCAGGTCGATGCCGCCAAACGGCGTCTGATCGGTTACGAGGCGCTGCTGCGCTGGTACAACCCGGTGCTCGGCCATGTCTCGCCGGTGGAATTTATCCCGCTGGCCGAAGAGATGGGGCTGATCCGCGAGATCGGCAGCTGGGTGCTCTCCACCGCGTTGGCACAGGTAGCCAGCTGGCAGAAGCGCTTCCAGCAGCGGGTGCCGGTCTCCGTCAACCTCTCCGGTTTCCAGCTCTCGTCGGCGTTGCCCGGGCAAGTTCGCCAGCAGCTGGAGCTGCACGGGGTGGATGCCTCCCTGTTGACGCTGGAGCTGACCGAAACCGTGCTGATGCTCGATATGAAGGGGTGCCTCGGCATTCTCGACGATTTGAGCGAGCAGGGGATCAAGATTGCCATCGACGATTTCGGTACCGGCTACTCCTCGCTGGCCTATCTCAACCGGTTGCCGATCAACAACATCAAGCTGGATCGCTCCTTCGTGGTCGGCCTCAACTTGCCGGTGATCCGGGCGACTGCGGCCATGGCCACCAATCTGGGATTGGGGATCATGGCGGAAGGGGTAGAGGAGCCTCACGAGCTGGCCGCCCTGCAGACCCAGGGGTGCCATGTGTTCCAGGGATATTTGTTCAGCAAGCCGCTGACTGTGGCGCAAGTCGAGGCGAGCGGTTTCGTGGTGGAGTGCCAGGTTGGGCGTTATCCACTGCTAGATGCCGTGATGGCAGAGTAACAAGTGTGCGTTAGGCCACAACTTGGGATTTTATTCCGCAATATTTAATCAAAATTAATCATTCTTTTGCGATCGGTCATGAGACGGATTGGCTGGAGTTGCTAGCATGCGACCTCGTTTCTAGGGAAAGGAGTATCGCAATAATGAGTCATGCTGCTGTCAATGACCGTCCGGCCAGCCCTCCCAAAGGTTGGCTGAACCGTTTCCTCAATGGCGTCGAGAAAGCCGGGAACAAATTACCCGACCCCGCCATGCTGTTCCTCTACGCCTTGCTGATCGTCTGGGTCGGCTCCTGGGTGTTGTCACAATTCCAGTTTGATCTGGTCAACCCCCGTACCGGGGAGGCGGTAGTGGTCAACAACCTGCTGACCGGTGCCGGTCTGGCCGAGTTTCTCTCTACCATGGTCACGACCTTTACCGGCTTTGCCCCGCTGGGAATCGTGCTGGTGGCCATGCTCGGGGTCGGGGTGGCCGAGCAGTCCGGTTTTATCAATACCGGTCTGAAAAAGTTGCTCAAAGTGACGCCTGCCCGTTTTCTCACTCCCATGCTGATCCTGGTAGCGATCGTCAGCCACACCGCCGCAGATGCGGGTTATGTGCTGGTGATCCCCATCGGTGGCATCATCTTCCACGCTGCCGGACGCCATCCGCTGGCGGGGATCGCCGCTGCCTTTGCCGGCGTTTCCGGCGGTTTTGCCGCCAACTTCCTGCCCTCCGGCGGGGATGCGTTGCTGCAGGGTTTTACCCAGTCCGCCGCTCAATTGCTCGATCCTGACTACATGGTCAACACCCTGTGCAACATCATCTTTACCGGTGCATCTTCGTTGCTGATCATCTGCGTCGGCTGGTTCATCACCGAAAAGGTGGTGGAGCCGCGCCTCAAGCATGTGGCGCTCAACGAGGATCTGGAGAGTGCCGACGAGATGGGGCGCTACAGCGCGCAAGAGAGCCGGGCCTTCAACTGGGCCGGGTTTGCCATGCTGGCGGCTATCGTGCTGCTGGCGCTGGCGCTCTCCCCGAGCGATTCACCGCTGCGTGCTGCCGATGGCTCGCTGACCACCTTCGCCGCGCCGGTGATGAAGTCCATTGTGCCGCTCATCTTCCTGCTCTTTATCCTGCCCGGGATTGTCTACGGCTTTGTCGCAGGCAGCTTCAAGAGTGGCAAGGATGTGATCGATGCCATGTCGGCCACCATGAACAAGATGGGCTCCTACATGGTGATGGCCTTCTTCTGCGCGCTCTTTATCAAGGCGTTTGGTGACTCCAATCTGGGCACCCTGCTGGCCCTCTCCGGTGCCGAAGTGCTCCATGCGCTGGCGCTGCCCGGTGAGGTGACTATCGTCGGGATGATCCTGCTGACCGCCAGCGTCAATCTGGTGGTGGGGTCGGCTTCGGCCAAGTGGGCGCTGATCAGCCCGATCCTGGTACCCATGCTGATGGCGGTGGGGATCTCCCCCGAGCTGACCCAGGCGGCCTATCGGGTCGGGGATTCTGCTTCCAATATCATTACCCCGCTGATGGTCTTCTTCCCGCTGGTGGTGGTCTATTGCCAGCAGTATGTAAAGAGCACCGGGATCGGTACTCTGGTCTCCATGATGCTGCCCTACTCGCTGGCCTTCCTGGTGAGCTGGACGATTTTCCTGCTGCTCTACTGGGCGCTCGGCTTCCCGCTCGGGTTGCAAGCCCCTTACGTCTATCCGGCCCCTTAAGCTGGGTGTGCGAGGGAGCCTTGGGCTCCCTCGTTTTTTTCGCTATGGTGTTACCTCATTTTGGAGGTGCCATGAATCAGACCATCGATCTTATCCTTTCCCATCGCTCCATTCGTCAGTTCACTGCCGAGCCGATTGCCCCGCAGCAGCTGGATGCCATCCTCGCCGCCGCCCAGTCCGCCTCGACCTCGAGCTTTTTGCAGGTGACCAGTATTGTGCGAGTCTGCGAGCCCGAGGCGCGTCAGCAGTTGGCCATGCTGTCGGGCAATCAACCCTATGTGGTGCAGGCGGCCGAGTTTCTGGTGTTCTGCGCCGATTACCACCGCCACACCCAGATCGTGCCCGAGGCCCAGACCGGCTATGCGGAGCAGTTGCTGATCGGAGCCATCGACGGCGCCCTGATGGCGCAAAACGCCTTGCTGGCGGCGCAGCCGCTGGGGCTGGGCGGGGTCTATATCGGCGGCATTCGCAACCATCCGGCCGAGGTGAGCGAACTGCTCGGCTTGCCCCATCAGGTGATCCCGCTGTTTGGCCTCTGCCTTGGTCATCCTGCCCAGCAGCCGGAGCAGAAACCCCGTCTGCCCAGGGGATTGGTGGTGCATCAGGAGCGCTACCAGCACGAGCTGGATCGCGACCTGCTGGCCCGGTACGATCAGCAGATCGCGGACTACTATCAGGCCCGTAGCAGCAACAACAAGCAGCAGACCTGGAGCGGCCAGATCCGCGCCATTCTGGGCAAGGAGTCCCGCCCTTTCATGCTGGGATTCCTGCAATCGCGGGGCTTTAACCTCAAGTAATGGCACTGATGGGCGATACTATGGGGAGGTGACCGTCATGGTCATCATCCCCTGATCCTGCAATCTCTCCCTGAGACCGGGGGCACAGCTTGGTGACAAATCGTGGGCAAGGGGGGATCTGCAGGCTACCTTAAGTGGGTAAGCTGTTGTAGGATCACGCAATTGGATAGGAACAGGGGTTTGGACATCCTATGATTTTAACTTTGGTATTGCTGTCTATTGGCGCACTCCTGTTTTTGGTTATCGCCTATAACGTGGTGCAGCAATATAAGCAGAAGGCAGAGGCGGACAAGCGTCACGCCGTTGCCAGACACAAGACGGTGGCCGACGAGACCGAAGAGGTGTTGCTGAACGTCAATCTGGTGCCTTTCTCCAAGAACATGGTGTTGCTGTTGCAGCACCGGATCCTCGATGCCTATCGCGCCATCGCCCAGGTGATGCCGAACAATCAAATCAAGCAGCGCATCGTTGATGTGCAGACCCAGATCAAGAATGTGCAGGAGAACTACAGCGTGCAGGATGAGGGGCAGTTCAAGACCCCGGAGTCCGATCGTCAGGCGATCCAGATGCTGCAGCTGGTCAAGAAGATGCGGGCCGTGCTGCGGGTCGAGCACAACAAGGGCAAGATTGATCCTCAGGGGTTTGCCCAGGAAGAGCGCCGCCTCGAGCTGATGCAGCTCAAGATCAACATCTCCAATCTGGTCAAGCGGGCGATGGATGCCCGCATTCAGGGCCAATATGGTACATGCCGCCAGCTCTATACCAAGGGTCTGTCGGCCATGGCGAGCGTGGGCGACAAGGATCCCTATCTGCTGGCCCGTGAAGAAGATATGCGTCAGGGGCTCAAGGAGCTTGAAGAGCTGCAGCAGCAAAATAGCGCGCAGGATCTGCAAAACATCAAGGACAAGGAAGCCGACGAGCTCGATGTCCTGTTTCAACCCAAGAAGAAATGGTAAGCATGTCCCATCCACTCGATTCCACACTGGGGCCAATGGCCCCATTTGTTTCTCAGCTGTTGGCCGAACTGGCCGCCACTGGCGTCACAATTTCACAGCCAACGGTCGATCACCTCTGTTATCGGGCGGCTACCCTGCAGGAGTACCGCGCGCTATGTGCTGTGCTGGCTGAGGCGGGCTCCTTGCTGGTGGAGGGTATGATTGGGGGACGTCCCATCGCCACTTATCAGTTGCATCAGCCTCTGTTGGCTGGTGAGGTACAGGTACCCTGTATCGAGCTGGCTGCACCGAAACCGGGTCGCGTCCATCAGGAGGGGCTGGAACATATCGAGCTGGTGGTTAATTCACTGCAAGATCTGGTAGCGCGCTATCCCGAGCTGCCATTCAAAACCGGCAACATGCAGGATACCCGCAACCCCGATATTGGCCTGATGTTGCCCTCCGGCCAGATCAAGTTTCACCTGCGCCCGCTGGCTGAGGTGATCGCCGAAGAGGTAGCGACCGACGCTGTGGTCGCGGTGCCTGCGGATTATTCCGATCAGGAGTGATCCTGCTCTAAATGCGGTGCGAGCCTGACAGGCTCTTGAATAACGCAGCAAAAGGGGTCACGGTGTGACCCCTTTTGTTATCTGGCGGTGCTTGGTTGCGAGAGCGCTATCTGCTCGTGGGTGACCCTGTTTGCGCATCGCCCGTTACCCGTGTCGGTGGGGCTGCTGGGCAGACAGTGGCGATTCTGTTCGTTGCTTGAAGCGACCGAGCCAGAGGCTCAAGCCCGTCGTCAGGATGAGGACCAGTTCAATTCCCATGACCAGACCGCCCAGCTCGCCTTGCTCCCAGAAGGGGTGCAGATAAAGTCCCCCCAGACTCGCCCCCAGATAGTAGGCCACCAGATAGAGGGAGGAGGCGAGGGCCCGGTTGTGTTCGACATGATGACCCACCCAGGCACTGGCACAGGCATGTGCCAGGAAAAAACCGAAGCTGGAGACCAGCAAGCCGCTCAGGATCCCGAGCAGACTGCCCTGCAGCAGCCACAGACTGCCGATAGCCATCAGCGCGATCCCGACCAGCAGCATGCATTGTGCCCCCCAGCGGTTGGCAAAGCGGCCGCTCAAGGAGGAGGCTACAGTCCCCGAGAGATAGGTGAGAAACAGCATGCCGAGCCATTGGGTGGGCAGGGAGAAGGGGGGCTTGGCCAGCAAGAAGGTGAGGTAGCTGAACTGGTTCAGAAACACCATAAAGTTGAGGCCGCCAATCAGATAGGCCCCTACCAGCAAGGGATTGGTCAGGTGTTGTTGCAAGGCGCGAGCAAATTGGCCGCGAACGGGGGCGCTCGCCACAAAGCGGGTCTGATGGGGCAGCAGCCAGAAGACCAGCGGCAGCAGTAATAGGCTGATCACACCAATCCCCAGAAAGGTATGCTGCCAGTCGCCAAACCAGCCTGCCAATAGGCCGCCGACCACCCGACCGGCAATGCCACCGAGGGAGTTGGCGGCAATATAGACCCCCACCGCCGAGAGGAGCGCCCGTTTGCTGAACTCTTCCCCCATATAGGCAATCGCGGTCGCGGGCAGTCCTGCCAGCAGCGCGCCCTGCAGGATGCGCAGCAACAGCAGGGAGCCAAACTGCTCAACCAGCGGGATCAACAGTGAGAGCAGGATCGCCAGGGTGAGGGTACCCAGCATGACCTGCCGACGGCCATGGCGATCCGCCAGTCTGGCGCAGATCAGCAGGGAGGCGGCGAGGCCTGCTGTGCATCCTGCCAGGGTCCAGCTGGCCGAGAGGGAGTTGACCGAGAAGACCTCGGCGATCAGGGGTAACAGGGGATGGGTCTGGTAGAGGTTCAGAAACACCAGAAAGGAGCCCAGGCTGAGGGCCAGGGTTGCACGTATCCACTCGCGACTTCCAACTTCAATCATTGCGTATTGTCCTGACTACTTTTGGTCAGGGTAGAGTCCTTACGGTTATAAATATAATATATTTAAGTTATCCATCTCATAAGATGAATTGATACATGGATCTGAAACAGCTCACCTATCTGCTGGCGGTCAGGGATGCCGGCTCATTTACCAAGGCAGCCAACAGTTTGCATGTGGCACAACCGGCCATCAGCATGGCCATCGCCAAGCTGGAGCAGCAGCTCGAATTGCGGCTGTTTGATCGACAGGACCGGGCGGTACGGCTCACCCCGGAGGGAGAGGTGCTATGTCGCCATGCCGAGCGTCTGTTGCTGCAGATGCATCAGGCTGAGGCCGAGATGGCTGAGCTCAAGGGGCTGGAGCGGGGGGAAGTGCGGATCGGGATCCCCTACATGATGGGCTCCTACTATTTCCCCCCTCGTCTGATGGCCTTCAAGCACCGCTACCCCGGCCTCAAGATCCGGGTCGAAGAGGCCGGCACCCGTGAGCTGCTCAGCCGGATGGTGGATGGCTCCCTCGATCTGGCCATCCTCATCACCAGTGATCTCCCACCCGCCATCGAGGGGGCACATCTGCTGAGCGAAGAGATGCTGATGGTGGTGGGGGACGATCACCCCTTGCGTGGCGCATCGGCCGTCACCCTCTCGCAGTTTTTCGCTCAGGAGCTGGCGCTGTTTCGCCGTGGTTTTTACCACCGGGAGCATATGGAGGCGCTGGCCCAGAGCCTGGGCGTTGAACCCGATATCGCCTTCGAGAGCAATCTTATCCCTCTGCTCAAGGCGGTGGTGCGGCAAGGTTTTGCGGTGACCACCTTCTTGCGGATGGTGCTGGAAGAGGAGCCGGATCTGAGTGGCGTGCCCTTTGACCCGCCCATCTATCTCGATCTCTGTGTGGCGTGGCGGCGTGGTGATCCGCTATCCATGGCCAACCGTGCCTTGCGTGATTTTCTACTCAAGGAGCGCCCGGCCTGATGGCGGCGGGCCATAGCTGAAAGTTTGTTACTATTAACGGTGGGTTCGCTTGAGGGCTACACCATGAAATTGCAGCAATTGCGCTATATCGTCGAGGTGGCGAACCACAGGCTGAATCTGTCGGCCACCGCCGAGAGCCTCTTTACCTCCCAGCCCGGGATCAGCAAACAGGTGCGGATGCTGGAGGATGAGCTGGGGATCCAGATCTTCGAGCGCAGCGGCAAACACTTGACCCAAATCACTCCCATCGGTCGGGATGTGATCAAAGTGGCCGCGGAGGTGCTGGACAAGGTCGCCACCATCAAGGTCATGGCCAGGCAGCATGTGCATCCGGAGCAGGGAACCCTCACCATTGCCGCTACTCATCTGCAAGCCCGTTATATTCTGCCCGCCATCCTCAAGGGTTTCATGGCCCGCTTTCCCAAAGTTGCCGTAACTGTGATGCAGGGGAGTGCGGCGCAGTGCCGCGAAGCCGTGCATGATGGCGCTGCCGATCTGCTGCTGGCGGATGAACCGGAGGAGGGGAGCGATCTGCTCATGCTCCCCTCTTTTCAGTGGCAACGGGGCTTGGTGCTGCCCAAGGATCATCCGTTGGCCAAAGCAACATCGCTGACCCCGGCCGAGCTGGTGGAGTTTGCATTGGTGACCGATGGAAGGGCGCTCTCTGCTGCACATGGCACTGATTGCGCTCATGCCGAGAGCCGGATCGCCTGCTGTGCGAGCGACAGCGATGTGCTCAAGACCTATGTCAGACAAGGAATGGGCATCGGGGTGATGGCAACTTTTGCTTGGGAGCCCCAGCGCGATGGCGATCTGGTGCTCAAAACGGCGCCCTGGCTACCAGGCGGTGTGGCCACTATCGGGTTGCGCAGAGGGACATTTTTATGCGGCTATCTCTACGATCTGATTGAACGTCTCGCGCCGCAATTGACCCGCGAGCGGGTCGACCAATACTGTGCTGCCCGCACTGGCGAAGAGCTTGAAGCACTGCTGGCCAATTTGACCGTGCCACTTAGATAGCTTGGGTTGATGTGTGGTCGTCCCAAGAAAAACGCCTCCCAATGGGAGGCGTTTGACTATCTGATATTCGTCAATGCAGGCTCACTTCTTCAGCATATGATCCAGCTTGTTGGCCTTGGTCGACAGATAGAACTCGTTGTGGGGATTGCGCCCTTCCTGCAATGGTACCCGTTCGGCCACCGGAATACCGAAGGATTCCATGGCTTTCATCTTGCGCGGGTTGTTGGTCATCAGTTTGAGAGACTTGACCTCAAGCTGCTTGAGCATATCGGCGCAGATGGTGTAATCGCGCATATCGGCGGCGAAACCAAGGGCCACGTTGGCTTCCACGGTATCGGCCCCCTGATCCTGCAGGTGATAGGCGCGGATCTTGTTGAGCAAGCCGATGCCACGGCCCTCTTGACGCACATACAGCAACACGCCACGACCGGCTTTGGCGATATTCTCCATGGCCGCCTGCAACTGGAAACCGCAGTCACAACGCAGGCTGAACAGGGCGTCGCCGGTCAGGCACTCTGAGTGGATCCGGCCCAGCACGGGCTCTTCACCGGTAATGTCGCCCATCACCAGTGCGGCGTGATCTTTGCCTGTGCCGGTTTCCTGAAAACCTACCAGCGTGAAGGTGCCCCAGGGGGTTGGCAATTTGGATTTGGCCACGAGGGTAACGCTGCTCATAGGTTGCTCCTTACTACTAACGGCTCAAAAAAGGGGGCCAGTTTAGCGCGCCTTGTCAGGAACGACCATAAGAACAAGTCCCTGCATTGCTTAATGAAATCTCCAAATGAGATACAAGCACAGCTGTCCGTCGGGGTTTTGGCCCTTTGTGCGGATTGATGACTGCCAGGCTCACCACATTCGGGTATAATCGGCGCCCATTAACCCACCCCTTCGGGATGGGAGCAACACAGTGCAGGAGAGAAGTTATGCCTCAGATGGCCCCCGTAATGACAATTGATGGCCCCAGTGGTGCAGGTAAAGGCACATTGTGTCAGCTGCTTGCTGAGAAGCTGGGTTGGCACTTGCTGGACTCGGGCGCCATCTATCGGGTGTTGTCCCTGGCCGCCCTGCATCACGATGTAGAGCTGGACAGTGAAGCCTCACTGGTGCCGTTGGCTGCCAATCTGGATGTGCAATTTCAGGTTGAGGGCGATCTGGTCAAGGTTATCCTGGAAGGGGAAGATGTCTCCCGCACCATCCGCACCGAAGAAGTGGGTAATGCTGCCAGTAAAATCGCCGCCTTCCCCCGGGTGCGCGAAGCATTGTTGCGCCGTCAGCGTGCTTTTCGTCAGGCCCCGGGTCTGATTGCCGATGGTCGTGATATGGGCACAGTTGTTTTCCCCGAGGCCGAGGTGAAGATTTTCCTCGACGCCAGTGCCGAAGAACGGGCCCAGCGTCGCTATAAGCAGTTGCAAGATAAGGGCTTTGATGTTAACTTTGAGCGTCTTTTAACCGAGATTCGGGAACGTGACGATCGCGACAGAAATCGCGCTACTGCACCCCTGAAACCGGCAGAAGATGCTCTGGTGGTAGACTCTACCGCCATGACCATAGATGAAGTGCTGGCAACAGTACTCGCCTATGCAGAGCAACAACTTGGTGATGCCAGCGCAAGCTGACATCCGGTCGTCTGCACCAAGGATGGCGCAGATTATTTAAAACAGCCCCGCTTGTGCCGGATTGCAAGTGGATGTTTCATTTGTGACATAAACAATGATCGAATCTTTTGCTCAACTCTTTGAAGAGTCCCTGAACGCCGTTGAAACCCGTCAAGGTTCCATCGTCAAGGGTACTGTCGTTGCTATCGAGAACGGTTTCGTACTGGTTGACGCCGGTCTGAAATCCGAGTCCGCTATCCCGGCTGAAGAATTCAAGAACGCCATGGGCGAGCTGGAAATCAACGTCGGCGACACCGTTGACGTGGCTCTGGACTCTATCGAAGATGGTTTCGGCGAAACCAAGCTGTCCCGCGAAAAAGCCAAGCGCCACGAAGCCTGGCTGCAGCTTGAGAAGGCTTACGAAGAGCAAGCTACCGTTATCGGTATCATCAACGGCAAGGTCAAGGGTGGTTTCACCGTTGAACTGAACGGCATCCGTGCCTTCCTGCCGGGTTCTCTGGTTGACGTGCGTCCGATCCGTGACACCGCTCACCTGGAAAACAAAGAACTCGAGTTCAAAGTCATCAAGCTGGACCAGAAGCGCAACAACGTTGTTGTTTCCCGTCGTGCCGTGATCGAGACCGAGAACACCTCCGAGCGCGAAAGCCTGCTGGCTAACCTGCAAGAAGGTCAAGAAGTTAAGGGTATCGTCAAGAACCTGACCGACTACGGTGCATTCGTAGATCTGGGCGGTGTTGACGGTCTGCTGCACATCACCGACATGGCGTGGAAGCGCGTTAAGCATCCTTCCGAAATCGTCAACGTTGGCGACGAGATCGCTGTCAAGGTTCTGAAGTTCGACCGCGAGCGTACCCGTGTATCCCTGGGTCTGAAGCAGCTGGGCGAAGATCCCTGGGTTGCTATCGCCAAGCGTTACCCGGAGACCACCCGTCTGTCTGGCCGCGTGACCAACCTGACCGACTACGGCTGCTTCGTTGAAATCGAAGAAGGCGTTGAAGGCCTGGTACACGTATCCGAGATGGATTGGACCAACAAGAACATCCACCCGTCCAAAGTTGTTAACGTTGGCGACGTGGTTGACGTGATGGTTCTGGACATCGACGAAGAGCGTCGTCGTATCTCCCTGGGTCTGAAGCAGTGCAAATCCAACCCGTGGCAGCTGTTTGCCGAAACTCACGCCAAAGGCGACCGTGTTTCCGGCAAGATCAAGTCCATCACTGACTTCGGTATCTTCATCGGTCTGGATGGTGGCATCGACGGCCTGGTTCACCTGTCTGACATCTCCTGGAACAACCAGGGCGAAGAAGCCGTGCGTGAATTCAAGAAAGGCGACGAGATCGAAGCCGTTGTTCTGCAAGTGGATCCGGAGCGTGAGCGCATCTCCCTGGGTGTCAAGCAGATCGAAGAAGACCCGTTCAACAAGTACCTGGCTGACAACAAGAAAGGTGCTATCGTGAAGGGTAAGGTTACCGAGGTTGATGCCAAAGGTGCCGTTATCGAACTGGCTGATGGCGTAGAAGGCTACCTGCGTGCCTCCGACGCTGCTCGTGACCGTGTAGAAGACGCCACTCTGGTGCTGTCTGTTGGTGACGAAGTTGAAGCTAAATTCATGGGCGTTGATCGTAAGAACCGCACCGTAAGCCTGTCTGTCCGTGCTAAGGACGAGGCTGATGAGCGTGTTGCTATCGATAACCTGAACCAGCAAGAAGAAGTTGTGTTCAGCAATGCTATGATGGAAGCGTTCAAAGCCGCCAAGGGTGAGTAATCCTTGATGCAAGAAAAGGGCGGCATTGCGCCGCCCTTTTTTATCCTGGCAAAATGAATATTGCATGTGATCGGGGAAGGAGATTTAACGTTATGACCAAATCAGATCTCATCGAACAACTGGCAGCCAGCCGCATGCATATGCCGGCCAAGGATGTCGAAGCCGCCATCAAGGAGATCCTTGAGCAGATGGCGTCGACCTTGCAAAACGGCGACCGGATTGAAATCCGCGGATTTGGCAGTTTTTCACTGCACTATCGTGCGCCCCGTGTGGGCCGCAACCCCAAGACTGGGGACAAGGTTGAACTGACCGGGAAATATGTCCCGCACTTCAAACCTGGCAAAGAGTTGCGCGAGCGCGTCAACATCATTGAATAATGCAGAAATAGGCATACCTCGGGTATGCCTTTTTTGTTTTTGGCACCGATTCCTGTGCCAATCGTCTTGTTTCTTAAACTCTTTTCCCATTCACTCTAGAGTCTGCCTGCGATTTTAAGGATAATCAGCCTCTCATTAGATACTGACAGGGAGCTCTTATGAAGCGTATTTTGGCCCTCATTCCGCTGGTGCTGGTGTTTGTTCTGACCCTGGCGCTGGGCTCACAAAATGGCCAGCTGGTTCAGTTCAATTACCTGATCGCTCAGGGTGAGTTTTCGCTTGCCATGCTGTTGGGCTTCTTCTTCGCTGGCGGTTTTTTGCTGGGCTGGCTGGTATTCGGCCTGCTGTTCCTGCGCCTGAAAATGCAAAACCGCACCCTCAACCGCACCATGCGTCGTCAATCCCGCGAGTTGGAGCTGGCCCGGTCACCGGGTAAGGAATAATGTTCCTCAATGCTTGAACTGCTTTTCCTGCTGTTGCCCATCGCCGCCGGTTATGGCTGGTACATGGGTCGCAGGAGTGTTCGCCAGGACACCCAAAAACAGAGTAACCAGTTTTCCCGCCAGTATGTGGCGGGCCTCAACTATTTGCTGTCCGATGAATCCGACAAGGCGGTGGATCTCTTTATCCAGCTGCTTGAGGTGGACAGTGAAACCATCGAAACACACCTCTCCCTCGGCAACCTGTTTCGCCAGCGTGGGGAGGTCGATCGTGCCATCAAGATCCACCAGAACCTGGTAACCCGCCAACTGACCCGGGAGCAGCGACAGCTTGCCCTGCAGGAGCTTGCGCGCGACTTTTTGGCTGCTGGTCTGCTGGACCGGGCGGAAGCGCTCTGGAATGAGCTGTGTGACGACAGCGATTTTGAAGAGACGGCGCTGGCACAGCTGTTGATCATCCATCAGCAGTTGCGGGATTGGGATAAGGCCATCGATGTGGCGGTGCGTCTGCAAAAATTCCAGGGCAAGAAGCTGGCCGACCCCATCTCCCATTTCTATTGCGAACAAGCCGAGATCGCGCTGCGTGAGGGCAATAAAGGGGAGGGGCTGGCCAAGCTCAAACGGGCGCTCAGTATCAATCCGGCATGTGCCCGGGCCAGTTTGCGCCTCGCTGAGCTTGCCATGGCGGAAGGGGAGTATGAGCAGGCCAGCAAGGAGCTGCTGCGGGTGTTCGAGCAGGATATCGACTTTGCCTCCGAGGCGATGCCCAAATTGCTCGAGTGCTATCAGCAGTTGGGGCGCACGCCTGCGTTGATCCCGCTGCTTGAGAAGGCAGTGGAAGATCACGCCGGTGTCAGCGTGACCCTGGCCCTTGCCAAGCTGGTTGAAGAGCGTGATGGCCTGAGCCAGGCCCGTTCACTGGTGCTGCGTCAGCTGCGTCGTCATCCCTCGATGAAAGGTTTTTACCAGTTGGTGGGTTTTCAACTGGCCAGTGCGGAGGAGGGGCCTGCCAAGGAGAGCCTCGAACTGCTGCAACAGCTGGTCGGCGAGCAGATAAAAATCAAGTCAACCCACAAGTGTCGGCAGTGCGGCTTTGCCACTCACTCGTTGTTCTGGCAGTGCCCGTCTTGTCGCCAGTGGGGTTCCATCAAGCCGATCCGCGGTCTGGACGGTGAATAACAAGCAATAGGATGTGAGATGCAAGATCCCAAAGTACTGGTAGCGCTGGATTATCAGCACGAGGCAGATGCCTTAGCGTTCGTTGAACGTATCTCTCCGGCCCAGTGCCGTCTCAAGGTAGGCAAGGAGATGTTTACCCTGTTTGGCCCGCAGTTTGTACGCCAGCTGGTGGCCAAGGGATTCGATGTCTTTCTGGATCTGAAGTTTCACGATATTCCCAATACTGTTGCCAAAGCGGTGGCAGCCAGTGCCGAGCTCGGTGTCTGGATGGTCAACGTGCATGCCAGTGGTGGTGAGCGGATGATGCGTGCCGCCAAAGAGGCGCTGCTGCCTTATGGCGACAAGGCCCCCCTGCTTATCGGCGTGACCGTGCTGACCAGCATGGAGCAGTCCGACATGATCCCCCTCGGGTTGGATGTGAGCCCGGCCGAGCAGGTGATCCGGCTGGCTACCTTGACCAAGGCATCCGGCTTGGATGGGGTTGTCTGCTCTGCCAACGAGGCCCATGAGTTGAAAGCCTTGTTGGGCGCCGATTTCAAGCTGGTGACCCCGGGTATTCGCCCGACCGGTTCAGCGGCTGGGGATCAGCGCCGGGTGATGACACCGAAAGCGGCGGTCGAGGCGGGGTCCGATTATCTGGTTATCGGTCGCCCCATTACGCAGGCTGCCGATCCGGCCGCCATGCTGGCCAGCATCAATGCCGAGCTGGTTGGTGCGTAACAGGCTCACTCAGTGATACACGGTGCAGGCCGAGCAACAGGCCTGCACCTGCCCCGATAAGATGAGAGCCGATGTGTACCTTGGCATTGATCAGGGTGGATATCGGGCTCTCTCCTGCGTTGTAGAAGTCCATCGCCAGCTTGAGCCCCATCCCTGCCAACAGTAGCCAGCCCGACGTGCGGCGTCCGTGGCGGATATCCTGCATTGCCCCCCAGACAAACAGACCATGCAGCGAGCCGGATAGTCCCATGTACCACTGGGTCTGCGGGCACCACCACCAGATCCCCAAGCCCACTGCCAGCCAGAGCAGCAACATCAGCAGCGGCAGGCGAGCCCCACCCAGATAGTCGCGAAACAGGCTATAGAGGATGGCGAGGCCGCCCAGATTGAGCAGCAGGTGCCACAGATTGGTATGAGCCAGATTGCCTGTTATGATCCGCCACCCTTCGCCCCCGGCGATCAAGGGCCGATCGAAGGAGAGCTGAAGATTGGGAACGGTAAAGAAGAGTAGCAAGCTGGTGAGAGAGAGCGTGATAACCCAGAGCAATCCAGATTTGTCTGACAACATGAAACAGTCCAACGACAAGAACAGTCGATACTGTACACGTTGCACCCGAGCCCTCAAAGCCTGCCTGTGCGATTATATTGTGCCGGTTGACAATCACACGCCCCTCTACATCTTGCAGCACTCCAACGAGGTGGCACATCCCAAGGGGACTGCGGCGCTGCTGGCGGCCTCTTTGCAACAGTGCGAGATCCATGTGGGGGAGGACTTTTCCCGCGATGAGTGGCTCAATGTGCTGCTGGCTGACCAATCCCGTCGTTATTATTTGCTCTGGCCGGATGAGGATGCCATTTCGCTGACCGATCTTCGCCAGCAGTGGGAGAGTGAATCCTCTGGCTCCGCATCAGTCGCCTTTATCTTGCTTGACGGCACCTGGCGCAAAGCCTATCGCATGTTGCAGAGCAACCCGGCACTGGCCCGCTTGCCCCGCATCGGTATTGGTGCCATTGCCGGTCAATATGCCATTCGCAAGAAACCCTTTCCCGATGCCCTCTCTACCATAGAGGCGGGCTATCACCTCTTGTCCCGGTGGGAGGGGAGGCCGGAGCACTATGCGCCCTTGCTGACCCTGTTTAACCGGTTGAATACCCAGTGGCAGGACTTTGCCGAAGGCCGCCGCGCGTGACATTTGAAGGAGTTATCAAGATGAAAAAAGCAGTCGTGGTTTTCAGTGGCGGTCAGGACAGCACCACCTGTCTGGTACAGGCATTGGCTCAGTATGATGAAGTGCACGCCATCACCTTTGACTATGGCCAGCGCCATCGGGAAGAGATCGACACCGCGCGCCGTCTAGGCTGTGCACTGGGGATTACCGCCCACAAGGTGATGGATGTGACGCTGCTCAATGAGCTGGCGGTCTCTGCCCTGACCCGTGACGACATTCCTGTCAGCAGCGAGCTGCAGGATAACGGGCTGCCCAACACCTTCGTGCCGGGCCGCAATATCCTGTTCCTGACCCTGGCCTCCATCTATGCCTATCAGGTAGGCGCCGAAGCGGTGATCACCGGTGTGTGCGAGACCGACTTCTCCGGCTATCCCGATTGCCGTAACGAGTTCGTCAAGGCCCTCAATCAGGCGGTGTCGCTGGGGCTGGATCGCGGTATCCGTTTTGAAACTCCCTTGATGTGGCTCGACAAGGCCGAAACCTGGGCACTGGCGGATCACTATGGTCACCTCGACACGGTGCGCCAGCAGACCCTGACCTGCTACAACGGCATTGCCGGTGACGGCTGCGGCACGTGTCCTGCGTGTGAACTGCGCAGTCGCGGCCTGAACAACTATCTGGCCGACAAGGCGGGCATCATGGCCAGACTGTTTGAGAAAACCGGGCTGGGTGAGAAAAGCGCAGAGTGAGCCTGCGTCTTGCCGTGGCTTGGGGTATAATCCGCGACTTTTGCAACAAGCCGTGATCGAGATGCACTACCCAATCAACGAGATTTTCCAGACCATCCAGGGGGAGGGTATCTTTACCGGCCTGCCCGCCATCTTTGTTCGCCTGCAGGGTTGCCCGGTGGGCTGCCCCTGGTGCGATACCCGTCATACCTGGGTTGTTGATCCGGCTCGTGAAGTGGGCAAGGCGGCGGTGCTGGATCGCTCCAATGAATCCGATTGCTGGAGCCAACTCAGCACCACGCAGATTATCAAGAGCTTTGGCGATCTGGGTTATCAGGCGCGCCATGTGGTGATCACCGGTGGCGAGCCCTGCCTCTACGATCTGCACGAACTCTCGTCAGCCCTGCTGGCGGCGGGTTATCAGGTGCAGATTGAAACTAGTGGCACCAGCGAGATCAAGACCCATGAGCAGACCTGGGTGACCGTCTCCCCCAAAATTGGCATGAAAGGGGGGCTGCCTGTGCTGGTCTCGGCGCTGGAGCGGGCCAACGAGATCAAGCATCCGGTGGCGACCGAGCACCATATTGAAGAGCTGGATATGCTGCTCGCTACCGCTACCCTGCGCCCTGATGTGGTCATTGCCTTGCAGCCGATCAGCCAGAAGCCAAGGGCCACCCAATTGGCGATGGATACCTGTATCGCGCGTAACTGGCGACTCTCAATCCAGACTCATAAATATCTGGATATTGATTAATATGGATTGGCTATCCGACGAGCAGGTACTGCTGACCCTGACCAACAAGATGCCTTACGGTAAATATCAGGGGCGGCGTATCATCGATATTCCAGAGCCCTATCTGGTGTGGATGGCGCGCAGCGGTTTTCCGGCGGGTAAATTGGGCCAGACGCTGGCGTTGGCTTACGAAATCAAGCTCAATGGACTCGAATCCATGATTATTCCCATTATTAACAGGATGTCGGTATGAGAATATATACGAGGCAGGGCGACAAGGGCATGACCCGGCTGGCCGATGGTATCCAGTTGCCAAAGGATCATTTGCGGGTCGAGACCTACGGTTATATCGATGAGCTCAACTCCCATATTGGCTTGCTGATTTGTGACGTCCCGCCGCAAGAGCTCTGCTTATTGGCTGATTTACAGCTGTTGCAACAGGAGTTGTTTGATCTGGGGGGGGAGTTGGCATTCTCCAGTGACGCCCAGAATGAATCGATTTGGCAGGTTAATGCCGCTTGGACCACTCGCCTTGAACAGCAGATAGATCGTTATAGTGAGCCATTGCCACCGCTGCGCCAATTTATATTGCCGGGTGGTTCCCGTGCCGCGGCGCAAGCGCATGTGGTGCGTACTCTGGTGCGTCATTGCGAGCGCTTGCTGCTGACATTGAGCCGGGAAGAGCGGGTCAATCCCGAGGTGCTGCCCTATCTGAACCGGATGAGTGACTGGTTCTTTACCGTTGCCCGCTATCTCATCTGCGTAGCAGGGGATCGTGAAGTGCTGTGGGTCAAGGCAGCAGATCGCCCGCAATCGGCTATCTGATATTTCACGTTTAAGCGGCAATAAAAAACCTCGCCTTGGCGAGGTTTTTTATTAGCAACGAGATTGAGATCAGATAGCAAAGTCTTCCAGTGATTTGCCTGCTGCCACTGCGCTGGCAATAGCCGAAGGCATACGGCCCTGGCCGGTCCAGGTTTTCTCTACGCCATTATCCTGATAGCGATATTTGGCAGGACGTGGCGCCCGCTTTGTTTTTTCGGTCTTGCCAGATGTTGTTGCAACGGCATTGACCAGCTCGGCCGGGTCAATACCGGCGGCTTTCAGCATTTCGCTATATTCGTTAATTTTCCGCAGATGCTCTTCACGGGCCTGACGCTCGGCAGCTTCATCCTGCTGACGCTCAGCAACGATCGCAGAGAGTTTTTCCAGTGCCTCTTCCAGTTGTTCCAGAGAAAGTTCGCGGCAGGTAGCACGCAGACTGCGGATATTAAGCAGTACCTTTAAAAATTCATTCATAGGAGTTACCACGTCGAGTCAGAGAAAAATATTATGTTCTAGCTGATTCTTGCTTGGCGATTTAAATAAGTCAAGCCGGGTTAAATATAATATCCGTGGGGAACATCAATACAGATATTTAATATGGCCTGCAATAGGCTTGGAGATTGGATGCCGTGAATTCAGATAATAAGTGCAATGCCCATGGTGCATAGGAGAGAGGCGGTCAACTACCAGTTAGGGTACGCTTCTTCTCGCCAAAGAAACAAAGCGATACACCATGAAATACCAGCAGTTGACCGAGGGGCTACGATACCAGATTGCCTGCCTCCGTGACCATGGCCTGTCACAGGCCCGCATTGCCAAACAGCTCGGGGTTCATCCATCGACTATCAGTCGTGAGCTTCGTCGTAATTGTGCTGGGCAGGCCTATCAGCCGCAGCAGGCTCACCAACTTGCCACGGCACGACGGCTGACGAGTCAGAAGCGTACTGTCCCGTCTGATACCATCGACTTTGTTTGCATGGCGCTGGTCGCGGACTGGAGTCCCGAGCAAATCAGTGGCGTTGGAGACATGATTAACTGCCCGGTTAGCCACGAGTGGATATACCGCTATGTGGCACGCGACAAGGCCAACGGTGGCACGCTATACCGGCATCTGCGTCAGGGTCACAAACGCTATCGCAAGGGTAAGAACAGCAAACGCAGTGTCATTCCCAATCCGGTATCGATTGATGAACGCCCTGCGATAGTCAATGAGCGGAGCCGTGTGGGAGATTGGGAAGTCGATACCGTGTTGGGTAAGCAAGGCAGCGGTGCAATAGTGAGTCTGTTGGAGCGTAAGAGCCGGCTCTACCTGGTTCAATACGTTCCCAGCAAAACAGCCAGCGCGGTGGCGGACACCATTATCAGCATGCTGAAACCCTACCAGGCACATGTCCATACCATCACAGCTGACAATGGTAGCGAGTTTGTCGAACATGAACGTGTTGCAGCAGAGCTGGAAGCGCAGGTGTACTTTGCGCATCCATACAGTGCATGGGAACGGGGACAGAATGAGAATAGCAATGGTCTGCTGCGGCAATATGTGCCCAAAGGCAGTGATTTGAGTGTGGTGACAGCAGAGGCACTGTCAGCCGTCGAAAAGCGGCTGAACTTCAGGCCGCGCAAATGCTTGGGATTTAAACAGCCACAGGTGGTTTTTGACGAACTTCTGAAAGCAGCCTGATTTTTAATCGGGAATTGCACTTCGAAGTTGAATTCGCGGCCAATGAAGCCGCAGTAGGTGAAAATAGCGTCAAAACAGGCGTTGTTGCATCATTTGACTACCATTTTTCGACCTTGATATGTTTATCGTGACTATTTAATCAAAAAACTTGCTATAAGCTGCCATCTCGATAAAATATGCAGCGAATACCTTTAAGTAGAGGCGCGCTGCCTATGAGTATTTGTGCGGAGGGTGATGCCTGTGATGCACAAGGAAAGGAGTCAGCGCCGAAGTGGCCAGGCCATCATACCGGGCTGCTGGTTCTGCATCTAATAGGTGCAGGACTGCCATAGTCATCCACTATGGAGCGCTACCTGAAGGGGCTGAGGAGTATGACCTCCCCATAGGTTTTGTTTCTTTAGATCCTCTCGGTAGATCTCCACCTGTAATCTTTAGGTGCAAAGAGATCATGGACATTAGTCATTTCGCCGACTCCGGTTGGTCCGTTCTTCCCCCCCTGTTGGCTGTCGCGCTGGCGATCATGACCCGCCGCGTGCTGCTGTCCCTTGGTGTGGGCATCGTCACCGGCAGTTTGCTGCTCAATCAGTTTTCACCCCTCGAATCCCTGCATTACATGTTGAATACCGTGCTCAAGATCTTCTGGGTCGATGGCGCGCTCAATAGTGACAATGTCAACATGATCCTGTTTATGCTGCTGCTGGGTGGCCTCATCAGCCTGATGAGCGTCTCCGGGGCGACCCGTGCCTTTGCCGAGTGGGCCGAGCGTCGTGCCAAGACCCGCAAGGGCGCCAAAGCCCTGACTGGCATGATGGTGTTTGCCTTCTTTATCGATGACTTCTTCCACAGCCTGTCGGTGGGGGCCATCTGCCGTCCGGTGACCGACCGCTTCCAGATCTCCCGTGCCAAATTGGCCTATCTGCTGGACTCCACCGCGGCGCCGGTCTGCGTGCTGATGCCCATCTCCTCCTGGGGGGCTTATATCATCGCCCTGGTTGGCGGCATCATGGCGGCCCACGGTCTGACCGAGCAGAGCCCCATCGCTGCGTTTGTCGAGATGATCCCGATGAACCTCTACGCCGTCTTCACCCTGATCATGGTGTTGGTGGTGATCGCCTGTCAGCTGGATATCGGCCCGATGCGTCAACACGAAGCGTGGGCGCTGGAAGGCAAGCTGTGGGATGAGTCCAAGGGCCGCCCCATCGGTCTGGATATGGAGAGCCCGGAAGAGAGCAACGGCGGCATGATCGACATGGTACTGCCGATCCTGACCCTGACCGCCGCCACCATCTATTTCATGATTGATTCCGGTGCTGCGGTGCTGAGCGAGAAAGGGCTGCCCTTCAGCGTGCTCGGCTCGTTCGAAAATACCAACGTCGGCTCTTCGCTGGTCTACGGTGCCCTGTGCAGTCTGGTGGTCTCCATCGGTCTGGCTATGCGCCTGAAGCTGGGTGCCAAGAACTGGATCAAGGCCGCGCCGCAAGGCGTCATGGCCATGCTGCCAGCCATCAACATCCTGCTGTTTGCCTGGACCATAGGTGCCGTGGTGCGCGACGTTGAGACCGGCAAGTACCTGGCTTCGCTGGCTAACGGCAACCTGCCGATCGAAGTGCTGCCTGCCGTGGTCTTTATCCTCTCCTGTGCCATGGCATTTGCCACCGGCACCAGCTGGGGTACCTTCGGCATCATGCTGCCGCTGGCCGGTGACATGGCCGCCGCCAGCGACATCAGCCTGATGCTGCCGATGCTGGCTGCGGTACTGGCTGGCTCGGTGTTCGGGGATCACAGCTCACCCATCTCCAGCACCAGCATCCTCTCTGCCACCGGTGCCGGTTGCCATCACATCGATCACGTGATGACCCAGCTGCCCTATGCACTGGCCATCGCCTTCGGCGCGGCCATCGGTTACCTGGCGATGGGCTTGATGCACTCCAGCCTGGCCGGTTTCAGTGTCAGTGCCCTCTGGTTTGTGCTCTTTACCAGCTATCACCTGAAAAAGGCCAAAGCGCGGCCAGCGCTGGCCACCGCGTAACATTTATAGAGCAAGGGGCCCGCGGGCCCCTTGGTTTTGTCAGGGGCTTTGGTTAGCATGCGCCCCATAAATTCAGTTTCGGAACAGTATCATGGCTTCACTGCACTACAAATTTGCCACCATGAATTCAGGCAAATCCACCCAGCTCATTCAGGCGCACTTCAACTATCTGGAGCGGGGCATGCATCCTCTGGCGATGACGCCAGCCATCGATGACCGTTTCGGGGTCGGGGTGATCAGTGCCCGGGTAGGTCTTGAACTGAAGGTGGACGTGTTCAGCGACAGCTGTGATCTGTTTGAAATGGTGAAAGAGCGTCATGCGAAGAAACATATCGATGTCTTTATCGTGGACGAGGCCCAGTTCCTGACCCGTGAGCAGGTCTACCAGCTGGCCCGCATCGTTGATGAGCAGGATATTCCGGTGATGGCCTATGGCCTCAAGACCGATTTTCGCGGCGAGCTGTTCCCGGGCTCATACCATCTGCTCTGTCTGGCCGACAAGTTTGAAGAGCTGAAGAGCATCTGCTGGTGCGGCAACAAGGCTCACATGAACTCCCGGGTCAACGAGGCGGGTCAGGTGATGCGTGATGGCGAGCAGGTGGAGATCGGTGGCAACGATCGCTATGTGTCACTGTGCCGCAAACACTATCTGGAAGGTCGGGCCTACAAGTAATTCGGCTGCGATATTTGAATCGTCGAGAAGGGCGTCCATCTGGCGCCCTTTTTATTTTCCCCAACTTGTATCGCTGTGGTTCAGTCTATCTCGATATCCACCGGCGCAATGATGGGGTCGGCCACCGGCAGGCGTTGAAATAGCTGGCGAAAATGGTGCTGTACCTGGCCGATATCCACCAGCGACATGCCGGAGGCAAAACCGAACCAGACATAGAGGCCGGTGAGATCGCGAAACATCGGCGGCAAATAGCGGGGGGCGGCAATCAGCCCCTCCAGATAGTGTTGATAGAGTACCGGAATATCATCAAGCGTCACCTTGCCGACAAACAGCATCGGCAGGATCTCGGGCACCCCTTCCAGCACGGCGCTGCGGATAAAATTGACCGTCTCCACATAGCCACGCACGTAGGAGAGATCCTTGGTAAAGCAGGCGCCGCCGCCCACCATGCCGCCCCGAAAGACCCGCTGGGTGATCTTGTAGGCGTCGTGCTCGCTGGTGCCTTGCTGTACGAAGTGCTGAAACACCTCGATAAAATCGGCGCCCCGCTCGGCCATGTCGATGGCCATCACCCGATCCGAGATGCGCTTGGCCCGATCCGGAAAGGAGCTGAAGGTGAGTGTCTCAATCAATACCGCCAGCCCCTCCTGGCACGCTGTGATCCGCGGTGAACCTGCGCTCAGCCAGGTGGCATAGGGCTGCTGGCGACCGTTGAGGGTGGTGCCGACATGAACCCAGCCCTCGTGCACCTCCAGCACCTGCAAGTCCAGTTCGGAGAAACGGGCGTGGGAGTTGAGCTTGATGTAGTCGCCACCGGCTGCGGCGTCGGAGACAATCCCATCGCTCAGCTTCACCTGCACCGTGCCGTCACTGAAGTAGCTCGACAGCTTGCCCTGCAGTTTGGCAACTGCCGCTTCTCCTTCGAACTCCTTGGGGTAGGGGCGCACCAGATGGCGCGCTCCGGGTAGGGAGAAGATATCGCACAGGCGGGAGCCCAGCTCCTTGAGGGTCTTGCGATCCCCGCGCAGGTGATCGCTGGCAGAGCCATAAAGCAGCTGGCTGTAACGCTGAAAATCGGGTTGGCCTCGCTGGCGCAGCATCTCGATCACCACCATGTACTGATCGACCGTCTCTTGCAGGATCCGGCCAAGATCGTCCTGTGGCCCCAATTTTCTGCGGATCCTGTCCCGCAGCTCCTTGAGTTCCAGATACTTGTTACGCGGCTCGAAGCCAAGGGGGAGGGCATCATAGAAGTGCCTGTCGATAGCGGGCTGCTCTCTGCCACTGCTTGCCAGAAAGCGCTCTTGCAGATGGCGTGGCCACTTGATGGCATCCAGAATCCGGATGGGTTTTTGCAGGGTGAGCAGCTCATCCGAGAGTGATTTCAGATGAAGGCGATACTTTTCTTGGATGGTCATGGGGCCCCCTGTGGGGCAAGCGTCATCGTGGATTTGGCTGAGTATATGCATAGCGCTTGCCAAAAAGAAGCGAGCCGCATGGTTATCGGGTTGGCGCGCTTTTTGTTGCTGGCAAATTGGTTTAGACTGCGCCCCTTGATCCCAATCTTGTCGTGGAAATGATGAATATCCCCAGCTCCGAAATGATAATGCGTTGGTTGCAACAGGCTCGTATCGAGCACTATGTCTGCGACCAGTGTCACGGTATCCACATTGTCTCTTTGCAGTCGGTCGATGGTATTCAGGAGAGCCGGATCTTCGTGGAAGAGGAAGGTCTGCTGTTCTCCTCCGAGCTGGAAGTTCGCCCCTCGGCCCTGTTACCACTGGTTGCCGAACTGGGACGACTCAATATGCAGTACCCCTCCCTCAAGGTGTTCCTCGATATCATCGATGACAACCTGCCGCGGCTGGTGGTCGGCCATACCGTCTTTACCAAGGCCGGACTCAGCGTCGAGCAGTTCCTGCTGTTCGTGCAAAGCACCATCGCTGCCACCCACGAACTGGTTGCCGAATGCGAACGTTCCGGCTTCCTCAACCTGCCAGAAATCCAGGTTGCGCCGGAATCTGTGCATTAAGTGTTCGAACGGTTCGCCAGGTGAAAAAAGCCGTTGACGCGGGCGGGGCTTTCCCCTAAATTACGCCCCGTTCCAGCGCAACGGCGCAGAGAACACCGTGTTGGCTGAACACGTTAAACCACAGACCAAAATTTGGTGAGGTGTCCGAGTGGCTGAAGGAGCACGCCTGGAAAGTGTGTATACGGCAACGTATCGAGGGTTCGAATCCCTCCCTCACCGCCAAATTGCAAAGCCCCGATGGAAACATCGGGGCTTTTTGCTATCCGGTTTTTTGCGGGCGCTGTGGGCAAGCCGATGGCGATGGGCGGCGGGCTCGGGTATAGTCCTGCGCCAATAGCGTTATCCTGTTTTGCTGACCCGTCGTGGCCCTGGTGGTGGCGAGGGGCAGGCCTGTGTAAGGAGTGTTATGAAGTTCAGTCCCCTGCTCGATGAGATGATGAAAGCCCTGCAGGTATTGCCGGGGGTGGGGCCCAAGTCTGCCCAGCGGATGGCCTTTACCCTGCTCGAGCGTGAGCGCAGCGGCGGCTTGCGGTTGGCCCAGCTGCTCTCTCGCGCCCTGACCGAGATTGGCCACTGCAGCCACTGCCGCACCTTTACCGAGAACGATCGCTGCGATATTTGCGCCAATCCCAAGCGGGAAGAGAACGGTCTGCTCTGCGTGGTGGAGAGTCCGGCCGACGTGGCCGCCATCGAGCAGACCGGCCAGTTTTCCGGCCGCTACTTCGTGCTGATGGGTCATCTTTCCCCGCTCGATGGTATCGGCCCGGAGGAGCTGGGGCTCGATATTCTCGAGCGCCGTCTGAAGGAAGAGCACATCAGCGAGCTGATCCTCGCCACCAATCCCACCATTGAAGGGGATGCCACCGCCTGGTATATCGCCGATATGGCCCGTGCCGCCGGGGTGGAGGTGAGCCGCATCGCCCATGGCGTACCGGTGGGGGGCGAGCTGGAGCTGGTGGATGGCACCACGCTCTCCCACTCCCTGATGGGGCGCCAGCGTCTCAAATAAGGGGCTGGATAGGGCTGTATCATTGCGGCCTGATCAGAAAATCGGCAGTTGAATGGAAAAAGGGGGCGAATGAGCAGGATTGCGCATTCGCCCCCTTGATATTTGGATCGCTGTCCCCATCTAGGTTGGGCGTATGTTCAACCCGATGTTTCTGAGGATTGGTCCATGACCCAAAGTGTTCATGCCGAAACCCACGGCTTTCAAACTGAAGTCAAACAACTGCTGAGCCTGATGGCTCACAGCCTCTACTCCAACAAAGAAGTATTCCTGCGCGAGCTGATCTCCAACGCATCCGATGCGGCGGACAAGCTGCGCTTCAAGGCGCTTTCCGATGCCTCTTTGTTCGAAAACGACGGCCAGTTGCGTGTGCGCCTGGTGGTGGACAAAGAGAAGCGTACCCTGACCATCTCCGATAACGGGATCGGTATGACCCGTGATCAGGTGATCGAGCACCTGGGTACCATCGCCAAGTCCGGCACCGCAGAATTCTTCAAAAACCTCTCTGGCGATCAGGGACGTGACTCCCAGCTGATCGGTCAGTTCGGGGTCGGTTTCTACTCCGCCTTTATCGTTGCCGACAAGGTGACCGTGGTTTCCCGCGCCGCCGGTACTGCTCCGGAGCAGGGCGTGCAGTGGGAATCGGAAGGGGAAGGCTCCTTCACCGTGGCTGACGTGACCAAAGAGGGTCGCGGTACCGACGTTATCCTGCATCTGCGCGCCGAAGAGGACGAGTTCCTCGACGACTGGCGTCTGCGCTCCGTGGTGGGCAAATATTCCGATCACATCAGCGTACCGGTCGAGATGTTCAAAGAGGGCACCCCTGATCGGGAAGAGGATGGCGAGACCATCGTCGGCACCCCGGGCGAGTGGGAGCAGGTCAACCGCGCCACGGCACTGTGGACCCGCAACCCGAAAGATATCAAGGACGAGGAGTATCAGGAGTTCTACAAGCACGTCGCCCACGACTTTGAAGATCCGCTGCTGTGGGGTCACAACCGGGTGGAAGGGGCGCAGGAGTACACCAGCCTGCTCTACGTACCGGCCCGCGCACCGTTCGACCTCTACAACCGCGAGCAGAAGCACGGTCTGAAGCTCTATGTGCAGCGCGTCTTCATCATGGACGATGCCGAGCAGTTTATGCCGACCTACCTGCGCTTCGTCAAAGGGGTGCTGGACTCCAACGATCTGCCGCTCAACGTCAGCCGTGAAATCCTGCAGGACAACAAGGTGACCGCCTCCCTGCGCAAGGCTTGCTCCAAGCGGGTTCTGACCATGCTCTCCAAGCTGGCGAAAGACGATGCCGAGAAGTACGCCAAGTTCTGGAGCGAGTTCGGCAATGTGCTCAAAGAGGGCCCGGCCGAGGATTACGCCAACCGCGAAGAGATCGCGAAGCTCCTGCGCTTTGCCAGCACCGCTGGTGAGGG
Organism: Aeromonas sp. Y318-3; assembly: GCF_027706185.1. Taxonomy (NCBI): domain Bacteria; kingdom Pseudomonadati; phylum Pseudomonadota; class Gammaproteobacteria; order Aeromonadales; family Aeromonadaceae; genus Aeromonas; species Aeromonas sp. Y318-3. The sequence continues at coordinate 323,864 of NZ_JAPDCN010000003.1, forward strand.
CGAAGCCCAGACCGTGTCGCTGGAGGATTACGTTGGCCGCATGAAGGAAGGTCAGCAGAAGATTTACTACATCACCGCCGACTCTTATGCCGCTGCCAAGAACAGCCCGCATCTCGAGATCTTCCGCAAGAAGGGTGTCGAAGTGCTGCTGATGTGGGAGCGTGTGGATGAGTGGCTGATGAGCCACCTGACCGAGTTCGACGGCAAGCAGCTTATCTCCGTCACCCGTGGCGAACTGGATCTCGGCGATCTGGAAGACGAAGCCTCCAAACAGGCGCAGGAGGAGGCCGAGAAGGCCAACGCCGGTCTGGTGGAGCGGGTCAAGAAGAGCCTGGGCGATGCAGTGAAAGAGGTGCGTGTCACCCACCGTCTGACCGACTCTCCCTCCTGCATCGTCACCGACGCCTACGGTATGAGCACCCAGATGATCAAGCTGATGCGTGCGGCCGGCCAGCCGGTACCGGAGCAGAAGTACATTCTGGAGCTCAACCCTGACCATGCGCTGGTGAAGAAACTCGACACCATTGAAGACGAGGCACTGTTCGGTGAGTGGGTCACCCTGCTGCATGAACAGGCCCAGCTGGCCGAGCAGGGCGGGCTGAACGATCCGGCGAGCTTCGTCTCCCGCATCAACCGCCTGTTGCTGCAAGCCTAAGCAGCAACGCCGGTAACAGAAAGCCCACTGCATGCAGTGGGCTTTTTTGATCCCGCTGTCCCATCCTGAATATGGTTTACACCTTTCCTCCCAATAAATGGAGAACCCGATGGGACAAGGTGTGAAACGGACACAGCGCGATTACTCGCTGACTTTTAAACTGGCACTGGTCGAGCAGATTGAAAAAGGCGAGCTCACCTACAAACAGGCTCAGGTGCGCTATGGCATTCAGGGCCGCTCCACCGTTCTGGTATGGTTGCGTAAACATGGTCGGCAAGATTGGAGCCAGGGGGCTTCTGTGCGTGCCGGCAGGAGCATCACCATGCCTGACCCCGACAACCAGACACCCGAACAGCGCATCAAGGAACTCGAGCAGCAGCTGGCGCTGATGAGTCAGAAGGCCCAGTTCTTTGAGGCCGTCGTCGATGTACTGAAGAATGACTACGGCGTCTCCATCGTAAAAAAGCGACCCGGCAAGTCCTCTCGCAGCGGCAAGTCGAGAGGCTGAGCATCGTCAGGGCTTGCCTGTTTCTGGGAATAAGCCGGCAGGCTTACTACAAGCGCAATCGGGTTGCAGACGTGCGCCATGCACAGGGGCTGCAGGTGGTGCGCTTCGTGCGTCAGGTTCGACTGCGACAACCTCGGGTGGGCACCCGCAAGCTGCATTATCTGCTGCAGGGTCAGGATGATGGCGGGCTCAAGGTCGGGCGGGACAGGCTGTTTCAGATATTGGCCGAGCACCGCCTGCTGGTGCTGCCTAGGCGGGCGTATCACAAGACCACCCACAGTTTTCACCGTTTCTACCGTCATCCCAACTTGCTCAAGGCGGGGCCAGAACAGGTTACGCCGGTGGCCCCGGAGCAGGTCTGGGTCGCTGATATCACCTATCTGCCAGCCAGGAGCGGACCGCTGTACCTGAGCCTGGTGACGGATGCCTACTCACGCAAGATAGTAGGCCATCACGTACACGAAGGAATGCACGCGGAGTCGGTTGCGATGGCGTTCAAGAAAGCACTGAAGCAACGGCGTGGCAGCGGGGAGCTAATCCATCACTCAGACCGCGGCGTGCAGTATTGCTCTGGGCTGTATCAGTCACTACATGAACGGTACGGGGTGAAATGCTCGATGACGGATGGGTATGACTGTTACCAGAATGCGTTGGCGGAGCGGGTGAACGGGATTTTGAAAGGAGAGTTATTGTTGCAAAGCCCGCAGGATTTGACGCAAGCGCGGGAAATGGTGCGTGAAGCAGTGGATATTTACAACGCGGAGCGGCCGCATCATGCGTTGAAATACAGAACCCCCGATGCGGTACATAGGGGGTTCTGAGTAGAGAAATGCTAGTTGAAAATGTGTAAACCTATTTCAGGACTAGACACGCTGTGTGAGCTCGGCGAAACACAGCGGTGAGGGAGGTGGCCAGCGCCTCTCTATTTGCGGTATTCGTTGTTGTAGTTCTGGATGAGACGGCGAGTCACCTCATGCTGGGGATCGGCAAACACCTTGAGAGTCTTGCCGCGCTCCACCACCCGACCTTCGTGCATCACCAGCACCTCGTCGCTGATATGGCTGACGATGCCCAGATCGTTGGCTACCAGCACATAGCTCAGCCCCATGGTCTCCTGCATCTCCAGCAGCAGGTTGATGATCTGGGAGCGCACCGAGATATCCAGGGTGGAGAGCGCCTCATCGGCCACCACGATCTTGGGGTTGAGGATCAGCGCACGCGCCAACGCCACCCGCTGCTGCTGACCGGAGGAGAGCATCTGCGGATAGAACAGGGCGTGATCCGGCAGCATCCCCACCATACGCAGGGTCTGCACCACCTTCTCGCGGCGCTCCTCCTCGGTCATCTCGGTGTTGAGACGCAGCGGGGTTTCCAGGATCTGGCCGACCCGGATCTTGCGGTTCAGCGAGGTGTTGGGATCCTGAAAAATCATCCGCAGCAGTTTGCAGCGAGTCTGGTAATCGCCATGCACCATCAGCTGGCCGTCGATGGCGATGTCGCCGCTGGTGGGTTCGATCATGCCAGCCAGAATGCGGGCGAGGGTACTCTTGCCGGAGCCTGCCTCGCCGACGATGGCGAGGGTCTGGCCCACTTCGAGATCGAACGAGAGGGGCTTGATTGCTTCCACCGCCTGACGACGGAACAGACCGGTGCGGTTCTGGTAGGTTTTGCTAAGGCCTCTGACCTGCAACAGGGATGGCTCGATCACAAGCGGGGCTCCTTCATGGGGGCATTAACGGTCATCATTTTTTCGGCTCCTCCATGTTCAGCGGGAAGTGACAGCTGAACTGATGGCCCTTGATCTTGTTCATCAGGGGGGTCTGCACGCACTGCTTCTGGGCGTAGGGGCAGCGCGGCCCCAGACGGCAGCCGATGGGCAGGTGTTGCAGTGGTGGGATGACGCCGGGCAGGGTCTCGAGGCGCGACTTGTGGCGCACCAGCTTGTCAAAGTCGGGGATCGATTTGAGCAGGGCATCGGTATAGGGGTGGTGCGGGGTCTCGAGGATCTGCTCCCGGGTGCCCACTTCCACCATCTGGCCGCAGTACATCACGTTGATGGTATCGGTCAGATTGGCGATGGCGGCGATGTCGTTACTGATGATCAGGATGGTGGTGTTGCCCAGCTTGTTCATCTTGTCCAGCAGTCGCAGGATCTGGGAGTGAGTGGTGGACTCCATGGCGCTGGTGGGCTCGTCGGCTACCAGCAGACGCGGCTGGTTGGCAATGGCCATGGCGATCATCACCTTCTGGCACATGCCATCCGACAGCTCGTGGGGATAGGCGCGCATCACCTTGCGGTGATCCTTGACGCCTACCCGGTGCAGCAGGGCGATGGCTTTCTTCTTGCGCCACTGGAAGCGCTGCCAGAATTGTCCCTCGAACGAATCGGTCGGGATCGCCTCTTCCAGCTGGGTGCCGATCTCCTCGGAGGGATCGAGACAGCTGATGGGGTCTTGGAAGATCATGGCGATCTCGCGACCCATGATGCGACGGCGCTCTTTGGGAGCCATGGTCAGCAGATCCATGTCGTTGAAACGCATCCGGTCGGCACGAACCGTCCAGTTGTCTTTCTCGATGCCGACGATCACCTTGGCGATCAGACTTTTTCCGGAGCCGGATTCACCCACCAGACCGCGGATCTCCCCCTCGGTCAGGGTCAGGCTCACCTTGTCCACCGCCTTGACCTTGCCTTGCGGGGTGTCGATCTCGATGGTGAGATTGCGAATGTCGAGCAGCGGCATCAGTCGTTCCCCTCTTTGAGTGCTTCGCGAATGCCTTCACCAACTAAATTGGTCACCAGCACGCTGAACAGGATGGCGATGCCGGGCAGGGTGACGGTCCAGGGGGCGAGATAGATAAGGTCGCTCGAATCGGCCAGCATGGTGCCCCACTCCGGTTGGGGGGATTGGGCGCCGAGGCCGAGAAAACCGACCGCCGAGATATCGAGAATGGCCGCCGACAAGGTGCGGGTGGTCTGGGCCACCAGGGTTTCGACAATGTTGGGCAAAATAGCCAGACGCATGATCCGGAAGGGGGGCGAGCCATCGAGGCGGCTGGCGGTGATGTACTCCTTCTGCATCTCGGCATGTACTGCGTTGTAGGTGGCCCGGATAAAGGGCGGGATCAACGCCAGGGTAATGGCTATCAGGGTATTGCCAAAACCCGGCCCCATGATGGCGACCATGATGATGGCCATCAGCAGCGAGGGGATGGAGAGCAGGGTATCGAGCAGGTGGTGCAGCACGCTCGATTTAAGTCCCTTGCTCATCCCGCCGAGGATACCGATGGCGGAGCCCACCACCATGGCGATCACCACCACGACCAGCGCATAGCCGAAGGTGAGACGCGCCCCCACCACCAGCCGGGAGAGCATGTCGCGCCCCAGATCGTCGGTGCCGAGGAAGTAGTCGATGTTGCCGGTCGCCGCCCACGAGGGGGCCAGCAGCAGCTTGTCGGTGTGCTGTTCATCGATGCCGTAGGGGACGACCAGCGGCCCCACCAGCGTGATGAGCAGCAGCAGCAAAAAGCACCATAGCCCCGCCATTGCCAACGGATTGCGGCTGTAGGAGGCCCACGTCTGCTCAAGGGGCGAGAGGATCTTGAGCTCGGGATAGATGTTCGATTTATCTTGCATAGGATACCTGGCTCCTGGTCACGCCATGAGCGCGTTCAATCTTGTTTGGCATACAACTCTTTGCGCCGTGCCGGATAGATAAGGGTGGTCAGCAACTCGGTGCTGACGCTGGTCAGGATCACGAAACTGGCGACCACCAGGGTTGCGCCGCGAATGGCGGCGTAATCCTGCAGGGCGATGCTGCTGATAAGCCAGCGGCCGATCCCGTGCCACTCGAACACCACCTCGGTGATCATGGCGGAGGTGAGTACGCTGCCTAGCTGCAGACCCAGCAGCGGCAGTACCGGCGGCAGGGCGTTCTTCAGACCATGGCGCCAGACGATCTGCGCTTTGGAAAGGCCCCGGCTCGCTGCCGCCTTGATGTAGTTCTGCTTCATCACGTCGATGAGGGAGCTGCGCACATGGCGGATCACCTCGGTGGTGGGCACCACCGCCAGCACCAATGACGGAAGGATCAGGTGGCGCAGGGCATCGTGCAGCGCCGCTTGCCGCCAGGGTTCGTTGCTGAGCAGCACATCGATCACCGCGATGCCGGTAATGGGGGGGACGTCGTAGAGCAGGCTGATCTGCCCGGAGGCTGGCAACCAGCCGAGATCCAGCGAAAAGAGCATTACCACCAGCAGCGCCAGCCAGAACACCGGCACCGCATAGCCGATAAGACCGGCAGTCATGATGGAGAGATCCAGCGTCTTGCCCTGGGACAGGGCCGCCAGGGTGCCGAGAGGGATCCCCACCAGTAGTGAGATGGCGAACGCCGCCAGACAGAGGATCAGGGTCGCCGGGAAGTAGTGGCGGATCTCGTCCAGCACCGGTAGCCCGGAGACGCTGGAGAGCCCCAGGTCACCTGCGAAAATGCGACGCAGGAAATCGGGGTAGCCGCTCCAGAAGCTGAGTTGATGGCCGATCAGCCGATAGTCCAGCAGATAGGCAACAAAGGTCAGCGCCAGCAGGGTGATGAGCAGCAGGTTGATGCGGCGCAAGGTGTATAGAAGCATGCTTACTCCCTGTGAGCCTGGTTGAAGGAGGTGCCGCCAAAGGGCATCAGCGTCAGCCCCTCGATGTCGCTGCGGCTGACCTGGGTACGCAAGGCGTGCGCCAGCGGGATCAGCGGCAGCTGTTCGTTGAGCAGGGTCTGGGCATAGTAGTAGTTGCGCAGCCGGAACGAGAGCTGGGGCGTGGTGACCGCATCATCCAGCAACTGATCGAAGGCCGGGCTACACCAGCGGCTGTAGTTGTTGCCCCGCTCCACTGCCGAGCAGCTCAGCAGCTGGCGGAAGAAGTTGTCCGGATCGGCGTTATCGGCAATCCAGCCGGAGAGCAGGCTGTCGTACAGCCCCTTGGTGAGGCGGCCTTCGATCACCGGCCACTCCCGTTGCACGATCTTGAGCTTGATCCCGACCTTGGCCAGATCGCTGCGGATCAGCTGGGCGGTCTTGACCGCATCCGGGTTGTAGGGGCGGGCGTCCGGTTGTACCAGCACCTGCATCTCGAACCCTTTCTCCAGCCCCGCCTCCTTGAGCAGTTGGCGCGCCCGTTTCAGGTCGGGTTTTCGCTCGGGCAGGCTGGGGTTGTACCCCCATGAGAGGGTCGGCAGCAGGCTGTTGGCGGGCAGACCAGTATCGAAATAGACCGCCTGCAACAGGTTGTCGATATTGATGGCGCTGGCAATGGCCTGACGCACCTTGACGTTGTTGAACGGCGGCTTGCGGGTATTGAGGGCCAAAAAGGCCACGTTCATCCCCGACTGGACCGAGAGACTGAGCGCCGGATTTTGCTTGATCACCGAGAGCTGGCTGGCAGAAGGAGTGCTCATCACGTCGCACTCGCCGGTCAGCAGCTTGGCCAGCCGTTTGGCGGATTTGGGGGTGATGTCGTAGACCAGCTGTTCAATCTTGGCATCGCCGCCCCAGTAGCCGGGATGGCGCAGATAGCGGATGAACTCGTTGTGGCGATACTCCTTGAAGCTGAACGGCCCGGTGCCGATGGGGCGGCTATCCAGCAGGGCTGGCGTGCCCGCCTGCAACATCTGCTCGGCGTATTCGGCGGAGAGGATCACCGCATAGTCGCTGGCCAGGGTGGCGAGGAAGGAGGCGTTCGGCTGGTTCAGCTCGAACACTACCGTCTGCGGCCCCTTCTTGCTCACCCGCTTGATCAGCAGATCTTGCCCCAGGCTGTAGAAGTAGGGGTAATCGCCGCCGGACACATTGTGATAGGGGTGCTGCTCGTCCAGCTGGCGGGCATAGGTGAAGACCACGTCATCGGCATTGAAAGTGCGGGTGGGCTTGAACCAGGGGGTATGGTGAAACGTCACCCCCTTGCGCAGGGTCAGGGTATAGGTGAGGCCATCCTCGCTGACATGCCAGTTGGTGGCGAGCGCCGGCTCCAGCGCCAGGGTGTTGGGGTTCACCTCCAGCAGGCGGTCGTAGAGCGGACGGGCACTGGCATCCAGTGTCACCCCGGAGTTGGAAACATGGGGATTGAAGGAGAGGGGGGATCCCTCAGCACAATAGATGAGTCCGGTTTTGGAGGCCTCGGGTTGCTTCTGGCAGCCGGTGACCAGCACCAGCATACCCAGCAGCAAGGGTGTGAGCATTCTCATTGTTGAACCATGTTCTTATAGGGGTTTTGTACGCACGTTTTGATACAAATGTGCCAGCGCGAAGGCTGGCGTGTTGCTGGAGTCGGCATCAACCGCGCTCCTTCACTCTTGTTCTGCATCGTTATCGCCATCCAGCAGCTGATATTTGCGTAGCATGCCACGGAACTGGTGATAGCTTAAGGCCAGCAGTTGAGCGGCTTTGCGCTGATTATACTGGGATTGCTGCATCGCTTGCTTGAGTAAATTAATCTCGTACTCCGCCACCGCCTGCTTGAGATCGAGCGGCAAGGCGAGGGGGGATGCAGATTGTACCTCGCTTCGGGCCTCTTGCGCAGGTTGCGTGACCTGTGGTCGCCAGGGGGAATCAAACGGGTTGAGCACCAGGGTCGAGAGCGGCAGCTGGGGATTGCCCTGACGATAGATACTGCGCTCCACCACGTTCTTCAGCTCCCGCACGTTGCCCGGCCAGTGGTAATCCAGCAGTAGCTGGGTTGCCTTGCGCGAGAAACCGGCAAACAGCGGATAGCCCAGCTCCCGGGTCATGCTGTGGGCGAAGTGCTCCGCCAGCATCAGGATATCTTCCCGCCGCTCCCGCAAGGGGGGGAGGGTGATCACATCAAACGCGAGCCGATCGAGCAGATCGTAGCGAAACAGCCCCTTGTCGGCCAGCGCAGGGAGATCCTCGTTGGTGGCGCAGACCAGCCGCACATCCACCTTGAGGGGCTTGGCCCCACCCACTCGCTCGAACTCGCCATACTCGATGACCCGCAGCAACTTCTCCTGCACCCGGGCGCTGGTGGTGGCCAGCTCGTCGAGGAACAGGGTGCCGCCATCGGCCCGCTCGAAGCGGCCCTGATGGCGCTTGGCCGCACCGGTAAACGATCCCGCCTCGTGACCGAACAGCTCGGTCTCCAGCAGGCTCTCGCTCAGGGTGGCGCAGTTGATGGTGACAAAGCTTTGATCCCAGCGCGCCGAGAGATAATGTAGGCGGTGGGCGATCAGCTCCTTGCCCGTCCCACGCTCACCGATGATCAGCACGGGTTTGCGCAGCGGGGCGAGCCGTGAGGCCTGCTCAATGATCTCGAGAAATGCGTTGGATTCCCCCAGCAGGCTTTCCGTGGCCGTGGTCATAGTGATCCCTGTCAGTTGTAAAAGCTGGTCAATCTTACCAAAAGTTGGTGATTTTAATCATCTCTTGCGCGAGGCATCTTGCAATCCGGTTATTCTGCCCCATATAAATCAACAAGTTAAATTTTGTTCCAGATTGGCACACAAGTTGCCATTGTCAATGGAGAAACAACGCCATGCCAATAACAGGAGTGCAATCATGAGTATTTTTTCCCGTCTGGCCGACATCATCAATTCCAACCTGACGGCCCTGCTCGACAAGGCAGAAGATCCCCAGAAGATGGTGCGCCTGATCATCCAGGAGATGGAGGACGAGCTGGTCAAGGAGCGTTCCAATCTGGCCCGCTTCCTCGCCAGCCAGAAAGAGATTGGTCGTCAGGTCGCCCGTCATCAGGAGCGGGTCGACGAGTGGCAAGCCAAGGCCGAGCTGGCCCTGACCAAGGGACGTGAAGATCTGGCCCGCGCCGCCCTTATCGAGAAGAAGACACAGACCGAGTTGTCAGAGACCCTCTACCGCGAGCAGCAGGCGGTCGACAGCGGCATCGAGAAGCTGGGTGAAGAGATCCGTCAGCTCGAAGCCAAGCTGGAAGATGCCCGCGCCCGTCAAAAGGCGATGGCCATTCGCACCGAAGCGGCCAGCAGCCGTCTCAATGTGCAGAGTCAGGTCGCCCGTGGCGAGAGCCAGGCGGTGGTGAGCAAGTTCGAGCGGATGGAGCGTCGTATCGACGAAATGGAAGCACGCGCCGATCTGGGACAGTCCGACAAGGCGCTGGCGCAGCAGTTTGCCGAGCTGGAAGTGGACGATCAGATAAGCCGCGAGCTGGAAGCGATGCGCCAGAAGCTGGGTCAGGGCGACAGCAAAAGCGAAGGCAAACAGGGGGAGTAACAGATGGAAGATCTGCTGGGCGTATTGATGGTTCCCATGGTGGTCTTCATGGTGGTGGTGGCCCCCATCTGGCTGGTGCTGCACTATCGTGCCAAGGGGCGGATTGGCGCCGGTCTTGCCGATAGCGAGCGGGAACAGCTGCAAGGGCTGCTGGCTCGCACCGAGAAGATGCAGGAGCGAGTAGGGGCACTGGAGTCGATTCTGGACGCGGAAGTACCCGGTTGGAGGAACAAGGTATGAGCAGTGCCAGTCGTGAAGGGCGTAACCTTTATCGTGATCCCCAGCGTGGCAAGATAGCCGGGATCTGTGCCGGTTTGGCAGAGTACTTCGGGGTGGAGACCTGGATCGTGCGGCTGCTCGCCATCAGTGGCCTTATCTTCGCCGGTTTCATTACCTTCACCGCCTATATCGCTGCCTGGTTCTTGCTCGACAAAAAGCCGGTCACCCTCTATTCGCAAGAGGATGCCGACTTTGCCGAGGTGCGGATGAAGGCGCGCAGCTGGCAGGCGGGGATCACCCCTCATCAGGCGCTGGGCCGCATCGCGCAGGAACTTGACGCGCTGGAGCCCAGAGTTCAGCGGATCGAGAAGCTGGTGACCTCCAGGGAGTTCACCCTGCAGCGGGAGTTTCGCAAGCTGTAGTGCTTGCCAAAGCACTCAATGTCGATGGTGGAATCTTCTGCGAGGATCCACCATCGACGACAACTATCCAGACGTGGATAAGCGGTCGACCTCTCGCACGGCTGAACACGCCGGATGCAACCACCAAGGGAGAACGGGTCAAGCCTTGATACTCAATAAACTGGAACAGAAGTTGACTCGCCTGCAACACAAGGCGAACGACGTGGTGAACCGGGTGCGGGATCGCCATATTCGGCTGGCGGTGACCGGCCTCTCTCGCAGCGGCAAAACCGCCTTTATCACGGCGCTGGTCAACCAGCTGGAACACGCGGCCATCGACGGCCGTTTGCCGTTGTGGGATGCCCTGCGTCAGGGGCGCATCCTCGGCGCCCGCCGGGTGCCGCAGCTCAATGCCCACATCCCTACCTTTGCCTACGAGCGTGGCCTCGACTCCCTGTTTGGCGATCCACCAGCCTGGCCCGAGCCCACCCGCGGCGTGGCCGAAGTGCGTCTCGAAATTCGCTATCGCACCCGTCATCCCCTGCGCAAACATCTGGGGGAGATCTCGACCCTCTACGTGGATCTGGTGGACTATCCCGGGGAGTGGCTGCTCGACTTGCCGCTCCTTGAGATGAACTACGAGCAGTGGAGTGAACAGGTGCGCGAGCAAATGCGTCGTCCCGAGCTGCAGGCGCTCGCTGCCAGCTGGCTGACACCCGGGTGGCAGGTCGATCAGCGCTTCGAAGAGCGGCCAGTGGCGGAGCTGGCCGAGCGCTACACCGCCTATCTGCATGCCTGCAAACAGGAGCTGGGATTGCACCTCATTCAACCCGGTCGCTTCGTGTTGCCGGGGGAGTATGCCGGTGCTCCCATGCTGCAATTTGTCCCCTGGGTGTGGGAGATGCCTGCCAGCGAGCCCACCGATGGCACTCTTTACGCCACTCTCAAGCAGCGCTTCGAGCAGTACAAGCAGCATCTGGTGCAGGGTTTTTATGAGCAGCACTTTGCCGGCTTTGATCGCCAGATCGTGCTGGTGGATTGCCTGCAGCCGCTCAACGCCGGGGCGGCCAGCTTTGGCGACATGCAGCAGGCCATCGCCCGCATCATGGAGAGCTTTGCCTACGGCAAGAGCAACTGGTGGCGGCGACTCTTCTCGCCCCGTATCGACAAGCTGCTGTTTGTGGCGAGCAAGGCCGATCACGTCACCCCCGAACAGCATGCGCCCATGGTCTCCCTGCTCCAGCATCTGGTACGCAGCGGTCGCGGCCAGGCTCGTTTTGAGGGGATCACCACTGAGTGCTTGGCGCTCGCAGCCATCAAGGCGACCGAGGTGGGCAAGGGGGTGGCCAATGGCCGCGAGTTCCCCGCCATCCGCGGCACCAGCCTCGCGGGTGAGCCGCTGCTGCTCTTTCCGGGGGAGGTGCCGCCCCATATTCCGTCTGCGCAGTGGTGGAACAGTCAGGGCTTTGATTTTCAGGCGTTTCGCCCCATGTCCATGAGCGCCCATCAGGCGCTGCCCCATATCCGGCTCGATGCGGCGCTGGAGTTTCTGCTCGGGGATCACCTCGAATAACGGTGTGCGGTCTTGGCACCTGAGCCGAAGGCTGCGCACAGGAGAACAATGCGATGAACGATCAGGTAAAAGAGCGGCCACCGCTGCAGGGCAAGGTGATCCTTGAGCCTGCCTTGACGGTGGCCAGTGACGAGCGCCCGCCCGCACCGGCCCAGCGGCTGGAGGAGGCGAGCTTCGAGCGCCTCGACGAGCTGGACGATTTCACCGAGGTGGAGAGTGCCCTCGTCATCAAACCGCGTCGCCGTCATCGGCTGTTGGCGTGGGGGCTGGGGGCGGTCGGTCTGCTCTCGTTGGGCCAGTATGGCGCCTTTCTTTACGATCAATTCCTCACCACCCCGCTCTGGGGCAGCGCCTGGCTGGCAGCCTCGGCGCTGGTGGCGGCGGGGACCGCCAGCGTGGTGGGGCGCGAGTGGCTGCGGCTGCGCACCCTCAAGCGGCGCCAGGATGTGCGCTCGCGAGCAGAAGATCTGCTTGCTCATCAGGGAGTCGGGCAGGGGCAAGCCTTTTGCGAAGGGTTGGCGGTCAAAAGTGGCGACAAGGGGCGCGAGGGGTATCAGACCTGGCTGGCTCAGCTCGACGAGAGCCACAGCGATCGGGAAGTGCTGACCCTCTATAGCCAGCTGGTGCTCGGCGAGCGCGACAAGCTGGCCCAGGCGCGGGTGGCCAAATGGTCGGGGGAGGCCGCCGTGCTGGTGGCGCTAAGCCCGCTCGCCACCGTCGACATGATGCTGATGTTGTGGCGCAACCTGCGGATGATCGAGGATATCGCCGATGTCTATGCCATCGAGCTCGGCTACTGGAGCCGCATACGCCTCATCCGTCAGGTGTTTCGCAACATGCTCTACGCCGGTGCCACCGAGCTGGTGACCGAGGTGGGGATGGATCTGCTGGGCGCCGAATTTGCCGCCAAGCTCTCTGCCCGCGCGGCGCAAGGGGTGGGGGCCGGTCTGCTCACCGCCCGCCTTGGCCTGCGCACCATAGAGGCGTGCCGACCGCTGCCCTGGTGTGCGGACGAGAAACCCAAACTCGGCGAGCTGCGCAAGCGGCTGATCGGCCAGCTGGCGGGGTATCTCAACAAATCCTGATAGCCCTGTCTGCACCTTGCTGCGATGACCCATGCCCCTGTCGTGCTCGCCAAGCCGCAGGGGCATGGTTTTAATCGGCAGATCATTGAGTTGGCAGCAGTGCCCGGTTTTGGCGAGGCGCCCGTTTACGGTTAAGCTGGCAGTCAATCTTACCAATCACACCAATAGTACCAATCGGCAAGGATGCCCGATGAACTTTACCTTTCGCCAGATCCGTTATTTTGTGGCCGTGGCCGACAGTTTCTCAGTGAGTCGCGCCGCCGCCGAGCTGCATATCTCCCAGTCGGCGGTCACCAGCGCCATTCGCGAGTTGGAGACCGAGCTCGGCGCCCCGCTATTCGAGCGCAATCCGCGCGGCGTCACCCTCACCACTCAGGGCCACCAGTTTTTGCTCCACGCCCGCCGCATTCTCGGCGCCATGACCGAGGCGAGCCACTCCCTCAAAGCGGTGGCCCAGCAGGATCAGGGACGACTCACCATCGGTGTGACTACTCTGGTGGCGGGTTACTACCTCTCTGAGGCGCTTGGCCGTTTTCGCCGTGCCTTTCCGGCGGTACAGATTGAGGTGAAGGAGGATGAACAGCCTTTTCTGGAGCACCAGATCGTCAATGGCGAGGTGGATGTGGGGATCCTGATGACCAACCGCACCATCCGGCAAGAGGCGTTTGATACCGAGTTGCTGACCCGTTCCCCGCTGCGGCTCTGGCTGGCTGCCAACCACCCGCTCTGTGCCGAGTCGACTCTCTCGCTCACCGCGCTGGGGGAGGAGCCGATGATCTCGCTGACCGCCGATCAGCTCGCTCAGATCATCGGGGGCGGCCTGCGCCGTTACGGCATCTCCCCTCGCATCGTGCTGCGCACTGCGTCGGTGGAGGCAGTGCGCAGTCTGGTCGCCAGCCAGCTCGGGGTCGCGCTGTTACCCGATTTTGCCTATCGCCCCTGGTCGCTGGAGCAGGAGCGGGTCGAGGCGCGCCCCATCAAGGAGCCCATTCCCGCCATCGATATCGGGCTGGTGTGGCGCCGTGGTTCTCGGCTGGATTGGACGGCGCGGGAATTTATCGATATTGCGCGGGATCAGAGCCGGTTGCGGGCCCGTCAGGCGCTCCCTCGCTAGCCATCTCTTGCGGGGTAGCCACCAAAAATCAGATTCATCTGCACTCGATATCGATTTAGCTGATACCTGAGCCACCAAAAATTGAAATATTCATCGTATTGCCACTCCCCTAAGCTCATTGCTGGTTAACAGGATGTTAACGCCCACGGCGGCGTTCCCTCACCTGATGCAAGTCAACACAATGCAAGGAGTGCATGATGAAATTGACCCCTCTGATGCTGGCTCTTGTTCCGGCGCTGCTGGCAGGCCAGACCCAGGCTGCCCCGACCGAGCTCGGCAAGGGTGAAGGCCAGCTCAATATCGTGGCCTGGGCTGGCTACTTTGAGCGTGGCGAGACAGACAAGAACTACGACTGGGTGACCGGATTCGAGAAAGAGACCGGCTGCAAGGTGAGCGTCAAGACGGCGGCCACCTCGGACGAGATGGTGGCCTTGATGAACGAGGGGGGCTTCGATCTGGTGACCGCCTCCGGCGATGCCAGTCTGCGTCTGATTGCCGGTGGCAAGGTGCAGGCGCTCAATCTGGCACTCATCCCGAGCTACAGCAAGATTGATCCCCGGTTGCAAAATGCCCCCTGGCACACAGTGGATGGCAAGCACTACGGCGTGCCCTACCAGTGGGGCGGCAATATCCTGATGTACAACACCAAGGTATTCCCCAAGGCTCCGGACTCCTGGAACGTGGTGTTCGAGGAGCAGACTCTGGCGGATGGTAAGTCCAACAAGGGGCGGGTGCAGGCCTTTGACGGCCCGATCCACATCGCCGATGCCGCCCTCTATCTGATGACCCATCAGCCTGCCCTGGGCATCAAGGATCCTTACGAGCTGAACGAGGATCAGTACAAGGCCTCCCTCGATCTACTGCGCAAGCAGCGCCAGCTGGTGGGACGCTACTGGCATGATGCTTTCGTTCAAATCGATGACTTCAAGAACGAAGGGGTGGTCGCGTCAGGCTCCTGGCCGTTCCAGGCCAATGCCCTGATTGCCGACAAGCAGCCCATCGCCACCACTGTGCCGAAAGAGGGAGTGACCGGTTGGGCCGATACCAGCATGGTGCACAGCGATGCCAAGAACCTCACCTGCGCTTACAAGTGGCTGGAGCACTCCCTGAGCAACAAGCTGCAGGGGGATCTCGCCGCCTGGTTTGGCTCGGTGCCTGTGGTACCTGCCGCCTGTGAGGGCAATGCCCTGCTGGGCCCGACCGGGTGCAAAACCAACGGTATCGACAACTTCGATCGGGTTCGCTTCTGGCGCACTCCGGTTTCCCAGTGCAAGAGCCAGGGAACTTGCGTGCCCTATTACCGCTGGGTTTCCGACTATATCGCCATTCTGGGCGGCCGCTAAGGCGGGGTGAGCAAGGTGGTCGGAACCGCTGCCACCTTGCCAACGGCAGGGGAGCTGCGCCTCCTCTGCACGACTGCCGAGAGCGGATAATCAAGCGGGCCGGACAGGAGTCCGGCCCATCCCAGCACAGACAAGGACGCCCCATGAACGCCGTACAATTTGACCGGGTCAGCCGCCACTATGGCGAGGTGAAGGCGGTCGATGACATCTCTTTCCAGATCCCCTCAGGGGAATTCTTTACCCTGCTGGGGCCGAGCGGTTCCGGCAAGACCACCTGCCTGCGGATGATCGCGGGCTTCGAGTACCCGAGCGACGGGGTGATCCGCCTGTTCGGCGAGCCCTGCTCCACCGTGCCCCCCTATGATCGCAACCTCAACACCGTGTTTCAGGACTACGCCCTGTTTCCCAACATGGATGTGCGCGACAACATCGGCTATGGCCTGATGCTCAAGGGGGTCGCCAAGGCGGAGCGTTACCGCAAGGTGGACGAGATGCTGGAGCTGGTGCGACTGCCCGGGGTCGGCAAGCGCCGCCCAAGCCAGCTCTCCGGCGGCCAGCGCCAGCGCATCGCCATCGCCCGGGCGCTTATCAACCAGCCACGCATCCTGCTGCTGGACGAGCCGCTGGGGGCCCTCGATCTCAAGTTGCGCGAGCAGATGCAGCTTGAGCTCAAGGCGTTGCAACGCCAGTTGGGCATCACCTTTATCTTCGTCACCCACGATCAGCAGGAGGCGCTCTCAATGAGCGACCGGATCTGCATCTTCAGTCAGGGCAAGATCGAGCAGATTGCCGCCCCCGATACCATCTACGACGCTCCGGCGACGCCGTTTGTGGCCCGCTTCGTTGGCACCGTCAATCTGTTCGAAGGGGAGCAGGCCAGACGGCTGTGCGGCGACGGCAGCCAGATGATGGTGCGCCCGGAGCGGATCCGGCTCGCTGAGGCGGGCACGCCGGGCTGGTCGGGGGAGATCCGCGAGGTGGAGTATCTGGGCCCTTTCGTCCGTTATCGGGTTGATCTCGGGGAGCAACTCGAGATCATCATCAACCACCCCAATGAGGGGCAGGCCCGTCTGGCGCGTGGCAGCAGGGTCAGCCTCAGCTGGCCGGAGCAGGCCATCCACCGCCTGAGCGGCGCCCATCAGGGGGCGCAGCCATGAGTGCCCCTCACAGTGCGAGTCTTGCCATGAACCATCAGCCCGAACCTGCCCGTTTCAGGCCGCTGCGGCGCCTCTCGACCCTGCTCTATGGTCGGCCCGGCCTGCTGCTGGCGATCCTGCTGGGGCCGCCGTTGCTGTGGCTCGGCATCATCTATGTCGGCTCCTTGCTGATGCTGCTCTCCAACTCTCTGTTCGGGCTGGACGAGTTCAGCGGTCAGGTGCGCCACGAGCTGGGGCTGCAAAACTTCGTCGCCCTGCTGCGACCGGAGAATCTGGATGTGATCGGCCGCACCGTCGGCATGTCGCTGCTGGTGACCCTGGCCTGCGCCCTGCTCGGTTTTCCGGTTGCCTACTACATGGCACGCTACACCAGTGGCAAGACCCGGGCGCTGTTTTATGTGGGGATCATGCTGCCGCTCTGGTCCAGCTATCTGGTACGGGTCTATGCTTGGAAGCTGATCTTGGCCAAAGAGGGGGTGGTGAGCTGGCTGGCCGACAGCATGGGGTTGGAGTGGCTGCTCGATGCCATCCTCTCCCTGCCGGTGATAGGTGGCCCGTCGCTCTCCTTCTCGCGGCTCGGCACCTTTATCGTGTTCGTCTATGTCTGGCTGCCCTTCATGATCCTGCCTATTCAGGCGGCGGTGGAGCGTATTCCGCGATCCCTGCTGGAGGCGAGCAGCGATCTGGGGGCGACACCCGCCCAAACCTTTCGCAACCTGATCCTGCCGCTGGCGTTGCCCGGTGTGGTGGCGGGCTCCATTTTCACCTTCTCGCTGACCCTCGGTGATTACATCATCCCCGGCATCATCGGCAACTCGACCATGTATATCGGTCAGGTGGTCTACATGCAGCAGGGAACGGCGGGCAATCTGCCCTTTGCCGCCGCCTTCTCGCTGGTGCCGATCCTTATCATCGCCATCTATCTGGCGATTGCGAAACGGTTAGGAGCCTTTGATGCGCTTTGACTCTATCGCTTTGAACCGGCAGCAAGGAGGCCGTCATGTCAGCTAGCTCAGTGAGCCGTCAGGGAGAGCGCCCTTCGGGCCTGCTCAAGTACGCCGCCATCGGTGGACTCTTGTTCCTGCACTTTCCCATTCTGTTTATCTTCCTCTACGCCTTCACCAGCGAGAGCAAGAGTTACCAGTTTCCGCCCCCCGGGCTCACCCTCAAGTGGTTCGAGGTGACCCTCAATCGCCCCGATGTGTGGCGTGCCATCCAGCTGTCACTGGAGGTCGCGGGGCTGGCGACACTGGCGGCCATGATCCTCGGCACCTTGGCAGCAGGGGCCATTGCTCGCAGCCGCTTTTTCGGTCAGGAGGTGGTGTCACTGCTGCTGGTGCTGCCCATCGCGCTTCCCGGTATCGTCACCGGTATCGCGCTGCGCTCAGCCTACGGCCTGATGGAGATCCCGTTCAGCTTCTGGACCATCGTTATCGGCCACGCCACCTTTTGCGTGGTGGTGGTCTACAACAATGCGCTGGCCCGTTTTCGCCGCACCAACCAGAGCCTCATCGAGGCGTCGATGGATCTCGGGGCCGACGGCTTCCAGACCCTGCGCTACGTGATCCTGCCCAATCTGGCCACGGCGCTGCTGGCGGGGGGCATGCTGGCCTTTGCCCTGAGTTTTGACGAAGTGATCGTCACCACCTTTACGGCGGGCCAGCAGACCACGCTGCCCATCTGGATGTATCAGGAGCTGATCCGTCCCCGAGACAGGCCGGTCACCAACGTGGTGGCCCTCATCATAGTGGCCTTCACCACTATCCCCATTTTGCTTGCCTACTACCTTACTCGCGACACCCATGATGTCGCTGGCAGTGGCAAATGATGACTCAACGCGTGCGCAAGGATGCAACCATGAAACTCTCAACCCAACTCTTGATTGATGGCCAGTTTGTGACCGGCGAGGGGCAGGCCGAACCCATTCTCAACCCGGCCAACGGCGAACAGATCGCCGCCGTGCCCGAAGCCTCGTTCGAACAGGTGAACCGGGCGGTGAACGGTGCCCAGCGCGCCTTCGCCCAGTGGAGCCGCACCACCCCGGCAAGCCGCAGCAACCTGCTGCTGCGTCTGGCGGATCTCATCGAGCGCCACGCCGAGGAGTTTGCGGCGCTCGAATCCCTCAACTGCGGCAAACCCTATCTGGCAGTGCTCAACGACGAGCTGCCCGCGGTGGTGGACTGCTTCCGCTTCTTTGCCGGGGCGGCCCGCTGCCTGCAAGGGCCGCTGGCGGGGGAGTATCTCGAGGGGCACACCAGCATGATCCGCCGCGACCCCATAGGTGTTGTGGGCAGTATCGCCCCCTGGAACTACCCGCTGATGATGGCGGCCTGGAAGATGGCGCCGGTGCTGGCAGCGGGCAATACGGTGGTGCTCAAACCCTCCGAACAGACCCCGCTCACCGCGCTGCGTTTGGCGGAGCTGGCCAGCGAGATCTTCCCCCGCGGCGTTATCAACGTCATCTGCGGGCGGGGGGAAAGCGTGGGGGCACCGCTGGTGGAGCACCCGCTGGTACGGATGGTGTCGCTCACCGGCGATATCGCAACCGGCCAGAAGATCCTGCAAAGCGCTGCCCGCACCATGAAGCGCACCCACCTTGAGCTGGGAGGCAAGGCGCCGGTCATCATTTTCGACGATGCTGATCTGGAGGCGGTGGTGGCGGGCATTCGCACCTTCGGTTTCTACAACGCTGGCCAGGATTGCACCGCCGCCTGCCGTATCTATGCCCAGGGCAAGATCTACGACAAGTTCGTCGCCGCCATGACCGATGCGGTGGCCTCCATCAAGGTGGGAAGCCAGTACGAGGAGGGGGTGGAGATGGGGCCGCTTATTTCGGACAGACAGCGCAACCGGGTCGCCAGCTTTGTCGAGCGGGCCCAGAGCAGCGGTCATGTGGAGGTGACGGCGGGGGGCAAGATCCGCCCAGGCAACGGCTTCTTCTTCGAGCCGACCCTGATTGTCGGGGCCCGGCAGGAGGATGAGATCGTGCGCCGTGAGGTGTTTGGCCCTGTGGTGTCGGTGACCCGTTTCAACGATGCCGAGCAGGTGGTGCAGTGGGCCAACGACTCGGACTATGGTCTCGCCTCGTCGGTCTGGACCAAGGATCTGAGCCTCGCCAGCAAGGTGGCCAGCCACCTGCAATATGGCTGCACCTGGATCAACACCCACTTCATGCTCACCTCCGAGATGCCCCACGGCGGCATGAAGATGTCGGGCTACGGCAAGGATCTCTCCCTCTATGCGCTGGAGGATTACACGGTGCCGCGCCATATCATGGTCAAGCTGTAGTGGGGATTGGTTAGCGGGTTGTCACAATTTATTTACAACTGTTTCCGGCAGCCGACTCATGGGTCGGCTGCTTTTTTTGTTGCCATTTCGTTACAGTGAAGCCGTGATGAAACGGCAAGGCGCCTGATGTGGCGCCAGAGGATGGAACCGCTATGGCAACCTTTTACACCGCCCACCAGCCGGATGCTGACGGGGTGATCCACTACAGCAACGAGGAGCATGGCACCTGGCAGATCCTGATCGAGCGTCAGTTCGCCGCTCTTGCTGGCAAGGGGTGTAACGAGTATCTGGCCGGTCTCGACAGGCTGGGGCTGCCCCGTGATCGCATCCCCCAGCTGGCCGAGATCAACGCCGTCTTGCAGCCTGTGACCGGCTGGTCGGTGGCGGCGGTGCCTGCGCTTATCTCGTTCGATCGCTTCTTCGCCCTGCTGGCCAACCGCCAGTTTCCGGTAGCGACTTTTATCCGGCGCCGGGACGAGCTCGACTACCTGCAAGAGCCGGATATCTTTCACGAGATCTTCGGCCACTGCGCCATGCTGACCAATCCGGCCTTTGCTCACTTTACCCATCTTTACGGCCAGTTGGGGCAGCAGGCGAGCAAGGAGCAGCGGGTCTTTCTGGCGCGGCTCTACTGGTTCACCGTGGAGTTTGGCCTCTTGGCGACGCCGGACGGGCTGCGTATCTACGGTGGCGGCATTCTCTCCTCCATCGGCGAGACCGCCTATGCCCTCTCCGGCCAGCCGCTGCTGCAACCCTTCGATCTACTGACTGTGCTGCGCACCCCGTATCGCATTGACATCATGCAGCCCACCTATTTTGTGCTGCCGAGTCTCGATCATCTCTACCAGCTGACCGGGGAGGAGATCATGGCTGCTCTGGCCGAGGCCAGTCGGCTTGGCCTCTATCCGCCGCGTTTTGAGGTTGCCGCTGGCAAACAGGCGAGCTGACCAAAAGCAAACAACCCTATTTCATTTTCATTAATTCAAGCAGGAGTAACCCATGTCCGAACTGGCCAGCCAGCAGTGTGAAGCGTGCCGCGCCGATGCCCCCAAGGTGAGCGATGAGGAGCTGCGCGAGCTGATGCAGCTTATTCCCGACTGGCAGCCGCTGGTGGTGGAGGGGGCGCTGCAACTGCGGCGGGAATTTACGTTTCGCAACTTCAAGGAGGCGCTGGCCTTTACCAACCGCCTGGGGGATCTGGCGGAAGCGGAGTTCCATCATCCGGCCATCCTGACCGAGTGGGGGAAGGTGACCGTCAGCTGGTGGACCCACAAGATCGGCGGATTACACCGCAACGACTTCATCATGGCTGCACGCACGGATGAGCTGCTGAAGTGAACGCCACCACTCATCGAGTGAGCGATATGGTGATCGTCAGCTGGTGGATGCATAAGATCGGCGGTTTGCATCGCAACGACTTCATCATGGCGGCGTGCACCGATCAGTTGCTCCGGTAATCGCACCCCACACCAGCGTCATCGGTTGACCCGGGCCTGCCTGCGAAAGCGGGGCAGGCCCGCATTTTTATGGGCTGGCGCTCGCACTGGGGGGATCGAGACTGTATTATCCGCTCATTCATAGAGTTAGCTAGGAAGTGTGTCCCGAATGCGTCTTGAAGTCAGCTGTGAAGACCGCCTGGGCCTGACCCGGGAACTGCTCGACCGCCTGGTGGAGCACAATATCGATCTGCGCGGCATCGAAATCGATACCTCAGGCATCATCTATCTCAACTTTCCCGAGCTGGAGTTCAGTGATTTTCAGCACCTGATGCCGGAGATCCGCCGCATTCCCGGCGTCTACGACGTCAAGACCATCCCTTACATGCCTTCCGAGCGAGAGCACCACGAGATCGAGGCGCTGCTCAAGGCGCTGCCGGATCTGGTCTTCTCCCTCGACAGCAAGGGCAAGGTGACCCAGGCCAACCAGTCTGCCCTCACCACCCTCGGCTTGCCGGTGGAGGAGGTGCGCGGCGTGGCGCTCGGTTCGCTGGTTAAGGGTTTCTCCTTCACCCGCTGGCTGGAGGCGAGCGAGATCAAGCCGCAGACCTGCAAGCTCAGTTTCAATGGCGAAGAGTATCTGGCAGATCTGATGCCGCTGTTCGTGGCAGAAGCCCGCGGCAAGCAGGCGCTGGCCGGTGCCGTGGTGGTGCTCAAATCTGCCCGTCGGGTCGGCCTGCACTTCAGCGCGCTTCATGCGGTGGAAGTGGGGGGCTTCGAGCATCTGCAGGCCGAGAGCCCCAAGATGAAAGAGGTGCTGTCGCAAGCGCGCAAACTGGCGATGCAGGATGCGCCGCTGCTGATTGTCGGTGAGACCGGTACCGGCAAGGAGCTGCTGGCCCGTGCCTGTCACGGGGCCAGCCTGCGCTCCAGCCACCCCTTTATGGCCCTAAACTGCGCCGCCATGCCCGATAACGTGGCCGAGAGCGAGCTGTTTGGTTATGCCCCCGGCGCCTTTGGCAACAACACCGAGGGCAAGCGCGGCGTGCTGGAGCTGGCGAGCGGCGGCACCCTGATGCTGGACGAGATCGGCGATATGTCTCCCCATCTGCAGACCAAGTTCCTGCGGGTGTTGCAGGATGGGGTGTTCCGCCGGGTCGGTGACGAGCAGGAGGTGAAGGTCAACGTGCGTTTCATCTGCACCACCCAAAAACAGTTGCTGGATCTGGTGCACGAAGGAACCTTCCGCGAGGATCTCTACTACCGTCTCAACGTGCTCAGTCTGGCGCTGCCCCCCCTGCGCGAGCGCAAGGCAGACATCATGGTGCTGGCCCAGCAGTTTGTCTCCCGGTTTGCCAGCGAGTTGCAGCGACCCCGTCCGCGCTTTACCCGCAACATGGCCGACTACCTGACCGCCTACCGCTGGCCGGGCAACGTGCGTCAGCTGCGCAACTGTCTCTACCGTGCCATGACCCTGCTGGAAGGGGATGAGCTGGGGCCCGAGCAGATCGACCTGCCGGTGGCGGCCGATACCATGCCGCTGATCGACGAGTGGTTTGAGGGGAATCTCGACGATGCGGTGAAGCGCTTCGAGAGCCAGCTGCTGGCCCGGCTCTATCCCGCCTTCCCGTCGACGCGCCAGCTGGCCAAACGCCTGGGCGTGTCGCATACCGCCATCGCCAACAAGCTGCGGGAATACGGCATCAGCAAGAAGTGATTCCCGCCTTGCTGCCTGCCACCAGAGAGCCCGTTACCAGACGGGCTCTCCGTTTTCTTTACACGAACTCGGTAGATGATGGCGGGGTGAGACTTGTCAGGCCAGTGTCAGCCAACTTACTATCTGGGTTCATCTACCCGAACCGCAATGCCATAGCAGCGGTATTGTCAAGGCGACTACCTCCCGATCATGCTGTTACTCTTTTCCCCCCGTTTAACTGCCCGTCTGGCGCTCCTGTTGGTTGCGTTTGGCCTGCTGTTGCCCCGCGCGCTGGCGGAAACGGCCGCAGAGAGCCGGGCGACGGCGGTCAGGGAGCTGGTGCTCGATATCATGAGTTACACCCGCTGGCCCACCGAGCCTGCGGTGCTGCGTATGTGCGTGGCGGCGCCGACCGAATATGCCGGCGCCCTCTTTACCATCGATCGTCAGGCCAATGGCCGTACCGTGCAGGTCCATCGTTACGAGGCGAGCGATCCGGCCATCAGCGATCACTGCGATGTACTCTATCTGGGAGTGCTCGACGAGCCGACCCGGATTGCGCTGTTTGCCCGCCTGCAGGGACACCCAGTGCTCAGCATCAGCGAATACAACCACGACTGTTCCACCAGCTCGGTGTTCTGCCTGCAGACCTCGCCGGACAGCGTGCGGGTGCGGTTTAAAGTGAACCTTGATGCTCTGGCCCTGAGCGGCGTGCGGGTGCATCCCGCCGTGCTCAAGTTGGCCCATGCCGACAAGGGGGTCCCATGAGACGACAGGTGAGCGCGGCTCCTCGCCGTCTGACCCTGCGTCAGAGCCTGGGGCGAACCCATCTGGTGGCCGCCATCACAGCCGTCAGCGTGGCAGGACTCTTTTTTACTCTGGTGGCACTGCTGGTAGTGCGTTTTTACGCCGACCACAATCTGGAGCTGGTAGCCCGCGCCATCAGCTACAGTGCCGAGGCGGCGGTGGTGTTCCACGATGAGGAGGCGGCGAGCGAGGCGCTCAGTGGCATCGTTGCCAAGGAAGAGGTGGCCGAAGCCACTATCGTGCTGACCAATGGCCAGCTGCTCGCCAGTTGGGAGCGCCCCAGAAGCAACCCGCTGGTGACGCTCGAAGACTATCTGGCCCAACTGCTGATGCCGGGGCCTGTCAAACTCCCCATGCTGCGGGGTGGTGAACAGATCGCCACCATCGAGCTGCGCGGCCACGGTGAATACCTGTTGTTGTTTTTGCTCTCGGCGCTGCTGGCGATGGTGGTTTGCCTGATGCTGAGCGCCATGGTGGCACTCTATGTGGCTGACCGGATGCAGGTCTCCATCACCGCACCGCTGCGCAAACTGGCACTTGTCGCCCACTCGGTACGCCGACAACGCACCCTGGGGATGCGGGCACCACCGGCCGATATCGTCGAGATTAACGAGCTGGGGGATGACTTCAACTCCCTGCTGGACGAGCTGCAAGCCTGGCAGGCCCAGCAGGCCCGCGAAAATGCCAGCCTGCTACATCAGGCGACCCACGATGCTCTCACCGGACTGCCCAATCGCGCCCTGTTTGAAGCGCGGCTCGCGCAGGCCATCTCCCTCGGCGAGCAAGAGGGGTTTGCGCTGCTCTATCTCGACTGCGATCGCTTCAAGCAAATTAATGACACGCTGGGGCACAACGCCGGTGACGATGTGCTGATCGCGCTCTCAAGACGGGTACAACATCAGCTGCGTCCGGATGATCTGGTGTTTCGCCTCGGTGGTGACGAGTTTGCAGTGCTGGTTGGCCCACTCCAGCGACAGCATGAGGTGGAAGAGGTGATTGGCCGCATCCAGCAGGCGATGAGCGAACCGGTGGCGCTGCGTGACGGTCGTCAGCTGGTGGCCGGGGTGAGTGTCGGCTTTGCCGTCTATCAGGCGGGCATGAGTGCCAGCGTGCTGTGTGATCAGGCCGATGCAGCCATGTATCTGGCGAAACGGGCGCGCCGCAGCGAACAGCAAACCATCGCCTGACTGGCAAGCATAACAACATAAACAAGGAGCAAACCATGAAGATCACCCACCTGTTGAAAGTGACCCTGCTGGGGTTGATGTTGTCGCTGCTGGCCGGTTGCCAGAGCGCGCCCAAAGGGTTGACCCCGGAGCAAATCGCCGTGCTCAAGGAGCAGGGCTTTTATCTGACCGATGAGGGGTGGACGCTGGATCTGGCCAACCGGGTGCTGTTTGCCAACAACGTGGGGGCGCTCAATTCCCAGACTCGCCAATCCGTTGAAAAACTGGGTAAAACACTGCTTGGCGTAGGGTTGGACAAGGCGCGGGTGGATGGCCACACCGATAATACCGGCGAGAGCAGCTACAACCAGCAGCTCTCCCTGAAGCGGGCCCAGTCGGTGGCCGATGTGCTGGTCTCGGTCGGCATGAAGCCAGCCAATCTGGAGATCCATGGCCGTGGCGAGACCATGCCGCTGGCGGATAACAAGACCAGAGAGGGCCGGGCCGCCAACCGCCGGGTTGCCATCGTCATCAGCGATCAATAACCCTTTCATCGTTTCGTTACCCATACAAAAAAGAGCGCCCGATCGGCGCTCTTTTTGATCGCGACAGCTGGGGTCGCGAGGGCATGCGGGGGCAGGGTTACTGCGCGCTATTTTGCCCGTTATTGTCGTGATGACTGCGCAGGCGGATGTTGATCATCTCCACCACCAGCGAGAAGGCCATGGCGAAGTAGATGTAGCCCTTCGGAATATGCAGGTCCATCCCCTCGGCCATCAGGGCGAAGCCCACCAGGGTGAGGAAGGAGAGGGCCAGCATCTTGATAGTGGGGTGGCTGTCGACGAAATCACCGATGGATTTGGCGGCAAACATCATGATGAAGACGGCGATCATGATGGCCAGCACCATCACCGGCACGTGATCGGCCATGCCGACTGCGGTGATCACCGAGTCGAGGCTGAAGACGATATCGAGGATGGCGATCTGGATCAGGGTGCTGATGAAGCCCGAGGCCGCTTTGCTGACGCTCTCCGGCTCGGCCGCCCCTTCCAGGGTGACGTGGATCTCGTGAGCACTCTTGCCGATGAGGAACAGGCCCCCCAGCAGCAGGATCAGATCGCGGCCGGAGATGGCTTCACCCAGCACGGTGAAGAGCGGATCGGTGAGGCGCATCACCCAGGCCAGCGAGAGCAGCAGCAGGATCCGGGTACCCATGGCGAGCCCCAGACCCAGAATGCGCGCTTTTTGACGCTGCGCCTCCGGCAGGCGACCGACCAGGATGGAGATAAAGATGATGTTGTCGATGCCCAGCACGATCTCGAGCAGGGTAAGGGTGGCGAGTGCGACCCAGGCAGAGGGATCAAGAACCCATTCCAGCATGATTGAACCTTGGTTGAAAATTGGTTGGAAAATTGAAGCAGCGCATTCTAGCAGGGGCGCCACTGCTTGTCCCAGAGGGGGGAAAAGATAAAAATGGTGGCCATCGCAAGGGAGGCAGGCATGTTTCGATTAGGGTTCATCATTAATCCGGTCGCCGGGATTGGCGGCGCAGTGGGGCTCAAGGGCAGTGACGGCGTGGTGGATGAGGCGCTTGCTCGTGGTGCCGTGCCCAAGGCGCAGGAGCGGGCGCGGCAAGCCTTGTTGCCACTGTGCGAGTTGAGCGTCCCGTTCGAACTGCTGACGGTGGCGGGAGAGATGGGGGAGACGGTAGCCCGATCTCTGGGACTACCCTGTCGGGTCATCTATCAACCGGCCGGGGAGAGCACCTCGGCCGATGATACCCGCCACGCCGCCAGGCTGATGCGCGAAGCTGGGGTCGATCTGCTGCTGTTTGCCGGTGGCGATGGCACGGCGCGGGATATCTGCGCCGCGGTGGGGGAGTCCTGCCATGTGCTCGGCATTCCGGCGGGGTGCAAGATCCACTCCGGTGTCTACGGGGTGACGCCCGCCGCCAGCGGGCGGGTGGTGGCGCGGATGATTGCAGGGGAACTGCTCAGCCTGATCGATGCCGAGGTGCGCGACATCGACGAGGAGGCGTTTCGCGCGGGCAAGGTGCGGGCCCGCCACTACGGCCAGTTGAAGGTGCCCGGCGATCTGCGTTACGTACAGGCGGTAAAACAGGGGGGCAAGGAGTCCGAAGAGCTGGTGTTGGCGGATCTCGCCGCCGGTGTGGTGGAGCAGATGGAGCCCGATACCCTCTATCTGATGGGCTCCGGCAGCACGGTGGCAGCCTGTATGGCAGAGCTCGGTCTGGAAAATACTTTGCTCGGTGTGGATCTGGTGGAAAATGGCCGACTTATCGGGCAGGATCTCAGCGCCGCCGAGATCCTGACCCGGATCCGCGGTCGTCGCTGCCGACTGATCATTACCCTGATAGGCGGACAGGGACATCTGTTCGGGCGCGGAAATCAGCAATTGAGTCCTGAGGTGATTCGGTGTGTCGGGCTGGACAATATCCAGGTGCTGGCAACCAAAGACAAGCTTGCCGCCCTTGTGGGCAGGCCGCTGCTGGTGGACACCGATGATCCGCAATTAAACCGGGCGTTGCGTGGTTATCTGCGAATAACCACGGGATACAAGGATCAGGTCATCTACCCGGTGGCCAACCCGGAATAGGACGCCAAGGACGCTGCTGGCCTGGCGCCAGAGAGCTGCAATCAACCGGATTGCGGTTCCATACCCCCGAATTTTTTGCCGCAAATGAGGCTGCGTTACATGACGATTCACGATTTTGAGCACAAGTTGTTGGGACTGATCGACAGCATGGTTGCCACCGCGACCGACGATGAGCTGTTTGCGGGGGGTTACCTGCGAGGTCATATCTCATTGGCCGTTGCCCGGGCCGAGCTGGAAGGCAAGACCCTGGTGCGGGACGTCAAGAGCTATGTGCTGCGCAGCCTCAACGAGGCGATCTTGCAAGGTGAGCTTTCTGAAGAGGATGAAAAACTGGTGCAGGCGATGTGGAGTCGTTTGCAACAAGACGCAGAAGCTTGATCGGATACACAATTCAAACTGAAGTTTGAGTTTATTCTTCCCCTGAAGTTAGTGAAAGGTTAATAATAAGTTTCGCCTTTTGTTTCAGGGATTAAACTATGGCCTCCTCCTCACGCATTGCCAATAAACTGCCGCTCGAGATGCTCTATCACTGGGAGCGGCAGTGTCCTGATCGAATCTACCTGCGTCAAACCATCAACCGCGAATATGTCGATTTCACCTGGGGTGAAGTGGCCGATGAAGCGCGGCGGATGGTGACGGCCTTGCGTCACCTCGGTCTGGTGGCCGGTGACAAGGTGGCGCTGCTCTCCAAGAACTGCGCCCAGTGGTTTATCGCCGATCTGGCGATGCAGATGGGGCAGTATGTGAGCGTGCCCATCTACCCGACTGCCAACGTCGACACCATCGAATATGTGCTGCGCCACAGCGAGGCCAAGGCGATCTTCGTCGGCAAGCTGGATGACTGGAAGAGTCAGGAGGCGGGCGTACCCGCCGATCTGCTGCGCATCGCCTTCCCCTATGACACCATGCCGGCCAGCCACCAGTGGGACGATCTGCTGGAGGCGCATGAGCCGATCCCTGACAGCCCGGTGCAGGCCCCTGACTCCCTGCTGAGTCTGGTCTACACCTCCGGCAGTACCGGCAAGCCGAAAGGGGCCATGCTGAGCGTCGAGCGCTACGCCTGGTCGTGCGAGAAGCTGGTGGAGACGGTGAGCCTGAGCCAGGCCGATCGGGGTTTCTCCTACCTGCCGCTGGCCCACATTACCGAGCGGGTGTACATCTACGGCGGAAGTCTCTATGGCGGCGCTACCATCGCGTTCCCTGAATCTCTCGACACCTTTATCGAAGATGTCAAACGCTGCCGTCCCACCGTCTTTATCTCGGTGCCACGGCTGTGGGCCATGTTCCGCATCAAGATCCACGAGAAGCTGCCCCAGAAGAAACTCGAACTGCTGCTCAAGATCCCGCTTATCTCAGGCCTGATTAAACGCAAGCTGCAAAAGGGGTTGGGACTGGATCAGGCCCGTGTACTCGGCTGCGGCTCCGCGCCTGTCTCCCCTGCGCTGCTTGAGTGGTATCTGAGCATCGGTCTCAAGGTGACTGAAGCCTGGGGCATGACCGAGAACCACGCCTACTCCACCATCAACTACCCGTTCCGTGCCGACAAGATCGGCACCGTCGGCAAGGCGGGGATCGGGGTGACCATTAAGATCTCCGACGAGGGGGAGATCCTCTGCCGTTGCGAAGGGATGATGCTGGGTTACTACAAGGATCCCGAGCACAGCGCCGAGGCCATCGATGCCGAGGGGTGGCTCCATACCGGCGACATGGGCAAGCTGGACAAGGAGGGTTATCTCACCATCACCGGCCGGATGAAGGATGTGTTCAAGACCGCCAAGGGCAAGTATGTGGCGCCGGTGCCCATCGAGGGACTGCTGGGGCAGGAGCCCATTATCGAACAGCTCTGCGTGATTGGTTATGGCATGCCCCAGCCCATTGCGCTGGTGCAACTGGCCGAGAGCGCCATGAGGGGCAATCGGGAGGAGGTCAACGCCAGACTGGAAGCGGCGCGGGTACGGGTCAACGATCAGCTGGAATCTCATGCCAAAATTCGCGGCATTCTGGTAGTGAAGACTCCCTGGAATATCGAAAACGGCGTGCTGACCCCCACCATGAAGATCAAGCGTCACCTGCTGGAGCAAAAGTACGCCCAGGTTGGGGATCGCTGGCCCTCATCCCAAGTGGTGGTCTGGGAGGAGTAAATCCCGTTTTTCCATAGCGCAACAAACAACAACGGCCCTTGATGGGCCGTTGTTGTGTTTGGGGCATCTCACTCGCCGCCATTTGGCGGGCAAGTGAGATGCGTGCTCCCGGTTAGATCTGCGCCAGCGCGGCGGCCAGATCGGCGATCAGATCGTCCGCATCTTCCACCCCGATGCTGAAGCGGATGAGGTCGTCGTTGACCCCGGCGGCGAGGCGGCTCGCCTCGTCCATGGCGGCGTGGGTGGTACTGGCCGGATGGCAGGCCAGACTCTCGAGATCCCCCAGACTCACCGCCTGCACGAATAGCTGCAGGTTGTCGAGCAGGGTAGCGCAGCGCTCAAACCCGCCTGCCAGCTCAATGCTCACCATGCCGCCAAAGCCGCTGGCGAAGGCGCTGAGAGCATCGTGGCCCGGATGGCTGGCAAGCCCCGGGTAGATCACCTTCTTCACCGCCGGGTGGGCGGCCAGAAACTCGGCCACTTTCTGGGCATTGTGCAGGTGGGCATCCATCCGCAGCGGCAGGGTCTTGACCCCGCGTTGCAGCAGGTAGGCCTCCTGCGGGCCGATGGGGGAGCCGATATGCTTGAGGGCCACGGTGCGGATCGACTTCATCAGGGCGTGAGAGCCCGCCACCACCCCGGCGATGATGTCGCCGTGGCCACCCAGATACTTGGTGCCGCTGTGCATCACCACATCGACCCCGAGCTCCAGCGGACGCAGCAGGTAGGGGGTGAGGAAGGTGTTGTCACACACTGTGATGGCGCCCACCTTGCGGGCCGCTTCCACCACCAGCCGCGGATCCACCACCTTGAGGGTGGGGTTGGTCAGGGTTTCGAACAGTACCACCTTGGTAGCAGGGCGGATGTTGGCCAGCAGATCCCGATCGCTCTCGTAAGCGGTGACCTTGATACCGGCGCGGCTGAAGGTCTGCTTGAGGAACGCATCGGTGCCGCCGTAGAGCGGGCCGATATAGGCCACCTCATCGCCGCTGTCGGCCAGGGCATACATGATGGCGCTCACCGCCGCCATGCCGCTCGCCACCACCAGCGCTTCATCGGCACCTTCAAGCGCCGCCAGTTTCTGCTCCAGCTCGGCGGTGGTGGGGTTGCCAAAGCGGCTGTAGATAAAGCCGGGGGCCTGACCTGCGAAACGATCCTTACCCGCTTGAGCGTTGAAGTAGCTGAAGGTGCTGCTCTGGTAGAGCGGGGTGGTGAGGGCGCCGGTCTGGGGGTCGATCCGCTGGCCGCTGTGTACGCTCATGGTCTTGAATTTCATCGTGTTGCTCCGTGATGGCCAGGCTCTGGCCATGACTGGTTGTGTTTTGTTGTTCGTTACATGTTGTGTTTTGTCTGGGCGGGTATATCCATGCTGCTTGTGGCTTATGCATATACCCGCCGGCGGATCTCTGCGCTGCTTAGGCCGGTATCGCTTCGCTCTCTGTGCACGGGAGGCGAGCGGGTTCCCCATAGTGACGCGCCGCCACATCCGGGTGGGATCGCAGCCGCCCTTTCAGCACGTTCTTCCCCACCTGATTAAAGAGCGGGTTGGTCGGGTCACTCTCCGGCCCTTGCGCCTGCGCTGCCAGCGCGGGGGAGAGGCTGAGCAGTGGCACGGTGGCATCAAGCCGCGCCGCCATAAAGAAGGCGCAGGAGAGGCGCGAGACGCCGGGCGGCGGGCTTACCACCCGATGCAGGGTCGCCTTGAGATAGCCGTTGGAGGCCAGCTCCAACAGCTCGCCGATATTGACCACCAGCGCTCCCGGCAGGGGCGGTGCGGAGATCCAGCCGTCGGCCGTCTCGACCTCAAGCCCCGAGTGATTGTCCTGCATCACCAGCGTCAGGTAGCCAGGATCCTTGTGGGCGCCGACCCCCTGACTGTTGCCACCCGCCTCTTGCCCCGGGTAGTGAATCAGCTTCATGTGCTGGTAGGGGGCGCCGCGAATACTGTCGTCAAACACGTTGGCCGGTTGCTCCAACACCTCGGCAAAAGCGGCCAGCAGGGTGAGGGTGATATCGCTCAGCCGCTCCTGCCACGCCAGCAGATGGCCTTTCATCTCGGGCAGGGCGGTTGGCCACTGGTTGGGGCCGATCAGCCGCTGCCAGGGTGCACGGGTCAGGGCCGCAGGCAGGGCTTGCGCCTCATTCATGATATCGAACTGCTCTCGCAGATCCGGCCGCTGGCGGGTCAGCTCGGCACCGACCCGGTTGTAGCCGCGAAAGTGGGGGCTGTTGACCATCTGCACCGTCAGCTTCTCCTGCTCCGGCAGGGCAAAGAAGCGCTCTGCCAGCGCCAGAGTCTCTAGCATCTCAATCTTGCTCAAGCCGTGGCCGACCAGATAGAAAAAGCCCACATCGCGGGCGGCCGCGGCCAGCCTGGCCAGCATAGGGTGACGCACCTCGGGTGCCCCGTTGAGGGCAGCCAGATCGATGATCGGCAGTGGTGAATGTTCCATGTGCACCTCCTCACTCTTTCGTTATCTCTGGCGCCATCTCTTGCACTGCCTCCGCTGTTGGCAGACCTGATAAGCGGCAAACGGGATGGCGCGACAGTGTGGCGCCATCTGGGATAAAGGGGATGCTACTGTTCGGTGTTATAAGAATGAAACAACAAATTATTCTTAGTTATATACAAAATTCGAAATGGAATTCGGCGCCTGATGGGCTGAAGGTTTTTTGCGCAGCCATTGCGGGGTAAAGGGGCAACGATGAGGGGGAGAGTGATAACCAGAGGCAAGCTACCAGCGGCAAAAATGACCAAAACAGAAAATGGCCAAAACAGAAGAGAGGCGGATGCCTCCCTTCTGGTTGAGCGGGTGTTCACCTGACCGGAAGCGTAGGTGAGTGACCGCGCATTCTGGCCTTAACCGATTGCTGGCTCTCAGTAACCCAGGGTAAAGCGTTGGCGCTGGTGAGCCGGTTTTTCCACCTCGTTCAGCACACCGTCAGCCAGATCACCGGCGGTGATCCCGGCAGGCTGTTCGCCGCTGAACAGCACCTGATCGCCACCAATCCGATAGCCGCCGCGCTTCTCGCCCGGTTCGAGGAACACCGGGGGAGAGACAAAGCGCCAGTCGAGGGTGGTTTCATGACGCAGGGCGGTGAGACCGTCGCGGGCCGCCAGCGCCCCCTGTTTCCACTCGGCCGGAAACTCAGGGGTATCCACCAGTTGCACGCCGGGGGCAACCTCCAGACTGCCGGCGCCACCTACTACCAGCAGCCAGCTGTTGGCCGCTTTGGCTGCTGCGACGATCGCGTTGGCGCCCTTGAGGTACTGGTCGTAGATATCCGGTGTGCTCCAGCCCGGGTTGTAGGCGCTGATCACCCGATCGTGCCCCTTGAGCACCTCGGCCAATGCCTGCGGGTTTTGGGCATCCACCGCCACGGCGGTGACCTGCGGATGGGCGGCCACCTTGCTGACATCGCGGACGATGGCGGTGACGTGATGGCCGCGGCTGATGGCCTCGTTCAGGATGGCTGAACCGACAAAACCGCTGGCACCGATCAGGGCAATCTTCATGGGGAACTCTCCTTCACTGTTGGAATGGGGCTATCCTACGCCGCCATTTATGATTTAATAATCACCTCAAAAATGCATTCACTTATAAGCTGGATTTAATAATGGAACAGCTCAGACGTTACGCCATCTTCGCCGCCGTGGTGGAAGCGGGCAGCATGACAGGGGCGGCCAAATCCCTTGGCATGACCCCCTCCGCCGTCAGTCAGCATATCAGTCAGCTGGAGAGCCTGCTCGGACTGCCCCTGCTCCATCGCTCCACCCGTCGTCTCAGTCTGACCGAGGCGGGAGAGGTGGTGTGGCAAGGGTGTCGGGCGTTGCAGCAGACTCTGAGCGAGACCGAGCTGCGCCTCTCGGAGGTGCGCGACGCCCTGCTCGGGGAAGTGCGGATCACCGCCCCGGTGGGGATGGCGGGCCAGCCGCTGGCGCTGGCCCTCTCTCCGCTGCTGCAGGCCCACCCCGGCCTCACCATCCAGATCATCGCCGACGACGAGAAGCGGGATCTGATTGCCGAGCGGATCGATGTGGCACTGCGGGTCGGCACCTTGCCCGACTCGACCCTGGTGGCCCGCAAACTGGGGCAGACCCGGATGCTGCTCTGCGCCGCCCCCGCCTATCTGGCGCGCAAGGGAGCGCCGCGCACGCCCGCCGATCTGGCCACCCACGACTGGCTTTGCGGCGACATGCTGGGCAACGGTTTGCTGCTGCAGGATGAGAAGGGGGGCGAGCACAGGGTGAGGTTCAAGGCCAAGGTGCTCTGCAATAACGTGTTGCCCTTGCGCCAGTTTGCGCTGGCGGGGCAGGGGATCTCGCTGCAACCGGAGGGGGAGATTGGCGAGGATCTGGCGCAGGGGCGTCTGCTCGAACTGTTGCCCGGTTTTCGGGTGCAGCCGATGGAGATCCACGCCATCACGCCGCAGCGGGAGATCCCGGAGAAGGTGCGGCGGGTGGTGGAGGCGCTGCGCAGCTATTTCGGCACGACGATGTCGTCATGAGCTGCGCCTTAATGGTTGAGAAAAGGCCCCCGATTATCCTGAAGGGGGATTATCCATAAGGCGGTTTGTCGAGAAGAGCGATAGCCCGGATGAGGAGAAGGGCATGCTTGACTGTTAAGCATAATTAAAACGAACTGACGGCCCGCACCTGATCTTTGAGCCAATTAAGCCCGGTATCCTGACCGGAGCTCTTGTGCCAACTCATGTAGACGGGGCAATCCTCCGAGAGCCAGGGGAGGGGATAGCTGGCCAGATCCAGCGCCTGCCCCAGCTTCTCCATGTGCCACTGGCTGGCGACGCAGAGCCAGTCGGTACGACTCACCAGATGAAGAGCGGTGAGCAGGGAGTCGCTCTCGTAGGCAATCTGGCGCGGCGGCAGCGGCGCCTTGGTCAGGGTGTTGAGCAGCAAGCTGTCGAGCCGCCTGGTTTGCAATACCACATGCTTTTCGTTGAAGAAGGTGGCCATGTCGGGGGCCTGGCGGATCCTGGGGTGATCCTTGCGGCAGGCGATGCGCAGGGCCTGGGACATGATCTGCTCGTTTTCGATCCCCTGCTCCGCCATCGGCTTGGTGGCCAGCACCAGATCCACGCTGTGCAGATAGAGGCTGTTCTGGCGCAGGGCTTCGTCCTGCACCTGGGTGTTCCACTCCAGCTGACAGTTGGGGGCTTGGGTCTGCAGCAGGTTGTTGAGCTCCGGCAGGAAGAAGATATCGATATCGGGCACCCCCGCGATGCGAAAGGTGCGCCGACTGGTCTGGGGATCAAAGAGATCGGTGCGCTGCAGGCTGCGCTCCATGTCGTGCAGCGGCACCATGATCTCGTGGTGCAGACTGAGCGCTCGCGCCGTGGGGGTGATGCCGCGTCCCTGGCGGACAAACAGCGGCTCGCCCACCAGGGTGGTCAGGCGGCTGATGGCCTGGCTGATGGCCGAGGGGGTCATCTCCATCATCTCGGCGGCCGTGGTGACACCACCATAGCGGATCACCGCATCGAGGACGCGAAAGAGATTGAGATCGACTTGAGACATGGTGGCTACCGTTAAGCAAAATTAAACAGTTAACATACTGAACAGCCTCTTGTCCGGCTAGCATTCCCTGCGATAACTGTGATGTTTCACTCTCTATTCGTCATTTTCCATCTTGCCGCGAATGCGATCGAGCCTGTTTTGCAGCCATGCTTGAGCCCGGCAGGTGGCCCGCGGCATAGAGTAGCGCGACCAGCAGCAAGCCGTCCAGAAAGAGCCAGCGAGCATTTCCCCAATAGCCGTTGTCTGTCATCAGGGCGGCCAGCAGCAAGGGCCCCAGCAGCTGACCGAGGTTGGCGAGCTGGACAAAAAATCCCTGCACGATGGCCAGTTGCACCGGCCCCTGACTCACTCCCTGCGCAGACGAGAGGATCGCCGGCGGCGCCATGCCACCCGAAAGGGAGAGGACGAGGCACAATCCATAGGCCCACCACGGCGACAGGCCGGGCCAGAAGGCGAGCATGCCGCACAGCGCCATCAGGCCCAGTGCCCAGCTGATGAGCCGATCTCGTGCCACGCCCCGGCGCAGCAGCCATGCCCCCATCAGGTTGCCGGGAATATTGGCGACCACCGCCAGCGCTGAAAGCAGGGCGATCTGGCTTTGGCCAATCCCGGGGCTGCCTTGCAACATGGTTGGCAGCCAGACAAAGAGCGCCCAGAGCATCAGGCTGTAGAGCGTGAACGCCAACCCGTAGCGCCAGAGTGCCTTCTGCCGGAGCACCGTGAGTTGGCGCAGCGGGTGGCCCGAGTTGATCGAGTTTTGGGGTGCCCAGACCCGCAGTTTATCTGCCGAACGACTGGCGAGCAGAAGCAGCAGGGCAGAGAGTTGCGGGAACATCAGGATCAGCCAGGCCAGTCGCCAGCCACCTTGCGCCGTGAGCCAGGGGGTGAGCAGCATGCCGGCCGCCGCACCAAGGGGCAGGTTGACCGCCCACAGGCTCAGGGCCAGCCGCTTATCCTCCTCCCGGGTCACCGCCACGATAAAGGCGGGCATGGCCACCGAGACCAGCAAAAAGCCAATCCCCTCGACAATGCGCGACAGCAGCATCATGGCCAGCCCGGTGGCGGGCAGTGCCAACGCCCCGCCTGTGACGATAACCAGCAGCCCCACAACCCCGGTTTGCCGCCCACTCCAGCGAGTCAGCAGCAGGCCGAGAAAGAGGCTGAAGAGGATCGCCAGCGTATTGAAAGCTGAGGCGAGATAGCTGGCTTCAACCAGTGTCAGCCCCAGCTCGCTGCGCAGTATGCCGAGTACGGCGGGCACTTTGCCAAGGCAGAGGGCGCCGCTGGCACCGGCAAAAATGGCGAGGAAGACCAGAGGCCAGCGCGTGCTTTGTGGCTGGTGGCCAGCGAGCGTGCTCATGGCCGATATTGGCCGTTGCGCAGCCACTCATCGTTGAGCTGACCAAATTCGCCGCGCTGATAGGCATGCAGCCGATCTGCAATGGCGTCGTGGCTGTTCATGACGAAGGGACCATGTTTGACCAGGGGTTCATTGAGCGCCTGGCCTGAGAGCAGCACGAAGTGGCAGGGCTCTGTGGCCTCAAGTTGCAGTGCCACCGCCTCGCCGCCATCGGCAGAGAGGCTGACACCCATCCCGTGACCTGCCGGGATGAGGTGCCGCTCACCCTCCGCCTGCAGGGTCAGCGATCCGGTCAGGGGATAGATCATGGCATTCCAGCCTGCCGCCAGCAGATGGGTGAAGCGGCTGCCGGGCGCGCAATGCCCATCGAGCAGGGTAAAGGGTTGGGGCAGTTCTACTGAGTGTGGTGCCGTTATCCCGTTGCTGTGGCCTGCGACCACCCGTACTCGCACCCCTTCGCCATGAAACTCGGGGATGGTGGCTGCGGCTGCGTGGACGGCAAAAGGCGACGCCATCTTCTGACGGGCAGGCAGGTTGACGAAGATTTGCAGGGCGTGGACATAGGGCGATGCCCCCTCCGGCTGCTCGGTATGCACGGCCCCGCGCCCGGCCGCCAGCCAGTGGAGCGCTCCCGGTTCGATGGGGCCCTGATTGCCGAGGGAGTCGTAGTTGACGTGGGGGCTCGTCGAATCCTCGAACAGATAGGTGACGGCAGAGATCCCGGCGTGGGGATGGGGCTCGAAGGTGGGGGCGGTCATCTGGAAGTGATCCACCATCACCACGGGGTCTATCAGACCGTTGAAAAAGTGTTCGCCAAAATGGCTGGCTGCAAAGCCGCTGCCAATGCGCAGCGGTTGGCCCTTGACGGGGGCGGAGAGAGTCAGACGTCTGGTCATCGATATAACCTCTTGAAGACAAAAGAAGCCTTCGGTCATCTGACCGAAGGCGGGGCGAGTTACGACTTCTTGGCACCCTCTTGCATCTGCCACACCAGGGTGGCGAAAGGCATGTCGAGGGCGCTGTAGACATCGTGCGCCTTGGGGTCGACGTTGCTGCGCAGCATCTCGACCGCGGCGGAGGCGTAGTCGGTGACCGGGATACCGGCCCCCAGCAAGCGTTGCAGCCCAGTGGTACGCTTGGCTTCGTTGAAGGTGCCGGAGGCATCGAGCACCACCCGGGCATCATAGCCGGCAGCCTTGGCAGAGAGGGCCGGGAAGCTGGCGCAGATCTCGAGGGATACCCCGGCGATGATCAGCTGTTTGCGGCCGGTCTTCTCAATGGCGGCGCGCACGGCAGGATCGTCCCAGGCGTTGATGACGGTGCGGTTGATCACCTTCACATCCGGCAGGGCACTGGTCAGTTCAGGCATGGTGGGGCCCCACATGCCATCGGGCATGGTAGCGGTCACGATCACCGGCACGCCGAGGGCGCGGGCGGCGTTGGCCAGCGCCACCACGTTGTGCTTGAGCTCGCCCACCGTGGTGTCGCGCACGCCGCTCAGCAAGCCGACCTGATGGTCGACCAGCAGCAGTACCGCATTGTCTCGGGAGAGCATCTCCAGATAGCGGTTGGGTGATACGGTTGGATGGCTGGCAGCCTCGGCGGCCATGGCCGGTGTCGCTGTGGTGGCCAGCGTGGTGGTCAGGGTCGCCAGACCGAGCAGGGTGGCAGAGCAGATTTGTCGCAGTTTCATGGTGAACTCCTTGTGATATCGGAACAGTCAAACGGCCCTTGCTGGTGGGGCGGATTGCCCGCACAGCAACCGTCTGATGGGGACAGGGCCATTATGATGGCTGCAAAAATGGCGACAATCTGGTGAAATAGGTTCTTATCGTTCTATTGGTGGAACGATGTGAATGCACCTCACCCTGACCAAGGCTGCCCGATGACACCACTGGAACTTGATTTGAATGATCTCTATCTCTTCACCCATGTGGTGCAGCGGCAGGGATTCACTGCCGCCGCGCGGGCGCTTGGCGTGCCCAAGTCGCGGATCTCGCGCCGGATCCGGCTGCTGGAGGAGCGACTGGATGCCCGGCTGCTGCAACGTACCTCACGCCAGCTCAGCCTGACCGATGCCGGTGAGGTGCTCTATCGCCACTGTCAGGCGATGCTGGCCGAGGCGCAGGCGGGAGAGGCGGCTGTGCGGCAACGGCAGCAGGAGCCGAGCGGTCTGGTGCGCATCAGCGTGCCCATTACCATTGCCGATGCGCTGCTTGCCCGCTTGTTGCCCGTTTTTATGGCGCAATACCCCAAGGTGAGGCTCGCCGTGCAAGCCAGCAATCGGCAGGTGGATCTGCTGGAGGAGGGGCTGGATGTGGTGATCCGCGGGGTGGCCTTCGAGCAGGCCCCCTCCAGTCTGGTGCAGGTGCCGCTCTGCACGGTGCAGAGGGGCGTCCTGGCGACCCCGGCATGGCTCTCGCGCCACAATGCGCTGGCGCATCCACGGCAGCTGGAAGGAGAGGATGCCCTGCTTTTCAGCTCGCTGGAGCGTCAGGCCGATCTGCTGCGGCTGCGGCACGACAGTGGGGAGAGTGAGGAGGTGGCGGTCAATGTGCTGCTGCGCAGCGACAATGTGCAAACCCTCAAACAGGCGGCGCTGGCGGGGGTCGGGATGGTGGGCTTGCCACTTTACGCCTGCGTGAATGAGTTGGCGGATGGGCGGCTGCAACAACTGTTGCCCGAGTGGCGTCCCAAAGATGGCAAGCTGGTGATGCTCTATCCCGCGCGGCGCGGTTTGTCACCGGCGGTCAGGGCCCTCATCGACTTTATCAAGGCGCAGTTGCCTGCACTGCTGGCAGAGGTCGGTCAGCCACGCTGAGGAGGGCTATCCCTCCATCTTGCGGCGAATGCGCTCGAACAGGCTCTGCAGGCAGGCTTGATCCCGATCGGCGGCCCGCACCGCGCCGTACATATGGCGACGGATACCGCTCCCTAGGGGGCGGGCGCAGAGCATTCCCTGTCTGACAAACTCGTCACTGGCCCAGCGTGGCAGGGCGGCAACCCCGAGGCCGGCTGCGGCCATCTGCAGCATCACCGAGGTGTTGTCCACCGGCTTGCAACGGGCGGGCTCCACCCCGGCGGGTTGCAAAAAGCGGCTGAAGATATCCATGCGGCTGCGCTCCACCGGATAGACCAGCAGCACCTCCGGCTCCAGATCGACCGGCTCGATGCGGCTCTGGTGGCAGAGGGGGTGATCCGGCGCCATCACCAGAGTCAGATCGAAGGCAAAAAGCGGCTCGAAGTGGAGATCGCCGCGGGCCTGCACATCGGAGGTGAGCAGCAGATCGAGCTGGCCGCCGAGCAGGGCATTGATGGCATCAAAGCCCGGCACTGACTCCACCTCCAGATCTACCCCGGGCCACTGGCGGCGAAAATCGGGCAACAGCGGCAGCAGCCACTGGATGCAACTGTGGCAATCGAGCGCCAGATGCAGCCTGCCCGCATCGCCGCTCTGCAGGGCTTGCAACTGCTTCTCGGTCTGGGCCAGAGCGGGCAACACCTGACGGGCGAGGGCGAGCAGCTGGCTGCCGGCTGCGGTCAGCACCAGCGGGCGGCTTTTGCGCAGGTAAAGCTCCAGATTGAGGCGGGTCTCCAGCTCTTTGAGCTGGTGGGAGAGGGCGGACTGGGTGAGGTTGAGGGTCAGCGCCGCACCGGCCAGCGAGCCCTGCTCGGCCAGCGCGGTTAATGTTTTCAAGTGTTTGATCTCTATCCCTGCATTGCTTGGCACTGCCATAAGATGGCTCCTTGTGAGATTGCGTATGGCGCTGAGGTTGCGGCCGGCGGTTACCCTGCTGCGCTTCTTGACTCCGGCACCTCTTGCACCTGTAAACATCGGCCTCTGTATCCTCGCGGTGAACCTGTTCGGCGGCCAGTTGAGGATTATTTGAGAGCCACTTGAAGAGGATTCAATAGCCAGCGTCACCTTATCTTGTCATTTTGGATGTGTAAACATCTGGATGGCTAAATCATCCAGCTTCCCATCAGATGAATGAGCATAAGGAAATGAACCTATGACACGAGCACACACCCTGGGCTTCCCCCGTATCGGCGCAAAGCGCGAGCTGAAATTTGCCCTCGAATCCTACTGGCGTGGCGAGACCACTCAGGCCGAACTCGTTGCCGTGGGCAAGACGCTGCGTGAGCGCCATTGGCAGGCCCAGCACGGCGCCGGGGTCAATCTGCTGCCGGTGGGCGACTTTGCCTGGTACGATCAGGTGCTCGGTACCAGCCTGCTGGTGGATGCGGTGCCTGCCCGCCACCGCCATGGCGAGACCGATCTCGACACCCTGTTCCGGGTGGCCCGCGGCCGTGCGCCGACCGGCCCGGCGGCGGCGGCCGCCGAGATGACCAAGTGGTTCAACACCAACTATCACTATCTGGTGCCGGAATTCAGCCGTGATCAGCGCTTCAAGCTGGGCTGGAGCCAGCTGTTTGACGAGGTCGAAGAGGCCAAAGCGCTGGGGCTGCCGGTCAAGGCGGTGCTGCTGGGACCGGTATCTTATCTGTGGCTCGGCAAGGAGAAAGAGAGCGGCTTCTCTCGCCTTGAACTGCTCGATCGCCTGCTCATCGTCTATCAGGAGATCCTGGCCAAGTTGGCCGCCCAAGGGGTGGAGTGGGTGCAGATCGATGAACCTGCGCTGACGCTGGACTTGCCGGACGAGTGGCGGCTGGCCTATCTCAACGCCTACGAGCGCCTCACGGGCCCCTGCAAGCTGCTGCTCACCACCTATTTCGGTTCGGTGGCTCATCAGCGCGACATCATCACCAGCCTCAAGGTAGATGGCCTGCATCTGGATCTGGTGGCCGCCCCCGAACAGCTGGAGACCCTGGTGCCGCATCTGCCGGCCCAGTGGGTCATCTCCGCCGGGGTGATCAACGGCCGCAACGTCTGGCGTGCCAATCTGGCCAAGCTGGCGCCGACTCTGAAGGCACTGAAAGCCAAACTCGGCGAGCGGCTCTGGGTGGCCTCCTCCTGCTCATTGCTGCATAGCCCGGTGGATTTGACTCTGGAGCAGGAGCTGGATCCCCAGACCCGCAGCTGGTTCGCCTTCGCCTTGCAAAAATGTTTCGAGCTGGGACTGCTCAGAGAGTATCTGGATGGGGGCGAGCTCGACAAAATCACCGCCTACAGCCAGCCCATCGTCGCTCGGGAGTCCGACAGCCGTGTGCACAAAAAAGCGGTGCAGTCACGGCTCGCCAGCCTCACCAACAGCGATTTTGATCGCCACAGCCCCTATCCGGTCAGGGCCGAGCTGCAGCGCTCGGATCTCAAACTGCCGCTGCTGCCCACCACCACCATCGGCTCCTTCCCGCAGACCTCGCAGATCCGGGGGTTGCGGCAGGATTGGCGCGCTGGTCGCATCGATGACAGCGCCTACGAGGCGGGCATAAAGGCCGAAATCCGCGATGCCATCGCGCGTCAGGAGGCCATCGGGCTGGACGTGCTGGTGCACGGCGAGGCCGAGCGCAATGACATGGTGGAGTATTTCGGTGAACTGCTGGATGGCTTTGCCATCACCCGCTTCGGTTGGGTACAGAGCTATGGCTCCCGCTGCGTCAAGCCGCCGGTGATCACCCGCGATATTGACCGCCCGACTCCCATGACCCTGGCATGGACAAAGTTTGCCCAGAGCCTGACCGACAAGCCGGTCAAGGGGATGCTGACTGGCCCTGTGACCATCCTCTGCTGGTCCTTCCCGCGGGAAGATGTGAGCCGCGAGCAATCGGCCCTGCAAATCGGGCTGGCTATTCGCGACGAGGTGGCAGATCTGGAAGCCGCCGGCATCAAGATCATCCAGATCGACGAACCGGCGATCCGCGAAGGCTTGCCCCTGCGCAAGCAGGATCATCAGGCCTATCTCGACTGGGCGGTGCGGGCCTTCCGTCTGAGCGCAAGCCCGGTGGCGGACAGCACCCAGATCCACACTCACATGTGCTACAGCGACTTTAACCTCATCATCGAGGCGGTGGCGGCGCTGGATGCGGACGTGATCACCATCGAGACCAGCCGCAGCCAGATGCAGCTGCTCGAAGCGTTCGAACGCTTCAACTACCCCAACGAGATTGGCCCGGGCGTCTACGACATCCACTCGCCTAACGTGCCGAGCCAGAGCTGGATTGAGGGGTTGCTTCGCAAGGCGGCCAAACAGATCCCGGCCGAGCGGCTCTGGGTCAACCCGGATTGCGGCCTCAAGACTCGCGGCTGGGAAGAGACTGAGGCCGCCCTCAAGGTGATGGTCGATGCCACCAGGGCGCTGCGGGCCGAGCTGGCGTAACCGGCAAGCCGTGACCGCCATCGGTAAGGTGGCGTGCTGAAAAACGAACGAGAGAGGGGAAGCCACTGCTTCCTCTCTCTTTTTTCGTTGGCCACTTTTTCCACTGGATCCTGAACCTTGCCGCAGCCCGCTTTGCACTAGGCTCAGAGGTGGCAGAAGTGGATGGAGTCGCGGCCATGAGAGTCAGTCTGGGGAGCGCAATCTTGTGGGGATTGCTGATGTGGCAGAGTGTCTGGGCGGCGCCAGCGGCCGAGTTGAAGTTGGTCTACTTTGACGACTTTGCCCCATATTCGTGGCGTGACGAACAGGGCAAGATGCGCGGGCTGATGATCGACGTGATGGAGCGGGTGGCAGCGCACATGGGGCTGCGGGTGCGCCATGAAGGTTATCCGTGGCAACGGGCGCAAAAAATGGTGCGGATGGCGCAGGCCGATGGTTTTGTCACCATCGCCACCCGGGAGCGGCGCAGTTATACCCTGGTTGTGGAAGAGCCGGTCACCACCACAGTGCTAACCATTTTTACCCAGCGCGCCCATCCCCGCATGGCGGAGTTTCAGCGAGCCAGCCGCTTGAGCGACTTCAAATCGCTTACCTTTCTCGACTATTTCGGTAACGGCTGGGGCAAGGAGAACCTGGCGGGCTTCACCGTTCATCACACCATCAATGTTGATAATGTCTTCAAAATGCTGGCGGCGGGTCGGGGGGATCTGATGGTGACCGACCCACTGGTGGCTCGTTTCAAACTCAACCAGCTGGGATTGTCCGGGCAGGTGGTCGAGGTGCCGCTGCAGCTTGCCTCTACCCCGTTCAATCTCTGCATCGGCAAGCACTCCCGCTTCAATACCCGGATAACCGAGTTCAACCGTGCCCTGCAACAGCTGCGACAAAGCGGCGAGTTGGCGCGTATCGTCGAACGCTATCGTTGATGCGCGGCCGCCATCTGCTGTTTGCCAACGGCGTGTTTATCTTGGCGCCATATCGGCGATGGTTGCCCAGAAGGCATCGATCAAGGGCCCCTTGCTGTGGGGCGGACGGATAAGGCCAATGGTCCAGCAGGCTTCCCCGTCTCTCAAGGGGAGGGTGAGCACATCCGGGTGCTCGATGGTGGTGGAGGAGGGCACCAGGGTCCAGGCGATCTCTGCCGCCGCGGTGGCAACACCGGCGGCGAAGTCGTTGACGTACTGGATATCGCGAAAACGCAGCCCGCTCTGGGCCAGATAGTTCATCAGGTGATCGTAAAACGACGGCGCCTTGTCTCGACGCAGGATCGCCAGCGGTTTGTCCACCAGATCCGCCAACTCCCTCACATCGCGGTAGCTGGCGGGCAGTACGGCGACAAAGTGGGCTTCGACCACCGGCAGGGCGTGCCACCCCTTGGGGGCGGGCATGCGGCAAAAACCGAGATCCAGCTTGCCTTCACTGAGCGCCAGTAGCTGGTGGTGGGTGGAGAGATCGTTGAGCTCGATGGTCACTTGCGGCCGCTCGGCGCGAAAACGGGCAATGGCGGCGGGCACCAGGATTTTGGTGGCCACGCCAAAGCCGATGCGCAGGGTGCCGACATTGCCCGCCAGCACGTCGCGGGCGGTGCGCGAGAGCAGCTCGCTCTGGATGACCACTGCGCGGGCATCCTCATACAGCGCCCTGCCCAGTCCGGTGAGGCGAGTGGTACTGGCGTTGCGCTCGAACAGCTCGCCGCCCAGCTCCTCCTCAAGCCGCCTTATCTGTTTGCTCAGGGCCGACTGGGTAACATGCTGACGTACCGCTGCTTGGCCGAAGTGCAGCACTTCCCCCAGAGTGACGAAAGCTTTCAGATCCCGTAGCTCCATCAGGGCTCCTTTCATTCCTGTTGGGAATGTTGAGTGGTCAAATTTGTCATTGGACGGAATTTTAGAAGTGATGGATGCTTATGCCAATTCATTTCGGATGCCCCGGCACGGGGGCGCCGAGTTATCAGAGATGGCTGACACCATCAGCGCAGAAGGAGCAACACCAGATGCATCACCACAAGTTCAACGACTTCCCGAGCGATTTTCTGTGGGGCGCCGCCTCCGCCGCCTATCAGGTGGAGGGAGGCTGGAATGCCGATGGCAAGGGGCCCTCGGTGTGGGATCTCTTCACCAAGCTGCCGGGCAAGACCTTTGAGGGGAGCAACGGCGATGTGGCGGTGGATCACTACCACCGCATGGAAGAGGACGTGGCGCTGATGGCCGAGATGGGGCTCAAGGCTTACCGCTTCTCGGTGAGCTGGCCGCGCATCTATCCCACCGGTCGGGGGGAGGTGAACGAGGCGGGGCTGGCCTTCTACGAGAAGCTGATCGACACCCTCTTGGCCCACCAGATCGAACCGGTGCTGACCCTT
Organism: Aeromonas sp. Y318-3; assembly: GCF_027706185.1. NCBI lineage: Bacteria > Pseudomonadati > Pseudomonadota > Gammaproteobacteria > Aeromonadales > Aeromonadaceae > Aeromonas > Aeromonas sp. Y318-3. The sequence continues at coordinate 368,849 of NZ_JAPDCN010000003.1, forward strand.
TATCACTGGGATCTGCCGCAGGCGCTGCAGGATGAGTACGGCGGCTGGGAAGACCGACGCATTATCGAGGATTTCGAGAGCTACTGCGTGACCCTCTATCAGCGTTTTGCCGGCAAGGTGAAGTACTGGGTGTCGCTTAACGAGCAGAACTACAACCTGACCAACGCCTATCAGCTCGGCACCCATCCGCCTGCCGTGCAGGATCGCAAGCGCTTCTTTGCCGCCAACCACATCGCGTTTCTGGCCAATGCCCGAGTGATCAAGGCGTTTCGCCAGCATGTGCCAAATGGCCTCATCGGCCCGAGCTTTGCCTACTCCCCTGCCTATCCGGCGTCGTGCAATCCGAAAGATATGCTGGCCTATGAGAACGCCGAGGAGTTCAACAACCTCTGGTGGCTGGATGCCTACTGCTTTGGCCGCTATCCGCAGGCGGCGCTCGCTTACTTGCGAGAAAACGGCGAGGCGCCGGAGATCCTGCCGGGTGATATGGAGCTGCTGCGAGAGGGGACGCCCGACTACATCGGCGTCAACTACTACTACACCCTGACCTACACTGATAACCCCTTGGGCGGTCAGACCCTGCAGCGGATCAACACCACCGGCAAGAAGGGCACTACACCGTCCAGCGGCATCCCGGGCCTCTACAAGACGGCGCCCAATCCGCACCTTGAGACCAGCAACTGGGACTGGGCCATCGACCCGACCGGGATGCGTATCGCCCTGCGTCGCCTCTCTTCCCGCTATGGTCTGCCGCTGATGATCACCGAGAACGGTCTTGGCGAGTTCGACAAGCTGGAGGCGGGCGACAAGGTGAACGATGAGTACCGCATCGATTACCTGCGCAGCCACGTCAAGGCGTGCCAGGAGGCGATGCAGGATGGGGTGGAATTGCTCGGCTACTGCGCCTGGTCGTTCACCGACATCCTGAGCTGGCTCAACGGCTACCAGAAGCGTTACGGCTTCGTCTATGTGGAGCGTGACGAGCAGGGGGGCTCCCTTCGCCGGATCAAGAAAGCGAGCTTCCACTGGTACAGCCAGGTGATTGCGAGCCAGGGCAAGCAGCTCTGACGGTTTATCGCGTCGCGTAACCAGCGGGCCCGGGCAATCCCCGGGCCCGCGCTGTTTGTGGCGGGGGAGAGGGGGCAAGCCGGTTTCTCACCGTGCGACTCACCCCTGTTTGCTGATTTTTGTCCTGCCAAAGCTGCCGACCCCTGCTATTATCTGCGGCCGAACATGAGCCAATAAAAATCAGGATATCGTGATGACTGACCACACTTTTATTCCCGGCAAGGACGCGGCGCTGGAAGACTCCATCGAACGCTTCCAGACCAAGCTGCAAGCCTTAGGGTTTGATATCGAAGAGGCCTCCTGGCTCAACCCCGTGCCGAACGTCTGGTCGGTGCATATTCGCGACAAAGAGTGCGCCCTCTGCTTTACCAACGGCAAGGGTGCCAGCAAGAAGGCGGCCCTCGCGTCTGCCCTTGGCGAATATTTCGAGCGTCTCTCCACCAACTACTTCTTCGCCGACTTCTATCTGGGCGAGCAGGTCGCCAACGGCGATTTCGTTCACTACCCGAACGAGAAGTGGTTCCCCATCGAGGGTGACCAGTTCCCGGCCGGTCTGCTCGACAGCTTCACCCGCAAGTTCTACAACCCGGACGGTGAAGTGACCGCCGACATGCTGGTGGATCTGCAGTCAAACAACGAAGAGCGCGGTATCGTCGCCCTGCCGTTCGAGCGTCAGTCCGATCACGAGACCGTCTACATCCCGATGAACATCATCGGCAACCTCTATGTCTCCAACGGCATGAGCGCTGGCAACACCAAGACCGAAGCGCGCACCCAGGCGCTCTCCGAGGTGTTCGAGCGCCACGTGAAGAACAAGATCATTGCCGAGGCCATCAGCTTGCCGCTGATCCCGGACGAGGTGATTGCCCGTTATCCGGGAATTGCCGCCTCCATCGCCGCCCTTGAAGCGGAAGGCTTCCCCATTTACAGCTTCGATGCCTCCCTCGGTGGCCGTTATCCGGTCATCTGTGTGGTGCTGCTCAACCCGAGCAACGGCACCTGCTTTGCCTCCTTCGGCGCCCACCCGCGCTTCGAAGTGGCCTTCGAACGCACCGTGACCGAGCTGCTGCAGGGCCGTGGTCTCAAAGATCTCGACGTGTTCGTGCCGCCGTCATTCGATAACGAGCAGGTTGCGGATCACCATAACCTCGAGACTCACTTCATCGACTCCTCGGGCCTTATCAGCTGGGATCTGTTCAAGCAGGATGCGGACTTCGAGTTTGCCGACTGGGATTTTCGTGGCACCTCGCAGGAGGAGTTCGATCACCTGATCGGCATCTTCCATGAGCTGGAGCAGCCGGTCTATATCGCCGACTACGAGCATCTGGGTGTCTACGCCTGCCGCATCCTGGTGCCGGGCATGTCCGACATCTATCCGGCTGAAGATCTGCTGTTGGCCAACAACAATATGGGCGCCAACCTGCGCGAAGTGATCCTGGCACTGCCATCACTTGATTGGGATGCCGAGCAGTACATGGCGTTGTTTGATCAACTGGATGAAGAGGGGCACGACGAGCGTACCCGTGTACGCGAGCTGCTGGGCATCGCCGCTGCCAAGGGTACCGCGCTGCACACCCTGCGCGTTGGCGAGCTGAAAGCCATGCTGGCGCTGGCCGCCGGTGAGCTGGAGACCGCACTGGATCTCATCGACTGGACCATGGAGTTCAACCAGTCGGTGTTCACTGCCGAGCGAGCCAGCTACTACCGCGCCCTGCGTGCCTGCGTCGAGTTGTTCCTCGACGAGGAGCGGGATCCGGAGCAGTATCGCGCCGTCTTCACCCGCATGTATGGTGAAGAGACGCTGGCACAGGCATGGGCCAACGCCACTGGCGAAGCACGCTTCCACGGTCTGGAGGCGGCCGACTTGTCGCTCTCCCAGTTCCCGCTGCACCAGAAGCTGCTGGCGGCTTACGAGAAGCTGCAGAAGGCCAAGCGAGCCCATCACTGGGCGTGATTGTTGCTGTAAAGGAAGGGGCCGAGTGGCCCCTTCTGTTTATCGTGCAGCAAGGCACGGGATAGTTATTCAAAGATGAAATAAAAAACAAAAAATACCCCTAAGGGGGTTGATGGCAGGGCAGGGGATGTGCTGTCGATCTGCAAAGATATCTTGCCAATGCCACATTTCCATGCTCTGGAATAAATTCTTTAAAATCATTGCATTAAAAATGTGATATTTCTGTTTCAGCTGATACCTGGTGTAAAGTGGCGTAGCCATCGCACTAAAATATTTGTAGTAAAATTACATTCGCACTCTGATAAACTTGATCAATGTCAATTTTGGCTATTTGGCCCTTTGTTATGATTTCAACAGGCAAAACATTCAGGTAGAAAATAATTGAAAGCTGAATCTCCATTCGATTGTCTCAAGCCCGAAGCCATCGCTGCACTGGCTGAAGACATCACCTATGCCAAGGCTACCAAGCCGGCATACAAGGTCATTCCACTGGCCATCACCGCAGGCGCTTTCATCGCCATCGCATTTATCTTCTACATCACAGTGACGACCGGAACCGGCTCCATGCCTTGGGGTATGGCCAAGCTGGTGGGCGGTCTCTGCTTCTCTCTCGGACTTATTCTCTGTGTGCTGCTCGGTGCCGAGCTGTTCACCTCCACCACCCTGACACTGGTGGCCAAGGCTGCCAATCGCATCAGCTGGGCTCAGCTGCTCAAGAATTGGGGTCTGGTCTACTTCGGTAACCTGATTGGCGGTCTGCTGATGGTGGCGCTGATCATCGTTTCTGCAGAGTACACGGCAGCAGACGGTCAGTGGGGCCTTAACGCCCTCAAAGTGGCCCAACACAAAATTCACCACACCTTCTTCGAAGCGGTGGCGCTCGGTATCCTCTGTAACCTGATGGTATGTCTTGCTGCATGGATGGCCTTTGGTGCCCGCAGCGCGACTGACAAGGTAGTGGTTATGCTGCTGCCTGTTGCCATGTTCGTTGCCTCAGGTTTCGAGCACAGCATCGCAAACATGTTTATGATTCCGGTTGGTATCGCTATCCACAGCGTGGCTAGTCCGGAATTTTGGCAGGCCATCGGCCAGGATCCGGCAACCTTTGCTGACCTGACCGTATCCAACTTTGTCCTACACAACCTCATCCCCGTGACCATCGGCAATATCATCGGTGGTGGCGTGATGGTTGGTCTGACTTACTGGTTTATCTTCCGTCGTCATCATTAAGGATGATTGCGGGATACTACATCAATACCGTGTGAGGTAATGAAAAATGGCAGAACTTAACGAACAGTTCCAAAAAGCATGGGAAGGCTTCGCGGCCGGTGAATGGCAGACCTCTGTCAACACCCGTGACTTCATCCAGAAGAACTACACCCCGTATGAAGGTGACGAGTCCTTCCTGGCTGGCGCGACCGAAGCGACCACCAAGCTGTGGGACAAGGTCATGGAAGGGATCAAAATCGAGAACCGCACTCATGCGCCGGTTGATTTTGATACTGACCTGCCCTCCACCATTACCGCACACGATGCCGGTTATATCGATCAGAGCCTGGAGCAGATCGTTGGTCTGCAGACTGACAAGCCGCTGAAGCGCGCCATCATCGCCAACGGCGGTATCAAGATGGTTAAAACTTCTTGCGAAGTGTACGGTCGTCAACTGGACCCGATGGTCGAGAAGATCTTCACCGAATACCGCAAGACTCACAACCAGGGCGTGTTTGACGTTTACACCAAAGACATCCTGAACTGCCGTAAGTCTGGTGTTATCACCGGTCTGCCGGATGCCTACGGCCGTGGCCGTATCATCGGTGACTACCGTCGTGTTGCTCTGTACGGTGTTGACTTCCTGATGGCCGACAAACTGGCTCAGTTCAAGTCCCTGCAAGCTGACTTGGAAAACGGCGTCAACCTGGAAGCCACCATCCGTCTGCGCGAAGAGATCTCCGAGCAGCACCGTGCCCTGGCACAGATGAAGGTGATGGCTGCCAAGTACGGTTGCGATATCTCCGTACCGGCCAAGAACGCCAAAGAAGCCGTACAGTGGACCTACTTCGCCTACCTGGCGGCAGTCAAGTCCCAGAACGGTGCAGCCATGTCCTTCGGTCGTACCTCCAGCTTCCTGGATATCTACATCGAGCGTGACCTGCAGAAAGGCCTGATCACCGAGCAAGAAGCCCAGGAGCTGATGGACCACATGGTCATGAAGCTGCGTATGGTTCGCTTCCTGCGTACTCCGGAATACGATTCACTGTTCTCCGGCGACCCGATGTGGGCGACCGAGACCTTGGCTGGTATGGGCGTTGATGGCCGTACTCTGGTCACCAAGAACAGCTTCCGTATGCTGAACACCCTGTACACCATGGGCCCGTCCCCTGAGCCGAACCTGACCATCCTGTGGTCCGAGAAGCTGCCGGTCGGTTTCAAGAAGTACTGTGCCAAGGTATCCATCGAGACCTCTTCCGTTCAGTACGAGAATGACGATCTGATGCGTCCGGATTTCAACAACGATGACTACGCCATCGCTTGCTGTGTATCCCCGATGATCGTTGGTAAGCAGATGCAGTTCTTCGGTGCTCGTGCCAACCTGGCCAAAACCATGCTGTATGCAATCAACGGTGGTATGGACGAGAAGCTCAAGATCCAGGTCGGTCCGAAAACCGAGATGGTCAAGTCCGAGTACCTCGACTACAACGACGTAATGGATCGTCTGGACCACTTCATGGATTGGCTGGCCAAGCAATACGTTGCTGCGCTGAACATCATCCACTACATGCATGACAAGTACAGCTACGAAGCCTCTCTGATGGCGCTGCACGACCGTGACGTATATCGCACCATGGCGTGTGGTATCGCTGGTCTGTCTGTAGCGGCTGACTCCCTGTCTGCCATCAAGTACGCCAAGGTCAAGCCGATTCGTGACGAAGATGGCGTTGCCATCGACTTCGAAATCGACGGCGAATACCCGCAGTTCGGTAACAACGACGCTCGCGTTGATGATATCGCCTGTGACCTGGTTGAGCGCTTCATGAAGAAGATTCAGAAGCTGAACACCTACCGTGGTGCTGTTGCTACCCAGTCTGTTCTGACCATTACCTCCAACGTGGTATATGGCAAGAAGACCGGTAACACCCCGGATGGCCGTCGTGCCGGTGCTCCGTTCGGCCCGGGTGCAAACCCGATGCACGGTCGTGACCAGAAAGGTGCTGTTGCTTCCCTGACTTCCGTAGCCAAGCTGCCGTTCGCTTACGCTAAAGATGGTATCTCCTATACCTTCTCCATCGTTCCGAACGCACTGGGTAAAGATATGGAAGCCCAGAAAGCCAACCTGGCTGGCCTGATGGACGGTTACTTCCACCACGAATCCAACGTAGAGGGTGGTCAGCACCTGAACGTTAACGTGATGAACCGTGAAATGCTGCTGGACGCCATGGAAAACCCGGAGAAATATCCGCAGTTGACCATCCGCGTATCCGGTTATGCCGTTCGCTTCAACTCTTTGACCAAAGAGCAACAGCAAGACGTCATCACCCGTACCTTCACTGCTTCTCTGTAATCGAGAGATAGTGAGCAAAAACCGGCGCCAAGGCGCCGGTTTTTTTATGCGTGCGATTCAGGGGGAGTAATCATCCCCTGTGAATCGCCTCCAGTTCCATCGCAACCACAACAGTTGTTACTGGGTATTCGAAGAGGATTAAGGGGAGGGGCTCACCAGGATTGACCTAGGCCCCGTCTGTAATGCGATTATGCTTTATTAGCACTCTAAGGGGATAGGCGGTTGCTTTGCCTGCCATTTCATCAGTGTTGCTATGGCTCGTGGAACAGCTGATCAGGTTTAAGGGGTGAACAGAGGCGCCATCGCGGGTATCAAGCAATACCCATAAGCCTGTGACTATGGAATCATTCTCTGCCTCTGCCTCTGCCTCTGCCTCTGCCTCTGCCTCTGCCTCTGCCTCTGCCTCTGCCTCTGCCTCTGCCTCTG
>NZ_JAPDCN010000003.1:375955-447353 GCF_027706185.1 Aeromonas sp. Y318-3
CTCTGCCTCTGCCTCTGCCTCTGCCTCTGCCTCTGCCTCTGCCTCTGCCTCTGCCTCTGCCTCTGCCTCTGCCTCTGTCTCGGCCTCTCTCAATGCGCAGCTGGGAGGGTGTCTGGTTTAGCCAGCCAGATATGTGTGAAGCTACAAACCCTGCTTGCAGAAACAACAAGGGCTGCACATTGTGCAGCCCTTGTCTCTGGAAAATAGCGGGTTGAGCGCGTTAGCTGGCCCAGGTGATGATGTGATCGATCCATTCACCCGCCTGATCCTCGTGAATGACCTTGCCACGGACGGATTGACCAGCCTGATGCATCGCGGAACGACTGCCGGTCAGCAGAGGATGCCACTCTGGAAGAGCGTCACCTTCAGACAGCAGGCGATATGCGCAAGTTGAGGGGAGCCAGTCATATTCGGCGATCTTGTCATGGGTGATCTGCAGACAGTCAGGCTCTTTTTTGAAACGATTGGCGTAATCAGAGCACTGACAGGTCTTGGTGTTAAGCAAATTGCAGGCGACATTGGTGAAAACCAGTTCGTCGGTATCTTCATCGATCAGCTTGTTGAGGCAGCATTTTCCGCAACCATCGCAGAGGGATTCCCATTCGGATTCAGTCATCTGCTGCAGACTCTTGGTCTGCCAAAAGGGGGCTTGCATCATACCGCTCACTTATTACACCTGATAAAACGCGTGGTTATACCCCTTGTTACCCGGTATTTCAAGGAGAGGGTCACTCCGGTGGACAAATTGTCGTGATCAGCTCAAATGAATGCAATGACTTTCAGCCTCATCATATTGCTCAAACGGGTTCGCTGGTGGGCAGGAAGTCCTGCAGGTTTGAATACTTGGGCTGCATGATTGTCCAGTTCAGATTTTATTTTCTGCTGCTTTATCCGTTGCATCTTTTGATGTTTGTCTGCTTGCAGCAAGCAGGATCAAATGATCTCCGATGCCTACCGTCAGGCTGTTGCAAGCTTGTCTTTCAAATAAAGCCGCTGGTCACATATTGTTTGCGCCCTTCTGTCACTGCGACCCGCAGGAGAGCCTGCGTAGGCGTTCGTTTTTTGTCTTAATGATTGAGATAGATATCTTGCTCTGCATAGGCCAGCAGAGGTGTGCCGAGGTTAGTCCGTTTCGCGCCAAAGAAGCGGGTGAGTACGCCAGATTGCTGTCCCAGTCGCTGCAGCTTGACGTGATCCAGCTCGATCTGCTCGGGTAGCCAGGTAAATACGGCGGCGCAGTGACCATTGCCCAGACTGCGCTCCAGGGTTTGCTGCCAGTTCTTGATTTTGGGGCTATGTACCACCAGCACTCTCTTGGGATCGATACCTCGCTCTTCCAGACGGCTGACTGTGGGGCGTCCCGGCGGGGCGATCAACAAGATCCAGCCGGTATGAGCCTCCCCAAGCTTTGTCAGCTCGCTCAGAAACTGATCATCAGACTGGATAGTCACACCATAATGGGGCAACTCCGCTTTGCAGGCGGTTCTGGTTGGCCAGGGCTTGCTCATGACACGATTCATCGCAAAGGGCAGTGAGTGCAGGGGCTGGTTCATATATGGGGTTCCTGTATGAATATCCAAGCTGTATGTGTATACAGTAGTTCTATCCTGTGGCAGTGACAAGGTGTTTTTGCTGAATAATGTGATGGCGTTGGCATGTGTCGTTAGTAAGGTTATGTTTTTAAAGACTATTTAATATAAAACAGACTGGGTGTTTTTCGTACTATGGACAAACCTTGCGTAACCGCCCATGGTTATACAGGTCATTTACAGGAGGTGCCGCCATGGATATCAGTACCTTGCAACGTCTTGATGCCAACATCTTACTGGGCATCATCAATGAGAAGCTAAGGCTTGAGTGTGACGGGTTGGAGGAGTTGCTGGCCTATTACGATATGAGTGAAGAGCAGTTGGCAGGACGTCTGGATCAGATTGGGTACCATTACGATCCATTGAGTAATCAGTTCAAGGCACATCTTTAAGGGTGCAATGATTGCTTCATATTTATACGGTAATTTTTCAGGCACATTGAAACCGGTTTCAATGTGCCGTCTTGCTGCCTATTTTCAGGGATTTTCAAGGCTTGGCAATCTCTGAAAACCTATTCATGCCAGAATATTTTTATTGTTTCATTAAGCTTATGATAATAAAGGGAATGTTTGTTTTTGTGCGATCAATTAAAGGAAAGGGTTTTCAAGCTTTTCAGGCTGTTTTTATCGGTTAAAGTGTGACTTGCGTTAACTTTTAATTCTGCCGCTTTAGTTAGTATTCTCACGCCGGTACATATTTTGAGATAACAACAGCGCCGGTCCCGCAAGCGGGATAACAATTTTATTTGTAACGAAGGAATATGGTTTATGGCTACCAAGAAGAAGACAGACCAGGATCTCCAACTGGATAAAGATCAGCTCAAGGCGAGTATCGTGCGTCACCTGCGTTCTACCTTGGGAACAAGCGAACAGAAAGCCTCTCCCGAAGCGTGGTGGAAAGCCACTGCGGCGGCCGTCAATGAACAGGTGTACGAGCGCCTGACCCGCACTCAGCAGACTCATTTCAAGAAAGATACTCGTGCGATTCACTATCTCTCTGCTGAATTCCTGATGGGACGATTGACTTCCAACAACCTGCACAACCTCTCCCTCTACAAGACTTGCGAAGAGGCGCTGGGCGAACTCGGTCTGGAACTGACCGACCTGTGCGAGCAAGAGCCGGACATGGCACTTGGCAACGGCGGCCTGGGTCGTCTGGCTGCCTGCTTTATCGACTCGCTGGCCACTCTGAACTATCCGGCGGTTGGTTACGGTATCCACTACGAACACGGTCTGTTCCGTCAGGAAATCCAGGATGGCCGCCAGATCGAGCGTCCGGACTCTTGGCGTGAATATGGCAACCCCTGGGAGATCTGCCGCCCCGAGTCGGTGCAAGAAGTGCCGCTCTATGGCTACGTCGAGACCGTGTTTGGTGACAATGGTGGCCTGAAGAAGGTATGGCACGCCGGTCGCAAGATTAAAGGGGTGCCTTGGGATATTCCGGTGGTCGGTTTTGGCGGTCATACCGTCAACATCCTGCGTTTGTGGGAATCCCGCGCCTCCGAGTTTTTCGACTGGGACGTGTTCAACGCCGGTGGTTACATCGACTCCCAGGCTGAGAAAGCCCAGGCCGAGACCATCTCCAAGGTGCTGTATCCGAACGATGAGACCGATGCAGGTAAAGAGCTGCGTCTGATCCAGCAGTACTTCTTCTGTGCTTGCTCCATCAAGGACATCATGCGCCGCTACAAGCGGGTCCATGGCAGTGACTTCAGCAACTTTGCCGCGCAAATTGCCATTCAGCTCAACGATACTCACCCGACTGTCGCCATCCCGGAACTGATGCGGGTGCTGGTTGACGAGGAAGATCTGAACTGGGATGCCGCTTGGGCTATCTCTTATCAGGTCTTCTCTTATACCAACCACACTCTGTTGCCGGAAGCGCTGGAGAAGTGGTCGGTCAGCCTGTTCGAGAAAGTACTGCCTCGCCATCTGGAGGTGATTTACGAGATCAACGCCCGCTTCCTGAACGAGTTGGTGGAGCCCAAGTGGCCGGGCAACGATGCTATCAAAGCCAAGCTCTCCATCATCGAAGAGGGAGATGTGCGCAAGGTTCGCATGGGCAACCTGTGCGTGATCGGTTCGTCCAAAGTGAACGGTGTGGCCGAGATCCACTCCAAGCTGGTGAAGGAAGATCTCTTCCCCGAGTATGCCGAGCTGTGGCCGGAAAAAATGTGCAACGTGACCAACGGGGTAACCCCGCGTCGCTGGCTGCTGGCGTGCAACCCGGAGCTGGCGGGTCTCTACAACGAAGTGGTGGGTAAGGAGTGGCCGCTGCAACTGGACAAACTGCGTGGCGTGGTGAAGTTTGCCGACGACAAGGCGTTCCAGCAGCAGTTCATGACCATCAAGCGTCACAACAAAGAGAAGCTGGTCAAGGTCATCAAGGACGAAACCGGTATCGATGTCAGTGCCGAGGCGATCTTTGACGTCCAGATCAAGCGTCTGCACGAGTACAAGCGCCAGCAGCTGAACCTTATTCACATCATGGCGCTCTATCGTCGCCTGCTGGCCAACCCGGACTATGACATGCATCCGCGCGTGTTTATCTTCGGCTCCAAAGCGGCGCCCGGTTACAAGCTGGCCAAAGACATCATCTATGCCATCAACAAGCTGGCGGATCGGGTCAATAACGATGCTCGTATCCAGGGCAAGCTGAAAGTGGTGTTCATGCCGAACTATCGCGTGAGTCTGGCCGAGAAGCTGATCCCGGCGGCAGATGTCTCCGAGCAGATCTCTACTGCAGGTTATGAAGCATCCGGTACCGGCAACATGAAGATGGCACTCAACGGTGCAATCACCATCGGGACGCTGGATGGAGCCAACATCGAGATCGCCGAAGAGGCGGGGGCCGAAAACTGTGCCATCTTCGGTTTGAACGTGGACGAAGTGAAGTCGCTGAAGGCGCGCGGTTACAACCCGTACGACTTCTACTATGCCAATTCCGAGCTCAAAGCCGTGCTGGACTGGTTTGATACCGACTACTTCACGCCTGGTCGTCCGGGTGAACTGGCCTCCATCAAGCGCTCCTTGCTGGAAGGGGGAGACCCTTACCTGACCCTGGCGGACTTCCAGTCCTACTCGGATGCACACAAGCTGATCGATACCTGGTATCGGGATCCGGCACTGTGGGCGAAGAAGGCCATCATCAACTCGGCCACCATGGGCAAGTTCAACTCCGACCGCTCTATTCAGGACTATGTGGATCGGATCTGGGATCTGAAGGCCTGCAACATCGGCTAATCAGATTCATAAATGAGAAAACCCCCGCAATGCGGGGGTTTTTGTTTATTGGGGGGAGTTGAATCAGAGGATATCGCCAACGAAGTAGGCCAGCAGGGCGAGCAACACGGTAAAGACCACGTTCAGAGCCATACCGGCTTTCATCATCTCCCTCTGGCGGATGTGGCCACTGGCAAAGACGATGGCATTGGGCGGCGTGGCGACCGGCAGCATAAAGGCACAGGAGGCACCGATAGCGATCAACACCGACATCACCACAGGTGATACCCCCAGCGCCTCGGCGACACCGGCAAACAGGGGAACCAACAGTGCGGCGGTGGCGGTGTTGGAGACCAGCTCGGTCAGGAACACCACGAAGGCGGCCAGCATAAGCAACACAACAAAAATGTTGGCGTTGGAGAGTACGGCCGACAGATGGCTGGCCAGGAAGGCGCTGGTACCAGTGGCTTTGAGAATGGCGCTCAGGGTCAGACCGCCGCCAAACAGCATCAGTACGCCCCAGTCGGTGTTCTGGTTGACGTCATCCCAGCTGGCGACACGGCTGACCACGATGGCTACGATGGCGCCCATGGCAATCAGGGTGTCGAGTTGCGGAATACCGCCAAAGGCGTTGGAGATGGGTTGTGAGCCGATCCAGAGCACAACGGTGGTCAGGAAGATTGCCAGCGTCACTTTACGCTCGCGGGTCCAGTTGATGGTGACATCCTGGATCTCGACGCGGTGGCTGAGACGCGGGCGGGTTACCAGATAGAGCAGGGCAATGCCGCAGGGCATCAGGATCAGCACTACTGGAACACCGAATTTCATCCAGTCAGTGAAGCCAATCCCCATCTGGGCGGCTGCGATGGCGTTGGGTGGGCTACCCACCAGGGTACCGATGCCACCGATACTGGCGCTGTAGGCGATCCCCAGCAATACGAAGACGAAGGTGGCGCGCTCTTTTTTGCTATCGAGGCGTGCCAGCATACCGATCGCCAGTGGCAGCATCATGGCGGTGGTAGCGGTGTTGCTGATCCACATCGACATGGCGGCTGTGATGGTAAAGAGCAGGATGACGCCCCAACCCAGATGACCATTGGCCAGGTGCATCACCTTGCCTGCCATCAGGGTATCCAGTCCCTGTTTGGAGAGGGCTGCCGCGAGGGCGAAACCGCCAAAAAAGAGGAACAGGATCGGGTTGGCAAAATCGGTGAGGGATTTGCTCATGTCAAACACCCCGAGCACGGTAGCCAGCAGGGGTACCAGCAGCGCGGTGATGGTGACGTGCAGTGCTTCGGTCAGCCAGAGGATGGCGATAAAGACCAGAATGCCCAGCCCCTTGTTGACCATGGGGTCAAACGGGAGCCAGGCGAGCATGGCACAAAGTAGCAAGACATCCAGGATGACGATCCCTGATTTGATGTCCAGCCAGCGAGATGGAGCAGAGGGTACAGCTGATGTGTGCATAATGTTCTCTTGGTTAATTTATGGTTGTTTTTGTGTTGCCGAGATTACATCCATTCACTTGTTTGAAACAGACTCACATGTTGAAAATCAGCCTCTACTCACATACTCATTGATAAAAATGAGGAAATGAACACATAAATAAAACATGTGCGAAATATAAATCAAACATCCATGAACTGTTCCAGCCATTGCTTGAACATGCTCTTGGGCAAGGAGCCATTTATCTGGTTCACCAGTTTGCCCTGTTTGAAGACCATCAGGGTGGGGATGCTGCGAATGGCGTAACGGGCGGCAATGGTGCTCTGCTGCTCGGTATCGACTTTGACAAAGCGCATCCGTGGTTCGAGTTCATGGGCAACCTCATGAAATACCGGAGCAAACTGCTGGCAGGGGCCGCACCAGCTGGCCCAGAAATCGACCACGACCGGGATATCTGAGTTGATCAGGGTATCGAAGTTATCCGCCTTCCCGAGGCAAGGGGTCTGGCTGAACAGGAGGGATTTGCAGCGCCCGCATTTGGCAGATGTATCGATATGGGTAACGGGCAGGCGGTTCCTGGTAAAGCAGTGGCTACAATAAGTAGTGATAAATGACATAATTGGTTCCTTCTAAATCAGCGCTGGCCGGGGATATGATGAGAAGCCAGAATGAAGCAATCGCGAAACAATAGCGAAATATCAGAGCAATAACGGTAACACAGTGCCCAGCGGGAGTGGATAATTCCCCCTGGGTTCATTGCCTAACCGGATAATTCAGCGACCACCAGATGAGAGTCGAGACGGGATGAATAAAGGATCACGGAAAAACCGTGCTGTGCCAGGGCTGATCGTTGCCTTGCTGCTCGCCTTTTCGGGCTACTGCTGGCAGTCGCTCAGTCAGCAGCAACAGGCCCACGACCTGAACGACGCGGCCGAGGTGGTGCTGAACCGGATCAACGCCGATACCGTCTATCTGCTTGGGCGGGAGCAGGCCAATGACAGCAATGTCCAGCAGCGCCTGAACCAGTTATCCATCACCCTTGACGGTTTTGTACGGGAAGTCAGAAGCGATCCCGAGCTGGTGCAAGACGATCTCTCCCAGGCACTGCTTGAGGACATGGACACCTATCTGATGGCGCTGGCCAGGCTTCATGCCATTGAGATGGCTATCGAGTATCTCAATGCGCCCCTGCAGGCCCAGATTCAAAAGGTGCGGGGGATAAGCCCGTCAGACAGTGCGCTTCATCGCGACCTGGAGGAGCTGGCGCAACTGAGCAACTATCTGCAGCGCAGTTGGGACAAACGTGAACAGACTACGCTGGATCTGCTGCAACAGCAGTTGCAATCCCGTTATGGCAACTTGCCGGAGATCGCTACCCTGATCCGCCTGAGCAAGGAGATGAGCCAGCAGGTGATTGCCTATCACACCTTGCGTTACCAGCTCATCGACATGCATGTGATCGAGAGTCTGGTGCGCTGGAAACTCGACAAGCTGGAGCGCGCCTCCTCTTTGATGAACCGCTTCTATCTGATGGTGCTGTGCGGGGCTTTGATCTGCTTTGCGCTGGTGGCCTTCACCCTGTGGCGCCGCAACCAGAAGCTGAGCGAGTTGTCGCGCCAGACCGGCTTGCTGGCCCAGGCCAAAAGCGATTTTCTGGCCAACATGAGCCACGAGATCCGCACCCCCATGAATGCCATCATAGGTTTTAGCTCGCTGGCGCTGCAAACCGAGCTGGATCAACAACAGCGTGATTACCTTGGCAAGATAAAGTCCTCCTCAGATACCTTGCTGCTGCTGATCAACGATATCCTCGATTTGACCAAGGTGGAGTCAGGCAAGCTGACGCTGGAAGAGATTGATTTCGATCTCAGCGAGCAGCTGGATTCGCTGGCGGGCATGTTTGCCGATCTGGCGGAGCGCAAACACGTGGAAGTGGTTATTCGCAAGTCACCGGAGGTGCCGGTCTTTTTGCGTGGGGATCCCTTGCGATTGGGACAAGTGCTGGTCAATCTGGTGAACAACGCCATCAAGTTTACCGAACGCGGTGAAGTCGAAGTCTGCATCGAGCTGGCCAATCCTCACCCAATGCGGATCCGCTTCAGTGTGCGCGATACCGGAATCGGCATTGCCGAAGAGAAGCAGACCCAACTGTTTCAGGCGTTTACCCAGCTGGAGGCGGGCAATACCCGAAAATATGGCGGCTCGGGTCTTGGGCTCAACATCTCCCAGCGGCTGGTGGAGCTGATGGGGGGGCGGATCACCGTAGAGAGCAAGCCTGGCGTCGGCTCTCTGTTCAAGTTTGATATCCCGATGGCGCAGGCGGTCTACGGCGTGGCTGGACGGAAAGTCTTCTTCGAGAACCAGCCGCTGGTGATGGTGATGGATGACAACGAACTGGTGCTGGATCTGGCCCGGGACATTCTAACTCGCGCGGGAGTGCGGGTGCTGCCGGTTAACTCCCTTTCCCGTGCCCGTCAGCTGCTCCGTGAAGAGGGACCGAATCTGCGGTTGGCGATCCTCGACTGGCGCATGGGTCAGGAGGATGGGCTCGATCTGGCGCTGGAGATGTATCAGCACAGCCAGTGGCGGCGGATCCCCATCCTGATGATCAGTGCCTGGGCCAGAGAGGGGCTGCACGCCCGGATGGACAGCATGGGGCTGACCCATTTTCTGCCCAAACCGATGACCGAAAATGCCCTGCTGGCCAAGGTGGACGAGCTGCTCAACGGCAGCTCCTACGAGCTCAACCTGCGCAAGGCCGAGGCACAGGGGGATCAGCAACACTTCAAATCCCTGTTGCAGGGCACCCGAGTGCTGTTGGCGGAAGACAACCGGGTCAATCAGCAGCTCATCATCGAGTATCTGCGGCGCGTCGATGCGGTGGTGTGTGTGGTCAGCAATGGTCGGGAGGCGGTGGAGCGGGTCGCCGAGCAGCCTTTTGACGTGATCCTGATGGATTTGCAGATGCCGGTGCTGGACGGACTCGATGCCACCCGCCAGATCCGCAAGATGGTCGACAAACACGATGTGCCCATCATTGCCCTCACCGCCAGTGCCATGCCCGGTGACAAGGAGCGTTGCCTGGGGGTGGGGATGAATGGCTATGTCACCAAGCCGGTGAGCAAGCTGGATCTCTACAACAACCTGCTGCAGTGGGTAAAGCCGCAAGGAGTGGAGCATGCAGGGATCATGGAGGTGAAACCGCCGGATATGATCGGGATCCTCGAT
This sequence comes from Aeromonas sp. Y318-3, assembly GCF_027706185.1. Classification (NCBI taxonomy): domain Bacteria; kingdom Pseudomonadati; phylum Pseudomonadota; class Gammaproteobacteria; order Aeromonadales; family Aeromonadaceae; genus Aeromonas; species Aeromonas sp. Y318-3. The sequence goes on from NZ_JAPDCN010000003.1 coordinate 385,440, forward strand.
CTGCAGGATGCCCTCAAGCGGCTGGAGCAGGACAAGGAGGCGTTGCAGATCCTGTTCAAGCTGTTCATGTCGGAGCACAAGGACGACCTGTGGGAGATCCGCTCTGCCCTGCGCCGTCAGCAGCCCGAGGTGGCCAGCAAGTTGCTGCACACCCTCAAGGGGGTGTCGGCCAATATCTCGGCGGCCCGTTTGCAACTGGTGGCTGGCGAGCTGGAGTGGCGCCTGCGGCAAAACGAGGTGCTGAGCGAGACGGATCTGGAGCAGTTGCAACAGGTCTTTAGCCAGACCCGGGAAGAGGTGTCACACTTCCTGTTGACCGGTGAGCAGCATGAAAATTCGTATAATCCCTATTCATCAGGGGATGATCGCATGTCACAGTGAATTAAATAGTAATTATTCTCAACCATCCCGGTTCGGGATATGATGAGCTTTCGTTCGAATCGCCTCCAGCCGGAGGCGATTGTTTTCATTCTTCTATTTCTGCGTGGCTTCTCTGATGGCCGCTCCTTGGAGCGGTCACGGGCAGAGAGCGCTAAAGGTTGGTGGTGTGAGCGTATTTCTACGATTGAGCTGGTTTTTCAAGGAGCAGTGGCCCCGTTATCTGGCCGCTATCTCCCTGCTGCTGATGGTGGCCCTGTTGACCGTTATTCCGCCCAAAGTGGTGGGCTGGGTGGTGGATGGCATCACCAAGGGCGGTCTCGACAATGACACTCTGATGCGCTATCTGGCGGGGCTGTTTGGTCTGGGTGTGCTGATTTATCTGCTGCGCTACGTCTGGCGGGTGATGCTGTTTGGTGCCTCTTACCGTCTGGCCTATGTGTTGCGCAATCGCCTGTTCAGTCATTTCACCCGGATGAGCCCCGATTTTTATCAGCGCCACCGTACTGGCGATTTGATGGCCCATGCCACCAACGACATTCAGGCGGTGGAGATGACCGCTGGCGAAGGGGTGCTGACTCTGGTGGACTCCATCATGGTCGGGGTATTGGTGCTCTCCATCATGTGTAGCCAGTACTCCTGGCAGTTGACGCTGGTCTCCTTGTTGCCGCTGCCGGTGATGGCCTATTTCATGAACCGCTTCGGCACCCAGATCTACACCCAGTTCAAGGCGGCGCAAGGGGCCTTCTCCAGGCTCAACAACAAGACCCAGGAGGCCCTTTCCGGCGTGCGGGTGTTGAAATCCTATGCGGTTGAATCGCTGGAAGATGAAGGCTTTGCCGAGCTGACCAAACAGGCGGGGGAGCGCAATATGGCGGTGGCCCGCATCGATGCCAAATTCGATCCGGTCATCTATCTCTGTATCGGTTGCTCCTACTTCCTCGCGGTGGCGGGGGGCAGTGTGCTGGTGCTGCGCGATGAGCTGACTCTGGGTGAGCTCACCAGCTTCACCATGTACCTCGGCCAGCTGATCTGGCCGATGTTTGCCATCGCCTGGCTGTTCAACATCATCGAGCGGGGCAGCGCCGCCTACTCCCGTATCGAAAGCCTGCTGGGGGAGCGCAGCGATATCGAAGAGCCTGCCCAGCCGGCCGCGTTTACCTCTGCCTTTCTTTTGCAGATCAAAGGGGTGAGCTATCAACTTGAGCAGCGCACCCTGCTTGCGGATATCGACGTTACCCTCAAGCAAGGGGGGATGCTCGGGGTGGTGGGGCGCACCGGGGCAGGCAAGAGCTCCCTGCTCAAGCTGTTGATGCGCCTTGCCAATCCGACTCACGGTTCGATTGTCATGGGTGGCGTTCCGATTGACCAGCTGCCGCTCGCCACATTGCGCAGCCAGTTTGCCTATGTGCCGCAGGAGCCATTCCTGTTTTCCACCACCATCGCTGCCAATATTGCCCTCGGCAAACCCGATGCGAGCCGCGAGGAGGTCGAACGGGTGGCGCGCATTGCCTGTGTCCACGATGATATCGTGCGTTTCCCCAAGGGCTATGAGACCGAGGTGGGGGAGAAAGGGGTGACCCTCTCCGGCGGCCAGAAACAGCGGCTGGCCATTGCCCGCGCCCTGCTGCTGGATGCGCCCATTCTGGTGCTCGATGATGCGCTCTCGGCGGTGGATGCCCACACCGAGCAGCAAATTCTGCATGCCCTCAAGGCCCATCGTCGCACCCTGATCCTGGTCAGCCATCGCATGACGGCGGTGGAGCAGGCCGACGAGATCCTGGTGCTGGAGCAGGGGGCCATCAGCGAGCGGGGTCATCACGGTGCCCTGATGGCGCACAATGGCTGGTACGCAGATATGGTGCGTTATCAGCGTCTCGAAGAAGCGGTGGAGGAGAGCCTGTGAATCCGACCATTAAACGACTGCTCGCCTACTGCGCCCAGTATCCTCGCTGGCTGATCCAGGCGGGGATTTGCCTGCTGCTCGCCACCGGCGCCGAAGTGGCCGGGCCGCTGCTGATCAAGCTCTTTATCGATGACTATCTGGCGCCTCGCAATATCGTGCTGCCCACCATAGCCCTGATTGCAGCGGGCTATCTGGGCTTGCAGGTACTCTCGGCGGCGGGCTTCTATTTGCAATCCCTGCGCTTTAACCGTATCGCCCAGGCGGTGGTGCAAACCTTGCGCGAGCAGGTGTTTGCCACCGCCATCCGCTTGCCGGCCCGCTACTTTGACAAGCATCGCTCCGGCTCGCTGATTTCCCGCATCACCAACGACACCGAGGCGATCATGAACCTCTATGTGCAGGTGATCGGCTTGCTGGTGCAAAAAGTGGTGCTCTTGTGCGGCATCCTCATCTCCATGGCGCTGCTGGATCTGCGGCTGATGCTGGTCTGCTCCCTGTTGCTGCCCGCCGTGGGCGGGGTGATGTGGCTCTACCAGAAACTGAGCGTGCCGGTGGTGCGAGCGACCCGCAGCCTGCTCTCCGACATCAACAGCCGCCTCAACGAGTCGCTGCAGGGGATGCCGGTCATTCAGGCTATGGTGCAGGAGCGCCACTTTGCCAACGCCTTTGCCGAGGTGAACCAGCAACACTGGTCGGCACGGATCAAGAGCCTCAAGATCAACGGCATTTTGCTGCGTCCGCTAATCGATCTCTTCTACATGATGGTGCTGATCGGCCTGTTGGCGCTGTTTGCCCATGAGGGGGGGAGCCACGCGGGTGCTATTCAGGTAGGGGTGCTCTATGCCTTTATCAGCTATCTGGGACGGATGATCGAACCGCTCATCGAGATGACCAACCAGCTTAACCAGTTGCAGCAGGCGATGGTGGCGGGGGAGCGGGTCTTTGCCCTGCTCGATGAAACCCGCGAGAGCACCGAGGGCGAGCTGCGCCCGTTGGAAGGGCGGGTCAGTTTCGAGCGGGTGAGCTTCTCCTACGATGGTGAGCAGCAGGTGCTGCGGGAGGTCAGTTTTGCCGCAAAACCGGGCCAGATGCTGGCGCTGGTGGGCCATACCGGCAGCGGCAAGTCCACCATTATCAGCTTGCTGATGGGCTTCTATCCGCTGGATCAGGGGCAGATCCGTTTCGATGATCACGCACTGGATACCCTGTCGCTGGCGGCGGTGCGCCGCAGCATCGGGCTGGTGCAGCAAGATCCATTTATCTTCGTCGGCACCCTGGCGGAGAACCTGCGTCTCGGCCGCGCCGGAATAGACGAAGCGCGGCTCTGGCAGGCGTTGAGCGAGGTGCAGCTGGCCGACTTTGTGCGCAGCCTGCCACAGGGGATCAACACCCTGATGGAGGAGGGGGGCAAGAACCTCTCCGCCGGTCAGCGGCAACTGCTCTCCTTTGCCCGCGCGCTGGTGGGGGATCCGCGTATCCTCATTCTGGATGAAGCGACGGCCAGCGTGGACTCCCAGACCGAGTTGGCGCTGTCGCAGGCGATCTCTGCTGCCCGTCGTGGCCGCACCACCATCGCCATCGCCCACCGCCTCTCGACCATCGTCGATGCGGACGAGATCCTGCTGCTCTCCCGCGGTCAGGTGAGCGAGCGGGGTACCCATGGTGAGTTGATGGCCCTCGGCGGTCACTATGCCCAGCTGTTCGAGATGCAGAGTCAGGGGGCCTGGCTGGAAGAGAAGCGCGCCTGAGCGGCACATTTGCTGTAACAGCGACATGAACGAAAAGAGGGAACCGATACGGTTCCCTCTGTTTTTTGCGTTGGGCAAAAGGTCGTAAGCGTGATCCCTGTGCTTGTCGAATGGCGCAGATGCAGGCAACATGTTGTTTACATTAACTCATCGGATCAGTTCGCATATGGATTTGCAACGCTTCAAAGCCAATCTGGCACTTCGGCTGTTTGCCTGGCGCTATATTCCCGTCATCGGGTTTTGTGCCCCGATCATCGAAGAGATGAACGCCAAGGCGCTGCGCATTCGCATTCCCCTTGGATGGCGTACCCGCAACCATCTGGGCAGCATGTATTTTGGCGCGCTGGCGACCGGCGCCGATCTGGTAGGCGGTCTGCTGGTGATGGAGAAGGGGCGGCAGCGGCGCAAGAAGGTGCACTTTGCCTTCAAGGATGTGCAGGGGGAGTTTTTGAAACGCCCGGAGGGGGATGTGCAGTTCGACTGCGCAGCGGGGGAGGAGATTGACGCCATGATCGACGAATCGTTGGCAAGCGGTCAGCGCATCAATCGCCCCATCCGGGTGGTAGCCACCTGTCCGTCATTGAACGGGGATGAGGCGATGGCGCGTTTTGTGCTGACCCTGTCGATCAAGGCCAGCTAGCGGGTTGCCGGAGAGTGGCTCCCCGAAACGGGTTTAGCCAATCTCCGGGCTGACGCCCTCTTTCACCACGACCTTCATGCCGTTGAAGTTGACCACCTGTTCGGCCACGATCTTGCAGCGCTTGCGGGTCTCCACCTGACCGTCCACCTCGACCAGCCCTTCGGCAATGAGGGCTTTGGCGGCGCCGCCACAATCGGCCCACCCCTGATGTTTGATAAGGTCACACAAGGCAACGAAGGGGTGGCCTTCGAGCAGAAACGTCTCCATGGGAAATCCTCTAGATGGATGAATGCCGGATACAGCAGGGCGACTATTTTAGGCAGTTCGCTCAGGCAAAGAAAGGAAGAGGGGCCACTCGTTGCGAAAAAGTGGCCGATTGTCCTTGAGGTGGCGCTTTCGCAAGTCCTGATGGAGAGGTGAGAGGGCCACCCGTGACGTATCGTGACGCACCTCGTCCCTGCTGGTGTGCCCACACTCTCCCCTGACTGTTAGGATCGGGCCACTCTCAATGGCCCAAGGAACTTCCCATGACACTCTCCCGACTGCTGCTGGCGCGCAGCGCCCTTACCCTGTGCAGCGCCCTTACTCTGTGCGGTGTCGCGCAGGCCAGTACCCCGGTGCAGGTCTCTCTGCCCGGGGTCAATTTGCCCGCGTCCCATCAGGTGGAAGGGGCGCGCGCCTCGCTGCTCTACGGTCGGACCGGTCAGGTGAAGGGCATTGATCTGCCGATCTTCGCCCTCTCCGATGTGGATCAGTTCCGCGGCCTGCAGCTCGGGATTTTCCTCGGTGCTGGCCGGGTGCGCCACCAGTTTGGCGGGGTCGCCATCAACGCCATCAACTGGCACGAAGGGCAGGATACCGGCGTTAATCTGGGGCTGGTCAACCTGACCAACAATGTGCAGGGGCTCAACTGGGGGGCGGTCAATATCGCCAGGGGCAATGCGCTGGCCAACGTCGGCTTCGTCAATTACGCCGAGCGTACCACCTTCCAGATCGGCTTTATCAATGCGACCCAGCATCTCGATGGCTTGCAGATCGGGTTGGCCAACTACGCCGCCAACGGCGTTTTCCCCATTTTGCCGCTGGTGAACTTCCAGAAATCGTTCTGACCAAGGCGGTTCGCTTTGCGTTAAAGGCCTCTGCTGATTACCCTGTGCCTCTTGTAACTTGTGACAGGCGAACAGAGGTGATTGATGACGGCAGGGCAGATGAGTGCAATCGGGATCGGCTGGGATGTGCGTGGCTGGCAGGGCAGTGCCCAGGCGGTGGCCGTGGTGGGCTGGCAGGCCGACTCCAACAGCCTGCACTGGCTCGGGGTGTCGCCGCTGTTTCGCTTGAGCTCGCGGGTGGCGCCGGATCTGGCCGCCCTGTTGCGTCCGGCCCTGCAAAACGAGCTGACCCTGATGCAGATAGAAGCCTGCCCGCAACTGGCGCTCGGTATCGATGCTCCGCTCGCCTTTCCCCGTGCCTTGCGGGATCTGCTCAACGGCCAGCCACACAGCTGCGCCGTGCCCGAACGGGAGATAGACAACCCCTACGCCTATCGTGACTGCGAGCGCTGGTTGTATCAGCAGTATGGCAAGAAGCCGCTGTCGGCCACCTTCGACCGGCTCGGCAACAACGCCACTCTGGCGCTCTCCATGCTGCCGCGGCTCTCTGATCTGCAACTGGTGCCGACCGTTGCCCCGAAGGCCAGTCGTGCCGTGCTGGAGGTCTATCCGGCATTGGCCAAAGTGGGCGGCAAGGCCTCCCCGGCACGGCCCGAGCTGGCGGCCTTACTGCCTGCGGACGTGCTGGTCGGCACCGATCGCTACGATGCGGTGCTCTGCGCCCTGATGGCGCTGCAATATGCCGCTGGTGGCAAGGTGACGGTATTGCCTGAGCTGATTTCGCCACCCAGTGACATGCCTTGTGATGAGGGATGGGTCTATCACTTTGCCCGTCATGCTGTAGAGCACAACGGCATGTGACGACGGGGACGCGGCACATCATGGCGCCGCTCACCCTGTGGAGGCGGGCCAAATGGCGCAAAAAACCTGTCTTTAGTCAGGAAATTGCCTGTTCATCCCGCGCCAAGGTGGCGCATCGTTATCTTCATCCGATATATTGCCCACCTTGCTGATCCTTTGCTGTGGTATTCCCGATGAAATCCGTTCTCTCTATTCAGTCCCACGTGGTCTTTGGTTGTGCCGGCAACAGCGCGGCCGTCTTCCCCATGCGCCGCCTTGGTATGGATGTATGGCCCATCAACACGGTGCAGTTTTCCAACCACACCCAATATGCCCAGGGGTGGCAGGGGATGGCGATGCCGGCGGGTCATATCAGTGCGCTGGTGAAAGGATTGGGCAATATCGAGGTGTTGAGCCAGTGTGACGCCGTGCTGAGTGGCTACCTTGGCTCCGCCGAGCAGGGGGACGAGATCCTGACCGTGGTCAACGCTGTCAAGGCGGCCAACCCGGATGCCATCTACTTCTGCGACCCTGTGATGGGTCACCCGGAGAAGGGGTGTATCGTCGCTCCTGGCGTCACCCGTTTCCTGACCGAGCAGGCGCTGCCGGTGGCCGACATGATGGCCCCCAACCTGCTGGAGCTGGAGACCCTCTGCGATACCCATCTGGCTGATCTGGATCAGACCCGCGCGGCTGCCCATCAGCTGCTGGCCCGCGGCGTCAAGCTGGTGCTGGTCAAGCATCTCGGTCGTGCGGCGCAGGACTCCAGCCGCTTCGAGATGCTGCTGGCCACCCCGCAAGGGGATTACTTGATTGCCCGTCCGCTCTATGACTTTGCCCGCCAGCCGGTGGGGGTGGGCGATCTTATCAGCGCCCTGATGCTGGCCAATTTGCTGGCCGGTCACGATGCGGTCAGCGCGTTCGAGCGCACCAACGCCTCGGTGGATGCGGTGCTGCAGGAGACCTGGCGCCAGCAGGCTTACGAGCTGCAACTCATCGCCGCGCAAGATGCCTTCGCCCTGCCAGAGGTTGCGGTGCGAGCGGTGAAACTGCCCTGAGTCAGCGCGGACTTTCGTCTATCCCGACAAGGGATGGGACGCAAATGAAAAAGGCTTGCCAATGGGCAAGCCTTTTTACTGTTTGCCTGTTTAGTGCGGCAAGCAATCAGGCGCGGGGATGGCGGAGGCGATAACGCTCAGCCATGGCATTGGCCGCTACCATGGCGGCGTAGACATCCTGTTCACTCACGGTCATTGGCATGTTGCCCATGGTATCGAGAGGATCGCAAGCCAACTGCGCCACCTTGCGCCACTCGTTTTCATCAAAGTGGGTGAGCCCCAGCTCTTGCAGCGTCATGGGCAGACCTGCACAGTCGATGATGCGAAACACCTCATCAAGATCATGTTGCGGGGCGCGCTCAAGCACGAGTTGGGTCAGCAGGCCGAAGACCACCTTCTCGCCATGCTGGGCGCGATGGAGCTCCACTATCAGTGACATGCCGTTGTTGACGGCATGAGCGGCGGCCAGTCCACCGGCTTCTGCGCCTACCCCGCTGAGGTAGATGGTGGCCTCGATAACCTGCTCAAGCGCCGGGGTCGAGACATGGTGGCGTATCGCATCCATGGCCAGCTCGATGTTCTCACCAAGCAGCTCGTAACAGAGCTTTGCCAGACCAAGGCCAGTGCGTGAAGGGCGCTTGCCGACCAGATTGAGCCCGTCCGCCCGATAGCAGGCGCGCGCCTCGAAATAGGTGGCCAGGGCATCGCCAACGCCAGCGGAAAAGAAGCGGGGAGGGGCGGCGGCAATGATGGCCGTGTCAGCCAGCACCACGTCCGGATTTTGCGGCAGGAACAGATAGCGTTCAAATTCACCCGCCTGGTTGTAGATCACCGCCAGCGCCGTACAGGGGGCATCCGTAGAGGCAATCGTCGGGAACAGCACAACCGGACGGCGCAGATAGAAGGCCACGGCCTTGGCGACATCCAGCGTCTTGCCGCCGCCGATCCCGACAATCACGTTCGCACCATATTGCTCTGCAAGGTGGGTCAGGCGGTGGATCTCCTGTTCGGTGCATTCGTAGCGAAACTTGTCGACCACTCCCCTGAGGCCTGCCTGCAAGAGCCCTGCCAAAGCTTCTTCCCGTACCCGCTCCAGAATGAACTCATCGCTGATGAGCAACGCATAGTCACCAAAATCTTTAACGTGCTCATGGAGTTGCGGGAGAAGGTGTTGACCGATGATGAACTTTTTGGGGGAGGTAACTGTACGGGGCAAAGTGGGCATCCATTATTCCTCAAGGCAGTGAACAACATAGATTTGATTATCAAATGGGTCTCTCACGATACGCCTGATGAGGCAATAGATGAAGAAGAAAAGGGGGGCGTTTTAATCATTAATTAATCTTTCTGTTTGTTTGGTTGTATTTTGGGGCGAGCGATTGGCGGTGTTGAGGCATACAGGCGCAATGGCCGTATCGTGGCAATCCGTCGCAAGCCATATTGCTGCAACAAACAGTCACGCTGGCAACAAGCAGGGCCGCTTGGTGCGGCCCTGCTGTATTTGGATAAGGCATAGGGGATGGTCAGAGTGGTTTGTAGAAGATGACGGTTGCAGCAAGAGTGCCATCTGAGTTGCGTGCACTTTGGTAGTTTGCTGCGCTATTAACTTCCACAATGTCCATCTGACATCCTTGTCGTTGCGCTGTTATGTGGCTGGCTACCACTGCTGGTTCATATCAGGTGGGGACTTATGCTCGCCGCGAGTACGGCTTGTCAGCGGATCAGCCCCTGCTCAACCAGCCAGGCAAACAGCAGGCGGGAGACGGGGGAGAGCTCGTCGAGATGGCTGCTGTCGAGCCAGCGCAGCTCGGCAATTTCTGCCGAGGCGATCGGGGTGCCGTTCGCTTCGCCGGTGTAACAGCACAGTCGCACCTCGACTCCTGCCGGTTTGCCATCGGCCTGAGCGCTGAACTCGCAGACAAAGCGCAGGGTATCGGGCTGTAGGGTAACGGCCAGCTCCTCCTCAATCTCGCGGATCAGTGCCGCCTCGTCGCTCTCGCCCGGTTCACGCTTGCCGCCCGGGATGTAATAGATGTCCTTGCCGTGGGAGCGGGCGCAGAGCAGCTGCTGATCTTTAAAGGTGAGCCAGGCGAGTTTGTCGATCATTGAGTTGCATCCTCTGGTTATATGGTGTGTATTGCCTGCATGTACAGGGTGCGGTAGGAGCGAGGCTCCTGCGCATCGGGAGAAAGTCCCAACTGATCTGCCAGCGCGAGCAGTTGCTGGCGAAACGCCGGGAGGCGTTCCTCGTCATCGGTCATGATGGCGAGCTCGGCAAAATCCCCGATCTCGGCCAGATAATCCAGGGTGACGTGAAACGGGCCAAGGAAGTAGATGCTGCGCTGTTTGGCGATCTCGAGGGTCTGCCGGTAGTCCATGGTGAGGAGCATGTTGGCAGCCTTGTCGGCATCGCTGATATTGACCGCTTCACAGCGATCCGCCTCGGGCCCCTTGACGATCCAGAGCTGGATGCCGGAGGGCTGCATGGTGCGGATAGCCAGACTTTTGCCAGCCTGGGCAAGGGCATCATCCGGGGTGTCGAAGTAGCGATCCTGCTCCAGATTATCCTCCAGCATGATCTCCGGATTGAGGGCGAGCAGTGCCTTGAGGAAGGCGGGGCGATCCGTCAGCTGATATTTGAACTCGACTTCGAAGCGGCCCTGAAAGTGCGCCTGTGACATCAAGAAGATCCCTCTGTGAGCCTGTGTGGCAGGCAGCCTAACAAAGATGAAGTTGAGTCCCAAGGAGAAAGAGGGGAGATGCCGGAAACGCACTGTTTCCAGCGCGGTGACCGCGTAGCTGAATGAGTGCGCAATGGCTGGTTCACCACAGCCTTCTCGTCACTAAAAAAGCGGACTGGCGCACATCACGACAGGGCCGGACTGGGCGAAGGCGGGGTCCTTGTGGTTTAATCTTGCCACTTTAGCGGTAGTAGGCGACGAGCCTGCTACCTTGCGTTGGCAAGATGCAGGTGAGCAAGATGCAGATAGCAGCAGAGAGCAAGTTTATCGGACTCGGGGTCGCGGGCAATTTCGCCGGTCATCTGGAGCAGGCGGGTGAAGCGTCGGACTTCGTAGCGGTCGTGGTGCGCGATACCACGGCGCCCAAGGCGCTGTTCCCCTTCTTCGTGCCGGGCCATCCGGGTCAGCTCGGGGTATTTCCGTTGAGCGACAAGGCGATCTTCCTGCCGGAAGCGGCGGTCAGTGGTGACGAGAAGGTGCAGATCGAGCCGGAAATAGCCCTCTGGTGCGAGCTGGAGTATGCCGGCAAGCAGGTGGTGGCGATCCATCCCCGCGCCTTTGGCGCCTATAACGACTGTTCCATCCGCCGTCCCAACGCCAAGAAGATCAGCGAGAAGAAGAACTGGGGCGAAGAGAGCAAGGGGTTGGCGGCCAACCTGCTGCCGCTTTCCGGTTTTACCGCCGGTGGCGAGCTCGATGACTATCGCATCGCCTGCTATCTGGAGCGGGACGGTGAGCTGCACGCCTACGGGGTAGATAGCGCAGCCATCGACTACAGCTACTTCCACGGCAAGCTGCTCGACTGGGCCATCGACAAGTTCAATCATCAGCAGGATGAGGGGCCGGCGGAGCACATTCAGGGACTGCTGGCGCAGGCGGGACATCCTCCCCATGCGCTCATCAGTATCGGTGCCACCCGCTATACCCCGTTTGGCGAGACCCACTTCCTCAAACCGGGCGACACCTCCTGCGTGGTGGTCTACCCGGGCAGCCGTTATAGCGAAGCGGATATCCGCGAAGCGATCCGTACCCGCAGTTTTGGTGCCGATGTGTCGGTGCTGCTGCAAGCGGTGCAGGCACGCTAATCAGATGGGCCCGCAGGGAGGCCACAGCCATCCTGCGGGCTGCAACAAAGAGTCATTGATGAAGATTGATACTGCAACGCGGGCCGATTATCTGGCCCTGATCGATCTGTGGGAGGCCTCTGTTCGGGCGACCCACCACTTCCTGCCCGAGGCCGAGATCCTGGCTCTCAAACCGCTTATTCTGGAGCACTACTTCGATGCGGTGACACTGCACAGTGCCCGTACAGAAGAGGGGCTGATTACGGGTTTTAGCGGAGTGTACGAGGGCAAGCTGGAGATGCTGTTTGTGGCACCCGAGGCGCGCGGTAGTGGCGTGGGGGGCCGGCTGGTGGAACATGCCATCACGCAGGGCGGCGCGACGCAGGTTGACGTCAACGAGCAGAACGAACAGGCGGTGGGCTTCTATCTGAAGATGGGATTCACCGTGACGGGTCGCTCGCCGCTGGATGCTCAGGGCAAGCCCTATCCGCTGCTGCATATGGCGCTGGCGCCGACCTGATCGTGCCTGATGAGGCACAGTACCCATAAACCAACGGGGGATGGCATCAGCCATCCCCCGTTTTTTTGATCGTGTTTGTTACTTGCTGGCGACCTTGTTCACCACCTTGATCAGCTGATAGCGCACGGAGGGGGCATCGGCCGGCACATCGGTGAGCTGCTCCTTGCTGACTGTGAGCTGATACCGGTAGCCCGGCTCGAACTGGAAACCTTCAATATTCTGGTAGAACAGCGTCCAGGGCTGCTGCTCATCACTGCGAACCTGCATGCACTGCATCGGGCCAACTCCGACGCAATCGACCAGCTGGCTGTTGATATAGAGAGTATCCCCCTGTGACGGGGCGGGGGCGCTCTGGCAGGCGGTCAGCAGCAAGGCTGCGCTGATAAACAGTGGTTTCATAATGGACTCCTTAACGCGAAAGGGGGCATTAGAGCGGCAAACAAAAAGGCGGTCAATGACCGCCTTTGTAACAAACCATATCAGCGCAGTGGTTAGCGCTGCTCGAGTGGAGTGAACTCGCGCAACGGGTGACCCACATAGAGCTGGCGTGGGCGACCAATCTTGCTGTCCGGGTCTGAGTGGAACTCGTTCCAGTGGGCAATCCAGCCGATGGTGCGGGAGATGGCGAAGATCACGGTGAACATGCTCATCGGGATGCCGATCGCCTTCATGATGATGCCGGAGTAGAAGTCCACGTTCGGGTAGAGTTTCTTCTCGACGAAGTAGGGGTCGGAGAGCGCAATACGTTCCAGCTCCATGGCCACGTCCAGCAGCGGATCCTTGATCTGCAGCTCGGTCAGTACTTCGTGGCAGGTTTCGCGCATCACAGTGGCACGGGGGTCGTGGTTCTTGTAGACGCGGTGACCGAAGCCCATCAGACGGAACGGATCATTCTTGTCCTTGGCCTTGGCGATGTACTCGGGGATGCGATCCACCGAGCCGATCTCTTCCAGCATGCGCAGGCAGGCTTCGTTGGCACCACCGTGGGCCGGTCCCCACAGGGAGGCGATCCCCGCGGCGATACAGGCGAACGGGTTGGCACCGGAGGATCCAGCCAGACGAACGGTGGAAGTGGAGGCGTTCTGCTCGTGATCCGCATGGAGGGTAAAGATACGATCCATGGCGCGTTCAACGATGGGGTTGACCTTGTACTCTTCTGTCGGCACGCCAAACATCATGTGCAGGAAGTTACCGGCATAGGAGAGGGCGTTACGCGGCTGCATGAACGGCTGGCCGATGGAGTACTTGTAACACATAGCTGCCAGAGTCGGCATCTTGGAGAGCAGACGGAAGGCACAGATCTCGCGATGCTGCTCGTTATTGATGTCGAGGGCGTCATGATAGAAGGCGGAGAGGGCGCTGACTACACCGCACATGATGGCCATGGGGTGGGAGTCACGACGGAAGCCGCGGAAGAAGAAGGCGATCTGCTCGTGCACCATGGTGTGGCGGGTGACCAGGCGTTCGAATTCGGCATATTGGGCCTTGGTCGGCGCTTCGCCGTACAACAGGATATAGCAGACTTCCAGATAGGTGGCCTGAGTGGCCAACTGGGCGATGGGGTAACCACGGTGCAGCAAGACACCCTGATCCCCGTCAATGTAGGTAATGGCAGATTTGCAAGAACCGGTGGCCATAAAACCGGGATCAAAGGTGAAATACCCCTGTGATCCCAATTTTCTGACATCGATGACATCCGGGCCGATGGTGCCGGAGAGGATCGGCAATTCGACCGGATCTTTTCCGGGCAGGTGTAGGGTGGCTATCTTATCAGCCATAGCACGTCTCCTTTGCTCTTTATAATTTGGTTCCAGTCCTACTCTATTACGACTTTTATGACGCTGGCAAAGGTTGTTACCCATACCGAAGTGGCTGGAGCGCCTTATTTGAAACAGAGTTCCTTATCAATGTCAATTTTGCTGGAACCCCATTAATGGCATTAATGAAATGTTAAATTAAATATGCGATCGAGTTTGCGGTTTTGTGTTTTCTTTGTAGCTAATTGATTGTCTTCGGTTAAGGCCGCCGATATACTGCGCCACGTGGGTCATGGCTGCGGGTGTTTGAAACGCTTTGGCAAAGCCTGATGTGAAACCGAAAACTCGCGTTTTGGCTTTTTCAGAGTGTTTTGGTAACAAAAAACCAACAATCACCATTCCGTGCCCTCAAGTGTGAGTTAAAACAATAACTAACGTGCTCAATGGAGCTGAGTGGGCAAGCGTGAAAAACAAACAGAGACCGGTCAACCTCGACCTACAGACGATCAGCTTTCCTGTCACTGCCATTGCATCCATCCTGCACCGTGTTTCAGGGGTCATTACCTTTGTTGCACTGGGCATCTTGCTGTGGATGCTTGGTACTTCACTCGCCTCTCCCGAAGGGTTTGAAACCGTGGTTGCCATCATGGACAACTTCCTGGTCAAACTCGTGCTGTGGGGGATCCTGACTGCGCTGGCATACCACATTGTGGGCGGCTTGCGTCATCTGGTCATGGATATGGGCTATTGGGAAGAGCTGGAATCCGGCAATCAGAGCGCCCGCGTGGCCTTCGTGATCACCGCGATCCTGGCTGTATTGGCGGGAGTGCTTGTATGGTAACCAATTCTGCAACCTTCGGGCGCAGCGGCGTTCACGATTACATCCTGATCCGCGCCACCGCCCTCATCATGACCTGTTATGTCCTCTATCTGGTGGGCTTTGTCGCGTTCAACGACATCACCTACGAGGTGTGGGCAGGCTTCTTCGCCAAAACATTCACCAAAGTATTCACCCTGTTGACCCTGCTCTGCGTACTGATCCACGCCTGGATTGGTCTGTGGCAGGTGCTGACTGACTATATCAAGCCGGTAGGGCTGCGCGGGGCGCTGCAATTTGCCCTGGTCGTGGTGCTGTTTGTCTATCTGATGACGGGTTTCGTCGTGCTGTGGGGTGTGTAAGGTGACTATTCCAACTCGTGAATTTGATGCGGTGGTGATTGGTGCCGGTGGTGCCGGTATGCGCGCCGCGCTGCAGATTGCCCAGTCCGGCAAGAGCTGCGCTCTGTTGTCCAAGGTTTTTCCAACCCGTTCTCACACTGTCTCCGCTCAGGGCGGGATCACGGTTGCGCTGGGCAATGCCCATGATGACAACTGGCAGTGGCATATGTATGACACGGTAAAAGGTTCCGATTACATCGGTGATCAGGAAGCCATCGAGTACATGTGCAAAACCGGCCCCGAGGCTATCTATGAGCTGGAGAACATGGGGCTGCCCTTCTCCCGTTTCGACAACGGGTCTGTCTACCAGCGTCCGTTTGGTGGTCAGTCCAAGAATTTCGGTGGCGAGCAGGCTGCTCGTACCGCAGCGGCCGCCGACCGTACCGGTCACGCCCTGCTGCACACCCTCTATCAGCAGAACGTCAAGAACAAGACCACCGTCTTCTCCGAGTGGTATGCGCTGGATCTGGTGAAAAACCAGGATGGCCATGTGGTGGGTTGTACCGCCATCGATATGGAGAGCGGTGAAGTGGTCTACTTCAAGGCCAAGGCCACCGTGCTGGCGACTGGCGGTGCCGGTCGTATCTACCAGTCCACCACCAACGCCCACATCAACACCGGTGACGGCGTCGGCATGGCGCTGCGTGCCGGCGTCGGCGTGCAGGATATGGAGATGTGGCAGTTCCACCCGACCGGCATCGCCGGGGCAGGGGTGCTGGTAACCGAAGGCTGCCGTGGTGAAGGTGGCTATCTGCTCAATAAAGATGGCGAGCGCTTCATGGAGCGTTACGCGCCAAATGCCAAGGACTTGGCCGGTCGCGACGTGGTGGCCCGCTCCATCATGATCGAGATCCGTGAAGGCCGT
The DNA here is from genome assembly GCF_027706185.1 of Aeromonas sp. Y318-3. Taxonomy (NCBI): domain Bacteria; kingdom Pseudomonadati; phylum Pseudomonadota; class Gammaproteobacteria; order Aeromonadales; family Aeromonadaceae; genus Aeromonas; species Aeromonas sp. Y318-3. The sequence continues at coordinate 401,284 of NZ_JAPDCN010000003.1, forward strand.
GGCTGCGATGGTCCCTGGGGCCCGCACATCAAGCTCAAGCTGGATCACCTCGGCAAAGAGGTGCTGGAATCCCGTCTGCCGGGCATCTGCGAACTCTCCCGCACCTTCGCCCACGTGGATCCGGTCAAAGAGCCGATCCCGATCATCCCGACCTGCCACTACATGATGGGCGGCGTGCCGACCAACGTGAATGGCCAGTGCCTGACCCAGGACAAGAACGGCAACGATGTGCCGGTAGTCGGTCTGTTTGCGGTGGGCGAGATTGCCTGTGTCTCCGTACACGGTGCCAACCGTCTGGGTGGCAACTCCCTGCTGGATCTGGTGGTGTTCGGCCGCGCGGCCGGCATGCATCTGGTCAACACCCTGGGCGAGATGGATCACGGCCGCGATGCTTCCGAGTCGGATCTGGATGCCGCACTGGCCCGCTTCAACCGCTGGGAAAATTGCCGTGACGGGGAAGACCCGGTGCAGATCCGCAAAGACCTGCAGCGCTGCATGCAGAACAACTTCTCCGTATTCCGCGAAGGTGCGGCGATGGCAGAAGGGTTGGCCGAGCTCAAGGTTATCCGCGAACGCCTCAAGTCAGCCCGTCTGGATGACACCTCCAAAGAGTTCAACACCCAGCGCATCGAGTGCCTGGAGCTGGACAACCTGATGGAGACGGCGTTTGCCACGGCGGTTGCCGCCAACTTCCGTACCGAGAGTCGCGGTGCTCACTGCCGCTTCGACTTCCCGGATCGCGACGATGAGAACTGGCTGTGCCACAGCCTCTATCATCCGGACACCGAGTCCATGACCCGTCGCGCTGTCAACATGTCACCCAAGACCCGTGAGGCGTTCCCGCCCAAGGTCCGGACTTACTGATTGCGGAGCCAGCCCTATGAACGTCACATTCTCTGTCTACAGATACAATCCGGATGTTGATAACGTCCCCCATATGAAGGAATATCGTCTTGATATTCCTGAAGGTTCCGACATGATGGTGCTCGACGCACTGATCCAGTTGAAAGAGCTGGATCCCACGCTCGCCTTCCGCCGCTCTTGCCGCGAAGGGGTCTGTGGATCAGACGGTCTCAACATGAATGGCAAGAACGGTCTTGCCTGTATCACCCCGCTCTCCGACCTGCTGAAGAAGGGCAATAACGTCGTTATCCGCCCCTTGCCCGGCCTGCCGGTGATCCGTGATCTGGTGATCGACATGACCCAGTTCTACACCCAGTGGGAGAAGGTCAAACCCTTCCTCATCAATGATGACAAGTTGCCGCCGGTGCGTGAGCACCTGCAATCCCCCGAAGAGCGCGCCAAGCTTGACGGCCTGTACGAGTGCATTCTCTGTGCCTGCTGCTCCACTTCGTGCCCCTCCTTCTGGTGGAATCCCGACAAGTTCATCGGTCCGGCCGGGCTGCTCGCCGCCTACCGCTGGCTGGCTGACAGCCGCGACACCGCGACCACCGAACGACTGGGGAATCTGGACGACGCCTTCAGCGTGTTCCGCTGCCATGGCATCATGAACTGCGTGAACGTCTGTCCGAAAGGCTTGAACCCGACCAAGGCGATTGGCCAGATCAAGTCGATGTTGCTCAATCGGGCTGTTTAGTATCAGGGCCGGCCAGGTGCTGGCCCGACCTCTGGATAGCCATCCCACCCGTGGCAGGATGGCTATTTGACCCCTACAAGCTGCGCAGCAGTAACAAGAAGTACAAGGGATAGAAATGCATAACGGCGTGATGAAGGCCTGGTTGGAGTCATCTCACCTGGCTGGTGCGAATGCAAGCTATATTGAGGATTTGTACGAATCCTTCCTGGAAAATCCTGACTCCGTGTCCGACGAGTGGCGCAGCCTGTTTAGCGAGCTGCCCCAGGTCAATGGCCATGCGGTTGAACAACCCCACTCCCAGGTCCGCGATTATTTCCGTCGTCTGGCCAAGGATCCCTCCCGTTACAGCGCGCCTGTCTCCGATCCGCAAGTGGATGCCAAGCAGGTGCGGGTATTGCAGCTGATCAACGCCTTCCGTTTCCGTGGTCACCAGAATGCCAATCTGGACCCGCTGGGCCTGTGGCAGCGTGAAACCGTTGCCGAACTGGATCCTGCGTTCCACAACCTGCAGGGCGCAGATATGGAGGCCACCTTCAATGTGGGCTCCTACGCCATCGGTCGCGAGACCATGGTGCTCTCCGACCTCTACGCCTCGCTGAAGAAGACCTATTGCGGCTCCATCGGCGCCGACTACATGCACCTCACCTCCACGGAAGAGAAGCGCTGGCTGCAACAGCGTCTCGAATCCATTGAAGGGAAGGGGTGTTACACCCTCGAAGAGAAGACCCGTTTCCTCGAGAGCCTGACCGCCGCCGAAGGGTTGGAGAAATATCTGGGCGCCAAGTTCCCGGGAGCTAAGCGCTTCTCGCTGGAAGGTGGAGACGCCATGATCCCCATGCTCAAGGAGCTGATCCGTCGCGCCGGTGAGCAGGGCTGCAAAGAGGCCGTTATCGGTATGGCCCACCGCGGTCGCCTCAACGTGCTGATCAACGTGCTCGGTAAACGGGCGCAGGACCTGTTCGACGAGTTTGCCGGCAAGCATGGCGAATCCTGGGGCACCGGTGATGTGAAGTACCATATGGGCTTCTCCTCCGACTTCGCCACCCCGGGTGGCAACGTCCACCTTGCGCTGGCGTTCAACCCCTCTCACCTCGAGATCGTCAACCCTGTTGTCATCGGCTCGGTCCGTGCCCGTATGGATCGTCGCGGTGACAAGGATGGCTCCAGCGTGTTGCCCATCACCATTCACGGTGACTCGGCCATGGCCGGTCAGGGCGTGGTGGCCGAGACCTTCAACATGTCCCAGACCCGCGCCTATGGTGTCGGCGGGACGGTGCGCATCGTCATCAATAACCAGGTTGGTTTCACCACCTCCTATATCCGTGACCTGCGCTCCACCGAATATTGCACCGACATCGCCAAGGCGGTGCAGGCGCCGGTGCTGCACGTCAACGGGGATGATCCGGAAGCCGTGGTGCTGGTGACCCAGATTGCCTTGGATTACCGCAACACCTTCAAACGCGACGTGGTGATCGAACTGGTTTGCTACCGTCGTCACGGTCACAACGAAGCGGACGAGCCGAGCGCGACCCAGCCGCTGATGTACCAGAAGATCAAGCAGCACCCGACCCCGCGCAAGATCTACGCCGATCAGCTGGTGGCCGAGGGGAGCCTCGCTCAGGAGCGGGCGACTGAACTGGTCAACGAGTATCGCGAAGCGCTGGATCGCGGCGAGCGCGTAAGCAAAGAGTGGCGGCCGATGGAGCTGCACTCCGTCGACTGGACCCCTTATCTGGGCCACGACTGGAACATGGCATATGAGAGTGCCGTGCCGATGGATCACCTCAAAGCCCTCGGCGAGCGGGTGAGCCAGTATCCGGCGACCCATGTGCTGCAGCGTCAGGTCGAGAAGATTTACGAAGACCGCCGTCTGATGGCTGCCGGCGAGAAGCTGGTGGATTGGGGCTTTGCCGAGACCCTGGCCTACGCCACTCTGGTGGACAAGGGTTCCCGCATCCGCTTTACCGGTGAAGACTCCGGCCGTGGCACCTTCTTCCACCGCCACGCCGTGCTGCACAACCAGACCGATGCCAGCACCTACACCCCGCTGTGCAACCTGCACGACGAGCAGGGTCCGTTCGAGATTTACGACTCGGTACTGACCGAGAACGCGGTACTGGCCTTTGAATATGGCTACGCCAGCGCCGAGCCGGCCGGCCTCACCATCTGGGAAGCCCAGTTCGGTGACTTCGCCAACTGCGCTCAGGTGGTGGTCGACCAGTTCCTCTCCTCCGGCGAGCAGAAGTGGGGCCGGATGTGTGGCCTGACCATGTTGCTGCCGCACGGTTACGAGGGGCAGGGGCCGGAGCACTCCTCCGCCCGTCTGGAGCGTTATCTGCAGATGTGCGCCCAGCACAACATGCAGGTGTGCGTGCCCTCAACCCCGGCTCAGGTATTCCACATGCTGCGTCGTCAGGTCGTGCGCCCGATGCGCCGTCCGCTTATCGTGATGACGCCCAAATCCCTGCTGCGCCATCCGCTGGCGGTCAGCAAGCTCGAAGATCTGGCGGAAGGCACCTTCCAGAACGCCATTGGCGAAATCGACGCGCTGGATCCGAAAGCGGTCAAGCGGGTGGTCTTCTGCTCTGGCAAGGTCTATTACGACCTGCTCGAAGCCCGTCGCAAGGCGGAGCAGAAGGATGTGGCGATCGTGCGTATCGAACAGCTCTACCCCTTCCCGGAAGAGGAAGTGCGCGCCATTCTGGCCGATTACAGCCACGTCACCGATTTTGTCTGGTGTCAGGAAGAGCCGCAAAACCAGGGCGCCTGGTACTGCACCCGTCACAACTACGATGACGTGCTGCCGACCGGAGCCACCCTGCGTTATGCCGGTCGTCCGGCGTCCGCCTCGCCGGCGGTTGGTTACATGTCCGTCCACGCCAAGCAGCAGAAAGCCTTGGTGGAAGATGCCCTTACTCTGGCCTAAGCCCTGAACAAGAAGTAACAAGGAACTGATTAGATGACTATCGAGATCAAGGTACCGGACCTGCCGGAATCAGTGGCGGATGCCACCATTGCCACCTGGCACAAGAAGCCGGGTGATCTGGTTGCCCGTGATGAAGTGCTGGTCGACATCGAAACCGACAAGGTGGTGCTGGAAGTGCCGGCACCGCAAGCTGGTGTGCTGGGCGACATCCTGCAGGCAGAGGGGGCAACCGTCCTCTCCCGCCAGCTGATCGCCACCATCAAGGCGGCTGCCGTGGCCGGTGAAGAGACCAAGGAGAAGCCGGCTGAAGCGGTTGCCGATGATGGCGCCGAGGCCTTAAGCCCCTCCGTGCGTCGTCTGATTGGCGAGCACGACATCGACGTGGCCAAGCTGACCGGCACCGGCAAGGGCGGTCGCATCACCAAGGATGATGTGGAAGCCTACATCAAGGCGCTGAGCAAGCCTGCCGCAGCCGCGCCGGTGGCTGCTGCGCCGGTCGCACCGGTTGCCGCGCTGGCCGGTCGCAGCGAGAAGCGGGTGCCGATGACCCGTCTGCGCAAGCGCATCGCCGAGCGTCTGCTGGAAGCGAAAAACACCACCGCCATGCTGACCACCTTCAACGAGGTCAACATGAAGCCCATCATGGATCTGCGCAAGCAGTACGGCGAGATCTTCGAGAAGAAGCACGGCATCAAGCTCGGCTTCATGTCCTTCTACGTGAAGGCGGTAGTGGAGTCCCTCAAGCGCTATCCGGAAGTGAACGCCGGGCTGGATGGTGACGACATCGTCTACCACAACTACTTCGACGTCAGCATCGCCGTCTCCACCCCCCGTGGTCTGGTGACGCCGGTACTGCGTGACTGCGACAACATGAGCCTTGCCGACATCGAGAAGGCCATCAAGGATCTGGCCGGCAAGGGCCGTGACGGCAAACTGACCGTGGATGAGCTGACTGGCGGCAACTTCACCATCACCAACGGTGGTGTGTTCGGCTCCCTGATGTCCACCCCGATCATCAACCCGCCCCAGAGCGCCATTCTGGGCATGCACAAGATCCAGGATCGCCCGATGGCCGTTGACGGCAAGGTCGAGATCCTGCCGATGATGTACCTGGCCCTCTCCTACGATCACCGTCTCATCGACGGGCGCGAATCGGTAGGCTTCCTGGTCTCCGTCAAGGAGCTGCTGGAAGATCCGACCCGCCTGCTGCTGGACGTCTGAGCAACCAACTGAAAGATAACGAGGGGCCCCCGAGGCCCCCACTCACAGGGGATTGAGAAACACGAGCCCCGGACGGAAATACCTACAACACGGATAGAGCATCTATGAATCTGCATGAATATCAGGCAAAACAGCTGTTTGCCGAGTATGGCCTGCCGGTCTCCGAAGGTTATGCCTGTGCTACCCCGCAGGAAGCGGCCGAAGCGGCCGACAAGATTGGCGGCAATACCTGGGTGGTGAAATGCCAGGTACACGCCGGTGGCCGCGGTAAAGCGGGCGGCGTGAAAGTGGCCAAGAGCAAGGATGAGATCCGTGCTTTTGCCCAGAACTGGCTGGGCAAGAATCTGGTGACCTACCAGACTGACGCCAACGGCCAGCCGGTCACCAAGATCCTGGTTGAATCCTGCACCGACATCGCCAAAGAGCTCTACCTGGGCGCCGTGGTTGACCGTGGCTCCCGTCGCGTGGTCTTCATGGCCTCTACCGAAGGTGGCGTGGACATCGAGAAGATCGCCCACGAAACCCCCCATCTGATCCACAAGGCCACCCTGGATCCGCTGGTTGGCCCGCAGCCCTATCAGGCGCGCGAGCTGGCCTTCAAACTGGGTCTGGTCGGCGATCAGATCAAACAGTTCACCAAGATCTTCATGGGTCTGGGCCAGATGTTCCTCGACTGCGACTTCGCGCTGCTGGAGATCAACCCGCTGGTGATCACCGCGCAGGGCAACCTGCACTGCCTGGATGGCAAGATCAACATCGACGCCAACGCCCTCTATCGTCAGCCCAAGCTGCGCGAGATGCACGACCCGTCACAGGATGACCCCCGCGAAGCGCACGCTGCCCAGTGGGAGCTGAACTATGTGGCTCTCGATGGCAACATCGGCTGCATGGTCAACGGCGCGGGTCTGGCCATGGGCACCATGGACATCGTCAACCTGCACGGCGGCAAGCCGGCCAACTTCCTTGACGTCGGCGGCGGCGCCACCAAGGAGCGCGTAACCGAGGCGTTCAAGATCATCCTCTCCGACAGCAACGTCAAAGCGGTGCTGGTCAACATCTTCGGCGGCATCGTGCGCTGCGACATGATCGCGGAAGGCATTATCGGTGCGGTCAAGGAAGTGGGGGTCAAGGTGCCCGTCGTGGTCCGTCTGGAAGGCAACAACGCCGAGCTGGGTGGTATCAAGCTGGCCGAGAGCGGCCTCAACATCATTGCGGCCAAGAGTCTGACCGATGCCGCGCAGCAAGTCGTCAAAGCAGCGGAGGCCAACTGATGAGCGTACTGATCAACAAGGACACCCGAGTCATCTGCCAGGGTTTCACCGGCGGTCAGGGTACTTTCCACTCCGAGCAGGCGCTCTCCTACGGCACCCAGCTGGTCGGCGGCGTCTCCCCGGGCAAGGGCGGCACCACCCATCTGGGCCTGCCGGTGTTCAACACCGTCCGTGACGCAGTCGAAGCGACCGGCGCCACCGCCACCGTCATCTATGTGCCGGCACCGTTCTGCAAGGACGCGATCCTGGAAGCGATCGACGCAGGTATCAAGCTCATCGTCACCATCACCGAAGGCATCCCGACCCTGGATATGCTGGACGTCAAAGTGAAGCTGCAAGAGACCGGCGTGCGGATGATCGGCCCGAACTGCCCGGGCGTTATCACCCCGGGTGAGTGCAAGATCGGCATCATGCCGGGCCACATTCACAAGCCGGGCAAGGTGGGCATCGTCTCCCGCTCCGGCACCCTGACCTACGAAGCGGTCAAGCAGACCACTGACGAGGGCTTTGGCCAGTCCACCTGCGTCGGTATCGGTGGCGACCCCATCCCGGGCTCCAACTTCATCGACATTCTGGAGATGTTCCAGAACGACCCGCAGACCGAAGCGATCGTGATGATCGGCGAGATCGGTGGCAACGCCGAGGAAGACGCTGCCGCCTATATCAAGGCCCACGTCACCAAGCCGGTGGTCTCCTATATCGCCGGTGTTACAGCCCCTCCCGGCAAGCGGATGGGCCACGCTGGCGCCATCATCTCCGGTGGCAAGGGTACCGCCGCCGAGAAGTTTGCCGCGCTGGAAGATGCTGGCGTGAAAACCGTCCGCTCCCTGGCCGATATCGGCAAGGCCCTGCGCGAAGTGACCGGTTGGTAATTCCTGTTAGCCCGTTATCTCTAATAAAAATGCCGCCCAATGGGCGGCTTTTTTTATGGGTTTTAAAGTGGTTTGATTTAATCAATCATCGCGATTCAGGCGCTAAACGAATTTTATTACAGGAGACCAGAAACAGTGTGGATACTAAAATAATCTGCGATTTGAACTTGTCAGATTGATTGGTTCCTTTACCCATTGCATCGAGTGACCTGTTTGTGGGTAATGCTAAAAGTCACGCAAGGATGTCAGTGAGATAACGTAGTGTCAGGAGGACATAATGATTTCACGTATTCTGGGAATTGGCTGCCTTACCAGTATCTGCTTGCCAACAGCATGGGCGGCGGATTGCCCGAACAGGCAACCGGGGCAGCATCTAGAGTTTCTTGGGCGTTCGGCTGACAATTCGGTATCACTATGGCTTTCAAGTCCAGGTTCTGGGGGTAATTTTCGCCTCTCTGCTCCCGGGGTATCTGAAATCGATAGTTGGAATGCAAACCGCGCGTCGTTGCACTTGAGTGTCTCACCTGTAGTACTTGATGACCTTAACGGGACTCACAAACTGGATCTCCTCAATGCGGATGGTTCTTTCAACTGCTTCCTCGATTCGAGAAACCAGAACAATCCTGTATTTCCAAATATTCCCCCGATCGATGGGGGGGACAGTAACGGTGGCACTGGTGGCGGAACCGGAGGTGGTGGCGGCAGTAATGGAGGAAGTGGTGGCGGAACCGGCGGTGGGGATGGCGGCAATGGTGGATCTGGTGGCGGAACTGGCGGGGGGGATGGCAGCAATGGTGGTAGTGGTGGTGGCACCGGTGGTGGGAGTGACCCGATCCGCAATATTGTGACCAGTATCAGTGCAGATACCTTGATGGGCTATTTGAGCGGCTCTCTCAGTATTTCAGATCGTGTCGTTGTCGGGCTTGACCAATTTGAAGATATTGCCAGTCAAAAGGGGTTGTGGCAGGTATGGACTGATGTACGCCATACCGGAGTCTCCGATGATCGTAACGAGATAGACACATCCGGACATGCCAACAGCTTTTTGATCGGTATACACAGATCCCTTGGTAAAGACGGGCTGGGCGGTATTGCATTTGCCAATAGCAAAACCTCTCTTGGCACGTTTGGCAGTTCGGTACGAAATGAGGGGGACAGTTTCTTTGTCGGGCCATATGGCGGCTATAGGCTAGATACGCACTGGCTGCTGGATGGCTGGGCTGCATGGGGACGAACTGATAACGATACCGAACTCGATGTACTTAAAGGGAGTTTCAAGTCAACGACCGGGTTGATCTCAGCCAACCTGACCGGTGGCTACGACGTTGGTGAATATCTGCTGCGGCCCAAGCTTGCCCTCTTTTACAGTCACAATAAATCCGATGCGTTTGATTACACAGGCTCATTGCCTTATGCAAACCAGATTTATAACGTGACATTACGGGTTAATGAAAACTCTTTTGAATATGCCACCAGTGAAGCATCAGGGGATATCAGTCGTATTTTCACCACAACCGATGGTGTTCAAATTATACCGGCCCTGCGTCTTGGGGTTCGTTATGATATTGAGCGTCCCAATGACGGTCAGATCCTGAATGAAAATCTGACAATGGAAAGTACGACTCCGTGGAGTGGATCTGCACGGATTGTACTGGCGGTAGCTCCTCAGCGTCATCAGCGTTTTGAAGTTATTACCGGTTATTACAGTATCGGGCGTCAGGACCTTGACCTCTGGGATATTAGATTTAACGCCGCAGTGAATTTTTAACTTACATAGGGAGATAAAAGTACCGATATCTTGGTCGGCACTTTGATTTAAATTACATGTATGGAGATGGTATTCACCTGACAGTTGCCAACAAAAGGGAGTGGTCATACGGCTTCATACCGAATAACAAACTGCATCCCTTGTGGTGGTCCGTGAGAGCCTTATTTAGTTGATGGATATATCCACAAATGGGAGGGGCAGGAGTGCCGAATAGCTAGAGACGGATATCCGGATGTAGGGCTGAAAAGGGAAGATGTGTGCGCAGGAACGTCAGCTTTGCGAGATAGCAAAAAGGCACCCGAGGGTGCCTTTTTCACAATCTGAGTGGCTTGCCTATCAGGCAGCGGCTTTCAGCTGTACGGCGGCGGCTTTCTTGTGATCGCCGATCGGCATCACGGTACGGCCGAACTGCTCGTTGATCACGGTGGCCATGGCCAAGTAGATGGCGCTGGCGCCACAGATGATGCCTTCGAAACCGGCGATGGTGCCGATCAGGGTGCTGCCGGTGAAGTCACGGGCGGCCAGCAGGAAGAACAGCACGGTCAGGGAGGCGAACACGAACTGCTTGGCGCGCGGGTAGTTGATGGTGCCAACCAGCATGAACAGGGTGAACATGCCCCACATCAGCAGATACCAACCCATGTAGGCGTGCGGAGTGGCTTCGGCCAGACCCATGGTCGGCATGATCAGCAGGAACACCAAGCTCAGCCAGAACAGGCCGTAGGAGGTGAACGCGGTCACACCGAAGGTGTTGCCACGCTTGTACTCCATGATGCCAGCAATGATCTGGGCGATGCCGCCGTAGCACAGGCCCATGGCCAGGATCATGGCGCTGATGGGGAAGAAACCTGCGTTATGGATGTTCAGCAGGATGGTGGTCATACCGAAACCCATCAGACCCAGAGGGGCAGGGTTGGCCAATTTTTCGCTCACGTGGCGTTCTCCAAAAATAGAGGTGGGGGTTAACAAAAGACGCGCGATTTTAGGCAGGCTGTGGCGCGCCCGCAAGGGGGCAATGGGGATAAATCGTAAAAAAACTACGTGATTATTTGCATCAGAGGCCAAATGCTCACCAAGGCAGGCTGTTTGGTGAGCAAAAGGTGTCAAAATAGTTGAGGGGTTGTATTTTTATTACGCTTTTTACGAAGTGCGGCGGCGTCACTGATCCAGTGTCAGGATCACTTTGGCTTCCTTGTCCTCTTCCTTGACCTGGCTGTCGAGCACGAACAGCCGCTCCGGGGCGATCCCCTGGCTGTCGACCAGAAACTCCTTGGTATTTTGCGCCCGGCGCATGGCGAGATTGCGCAGGGATTTGGCGGTGATGAGCTGCTGATCCCGCAGCAGGATCACCGCCTGGGCTCGCAGTGCCGTGCTCTCTTCATCCAGATGGAGGCGGTCCGCCAGATCTTCCAGATCTTCGCCAAAGCGCTCTTCATAGGCCTGGGCCAGCGCCTCTTGCAGGGCGGGGTCCTGTTCCAGCAGGTCGAGATCCGCCTGATTGCCGGTGAGCTTGGCCAGTACCCGTTCCAGCTTTTGTCGTTGCAGGATGGGGCGCTCCTCGTTGAAGTTGACCTTGCCGCGAATGTTCATGCTGAGCTTGGGTCTATCCTTGAGGGCCTGCGCCAGCTTGACCAGTTTCTCCTGCTGGGTGGGGGTGAGATCGGGATCCCCCGGCAGGAAGGGAAGTTCGTCGAGATCTTCGGTGCCATCGGCCAGCGAGGCGAGCAGGGAGAAGGGGGAGGTGATCGCCTTGCTCAGTGTGTTGCCCAGCACATCCCAGAAGATATTGCCGATGCTGAAGTCCGGTTGATCGAGATCGCCCTTCACCTTGAGGTTCATCTGTATCACCCCGTTGGCATCGCTCAGCAGGGCGATGGCCAGCCCCAGCGGCAGATCCTTGGCCTGATCGCTCTTTATCTTCTCGCCCAGTTGCAGCTTCTTGATGGTGATGTCGTTATCTCCCTCCAGCCGGTTGCCCTCCAGCTTGTAGTGCAGTTTCATGGAGAGCTGCCCCTTGTCGATGGCATAACCGGCATAGGTGCCCGAGTAGGGGGTGAAGGTGGTGAGCTCCAGATTGTGGAAGGCGACCGCGATGTCGAGGATCGGGTTGGCGACCAGCAGGTTGGTACCGCCGCGAATAGTCACCGGCGCATAGCGATCCACCTTGCCGTTGAAGGCAAGATCGGAATGTTGCCCCGGAATATTGCTGATATGGCGACTCTGGCCGCCCAGTGAGGCGATATCGGCCACAAAATCCTGACTCAGACTGCGATCAGCAAAGCGAAGGTTGCCCTGCTCGGTGCGCAGCTGGTCGATGGTGAAACGAAAGTCGGGAGTCTTGCTGCCGGCCGCCGCTTGAGTACTTTTGGCTGCCGCTGGCTGCGGTAACAGCAGTTGTTGCAGGTTGGTGGTGCCATCTTCGTTGATCTCGATGCGGGCGAAGGGCTTGTTCAGAGCAATGTCCTTGATCCGCATCTGCTGGCTGATGCCGTCATACGTCAGACCGGTGAGTGCCAGGGTGTTGAACTCCAGCAGCCGCTGATTGTCTGCCCGATCGACTACTTTGAGCCCGTTGATATCGAGCCCCCCTTGCAGGGTCAGCTTGCTGAGATCTCCTTGGGCGGTGGTGGCGAGATCAAGTCTGGTCTTGCTGCTCAGCAGCCCGTTTTGCACCTTGATACGCACCAGATCGGCCAGATAGGGCTGTGCCAGCGTCAGGGGCAGCCCCTGCTGGTTGATGTCGCCGCTTAAGGTGAAAGGAGTCAGGGTCAGTTGGCCATCAAAGGCGAGGGGGCTGCTCTGGTTGAACTGGGTGGCCAGAGTCAGTTTGCTCGGTTGCTCCCCTTTGCTGCCCAGTGGCCCCAGCGCCAGCTTGAGGCCGGAGAGCTGGCGTGCCTGCGGTTTGCCGCTGCTCGATTCGGTGAGGGTGAGATCGCCCTTTTCGATAAGGATCTGCTTGATCTGCCACTGCCAGGGTTTGTCTGCCCCGTGCTTCTTGCCGTTACCGGCTGCCTTTGCTTGCTGTGCCGATTTGGGCGCCGCATTGTTGGCCACCTCGTTTGCGGCGTGGGCCCCTTTGACGGGCTTGGCGGGGGCCTGTTCAATCAGCAAGTCAGCCAGATCAAGCTCCTGCTGTGGGTTGAGGGTGGCCTTGAGCAGGGGCTGTTGCAGGGTCACCTTGCCGATCTGGAGCGACTGTTTCTGGCCATCGACAGCCAAATCGCTAAGGGCCAGTTGGCCGAAGCGGGCAAATTCGTCGCCCTTGTGTTTTTTAAGCTGCCAGTTGTCCAGGGTCAGCTTGCCTTTGGACAATTGCCACAGCACCCCTTGCTTGCCTTCTTTAAGCTGGTACTCCACCTCTGCATTGGCGTGGCCCTTGGCCAGATCCAGCTTGAGATAGGGTGCCCAGAGCGGCGCGAAGGGTTTCAGCTCGACCTGCTTGAGGCTCACCTTGCCCTGACCCATGCCGCTCATCACATCGAGTTTGCCGTGAGCGGCGAGGCTGCTTTTGCCGTTGATGGCGGCGCTCAGCTGATAGGCGGTCGGGTGATTTGCCTCGGTGCGCAGGTTATCGAGCTTGAGGGTCACTTTTTCCAGATTGAGGGGCGGCAACCAGCCGGGTTCGCTCTCCTTGCGCTGATCCTGATAGCGCACATCACCGTCAGTGACCGCGATACTGGCAATGTCGACCAGTAGCGGGGCGCTGGCTGCCTCGGGCTCGGGCTCGGGCTCGGGGGCGGGCGCAGGGGCGAGCAGGGTTGTCAGCGCATCGGTCAGATTGAGTCGAACATCCCCCTTTTTGTCTGCCAGCCGTTGCAGCTGCACCACGGGTTTGATCAGGGTGACGGTGGAAAGCACGACCCCTTTCTGCTGCCAGCTGGCTTGCAGGTTTGGGGTGATAAAGAGCTGCTCAAAACCGATGATGGGCTGCTGCTTGGCATCGAGCAGGGCGGTCGCGCCGAGGGTGAGAGAAGGGTTGCGCACTCCTACGTCAATCTCCCCCAGCGTCAGTTGCAGGCCATAGTGCTCGGCCAGCCAGCCGGGCAGATAGCGTTGGATCAGACGGGGGGTTTGCCACAGCAGCAGAGTGATCAGGATAAGAAACAGCAGGAAAGCGTAGGCAAGGTAGCGCAGCAAGCGGAGCTTGGGGGACGCGGGCTCGGTGGTGTTCATTTGGTGCACTCCCATTTGATTCCCGCCATGGTACAGAAAAGCTGGATAGTAATCATGGGGTTGCGTGCTGTTGTACGCCGTACTTTGTCCAAAGGCGATCCAGTTCACCCTTTTGTTGCAGCGCTGCCAGCCACTGTTCCAGCTGGGCAGGGGTAATGGGGGCCTCAGGGTGAAGGATGGCGCGGTGTTGATATCGTTGATCCCATTTCTGCGAGATCAGCATCTGATCGGCTGTGTCGGGGTGGGCCAGCAGATACTGGTTAAGGTATGAGACGTTGATAATGGCTACCTCGCCGCGCCCTTTGAGTAGCGCTTGCAGGGCGCTGACGTTGTCTTTGACCAGGGTGATATTGAGCTTGCGCTGCAGGTAGACGGGATCGGCATTGAACTGGCCCACGCCGTAGTGGTAGCCGGTCACCCCGATAAGATGATGCCGAGAGGGGTCATCGAAAAAGCGCTGATCCCGGCCCGCTTTGTTCAGGGCCACATAGACCTCGCCACCACCGAGGAAGGGGGCTGTCATCTTGAATTTATCGGTGTCCCAGCCCCATTTGGTGTCTTCAAACAGCATCAGCGAGAAACGGCCCAGATCGAGCGCCTTGTAACGGTTGGCGGCCGAGGTGGGAACAAACACGAATCTTACCTCTTGCTGGATCTCGTTGAGTTTGGCGATGAGGTCCAGCGTTAGCCCTTCATAGCGGGAATCGGGGAGTTTGACCACAAAGGGGGCATAGGGGTATCCGCCAACCTTGATGAGGGGATGGCTCCAGCCAGAGAGGCTGAACAAGAGCAAAAACCAGCACCAATATCTCATGGGATCCCCAGGGCAATAGCTTGCTCCCAGATTCGGTTAATCTGCGCCAGTTTTCAAGCTGTTAAGGGAATTAACACAGCGCTGTTCGGCGGCTTCCAGTTCGGCCATCACCATCTGGATATCCTCCAGTTGCTGGTGCAGGGCACTGCGCTTGCTTTCGATCAGGCTGATCATGGAGTTGAGCTGGTTTTTGCTCGATTTGTCGGTGTCGTACATATCGAACAGCTCGCGGATCTCGGCCAGGCTAAACCCCAGCCGTTTGCCGCGCAGGGTCAACTTGAGCCGGATCTTGTCCCGATGGCTGTAGATGCGGGTTTGCCCCTCCCGCAGCGGGGTGAGCAGCCCCTCATCCTCGTAGTAGCGGATGGTGCGTGGCGTGACATCGAATTCGTGGGCCAGCTCCGAGATGCTGTAGGTGATCTCCTTGCTGGGCAGGGAACGGGACATGGTCATGACTCCTGTTGCTGGGCGTGTGGCTGGCAGAGGCGGGCACGCAGCCGCTCGGCATTGGCGTGCAGGGCCTGACCGACCCGCGAGCCGTTGGGGCGAGCGAGCTGCTCGCTGACCCACTGGCCGGTGGCCGCCAGTGTGTCGAGGTCCACCCCCGTCGTCATGCCAAGGCCGTGCAGCAGGTAGACCACCTCTTCTGACGCCACATTACCGGAAGCGCCCGGCGCATAGGGGCAGCCGCCAAGCCCCGCCACCGAGCAGTCGATGGTGCGAATGCCGCGCTCCAGCGCGGGTAGCAGGTTGGCCAACCCCTGGCCGTAGGTGTCGTGAAAATGGACCGCGAGTCGCCCCGCCGGGATCTCGTGCAGCACCGCATCCAGCATGGGGGCCACGGTGCCCGGAGTGCCGACGCCTATGGTGTCCCCCAGCGAAATTTCGTGGCAACCGAGATCCAGCAGTTGCTCGGCCATGGCTGCGACCCGTTTCGGCCGGGTCGGGCCATCGAACGGGCAGGCGATGACGGTGGAGAGGTAGCCGCGCACCTTGATGCCGAGGCGGCGCGCCTCCTGCACCAGCGGGGCGAAGCGCACCAGCGACTCCTCCACGCTGATGCCGATATTGGCGCGGGTAAAACCGTCGGAGCAGGCGGTGAAGAGGCCAATCTCATCGGCGCGGGCGGCAATGGCTGCCTGCAAGCCTTGCAGATTGGGCACCAGAGCGCCGTAACGGGTTGAGCCCTTGCGCGGCAGTGCCTCGAACAGCGCTGCGGAGTCCGCCATCTGCGGCACTTTTTTGGCAGAGACAAAGGCACCCACCTCGATGCGTTGCAGGCCGCTGTCGGTAAGGCGCTGGATCAGCTCCAGCCGCTGTACCAGGGAGAGGGGCGCAGCTTCATTTTGCAGGCCATCTCGCGGCCCCATCTCCACCAAACTGACCCTGTCGTCACGGACGTCCTGTGATCGGTTCATGGGTGATCCTCCTGTGAAGCTATCTCTTCGGCAAAGCGCACCAGCACAGTTCCCTGGCTTACCTGCTCGCCCTGTTTGCACTGCAGGGCTTCAATTACCCCGTCCCGCTCTGCACGCAACTGGTGTTCCATCTTCATCGCCTCCAGCACCAGCAGGGGTTGCCCCTTGCTGACTGTTTGCCCCTGCTCGATCAGCACGGCTACCACTATGCCGTGCATGGGCGCGATGGCTCCCTGCGCCTTCTCGTTTGCCTGCTCATGGTGGTGGCTGTGCTGCCGATCATCGGCCGCGAAGCGGATGCGCTGGCCCCCCAGGGTCATGATGAAGGCTGCCTCCGAGCCTGCGACCGTCTGAATGGGGATCTGTTGCCAGCAGTCACCCTGCTGCAGCCAGATATGATCATCACCTCTCTGGTAGCAACGGGTTTCCCCTTGCCACTCAAACTGGCCGCCATGATCGTGAAGGGTCAATACCCGGCGCTCATCACCGATGCGTACCGCCGCCGTCCAGCAGCGATCCGGTCCCAGCCGAAATCCGCAGGCTTGCTGCCAGGGGGAGTGACCCGCAGGGCGGCTCGCCAGCCAGAGGGTGGCCAGCGGCCAGGCGAGTTCAGGAATGGGCTGCGCTGTGGTGGGGATGGGCCACTGGGTATGGTGGCCCATGGCCAAGACGTCAGGCTCTTCACAAAGGCGTAGCAAGAGCGCGCCGTTGTGCACCAGCGGGCCGAGATCCAGCGCAGCCAGCGCATCGGCAAGTTTGGCGAACGCCTCGGTGCGGCTCTGGCCGTGGGCGATCAGCTTGGCGATCATGGGATCGTAATAGGGGCTCACCTCATCGCCAGCGGTGACGCCAGTGTCGATGCGCACGCCAACGGGCCAGTGGAGCCAGTGGATAGGCCCGCTGGCAGGCAAAAAACCGGCCGCCACATCCTCGGCGTAGAGGCGCGCCTCCACCGCATGGCCGCGCAGCACCACCTCATCCTGGGTGAGTGGCAGTGGCTTGCCCTCGGCCACGGCCAGTTGCCAAGCCACCAGATCCTGCCCGGTCACCGCTTCGGTGACCGGATGCTCCACCTGCAGCCGGGTGTTCATCTCCATAAAGAAGAACTCATCCTTGCAGAGCAGGAACTCGATGGTGCCAGCCCCCTGATAGTGGATGGCCTTGGCTGCGGCCACGGCTGCCTCCCCCATGGCGCGGCGCAGAGCCGGAGGGATGTCGGGGGCGGGCGCCTCTTCGATCACCTTCTGATGGCGTCGTTGCAAGGAGCAGTCCCTGTCCCCCAGATAGATGGCGTTGCCGAGGCTATCGGCAAAGACCTGCACCTCAACATGGCGAGCCTGGGGCAGATAGCGCTCCAGCAGCACCCGATCGTCGCCAAAGGCGGCCTTGGCTTCCCGTTTGACTGCCGCCAGCGACTCGTCAAAGTCGGCCAGCTGATCGACCCGGCGCATCCCCTTGCCACCGCCGCCGCTGGCGGCCTTGATAAGAAGCGGGAAGCCAATCTGGCTCGCTTGATCGCGTAAAAAGTCCGGCCGCTGATCCGTGCCGTGATAGCCGGGCAGCACAGGTACACCGGCAGCCTGCATCAGCGCCTTGGCGCCCGATTTATCGCCCATAGCGAGAATGGCGGCGCCGCTTGGGCCGACAAAGCGCAGGCCGCGCTGTTCGCAGGCGGTGGCAAAATCGCTGTTTTCCGACAGAAAGCCGTAACCGGGATGGATGGCATCGGCGCGCGCCTCTTTGGCAATCTTCAGCACCTTGCCGGTGTCGAGATAGCTCTCTCTGGCCGGTGCGGGCCCCAGATGCCAGACCTCATCGGCCAGACGGGTGTGCATGGCGTGGGCGTCGGCACCGGAGTAGAGGGCGATGGTGTGGATGCCGAGGCGTTTAGCCGTCTTGATGATGCGCACGGCGATTTCGCCGCGATTGGCAATCAGCAGGCGCTTAATTTGAGTGTGATGGGTCATGTCTCATCCTTGAAACGGGGACGCCAGGCGGGAGGGCGTTTGTCAAAGAAGGCCTGCATCCCCTCCTGGGCTTCGAGCCCCACCCGAACCCGGGCGATGGTCTCAACAGTTTTCTCTTCGTGCAGGCGGGAAGGATGGGCCTCTATCGCCGCCAGCAGCCGTTTGGTCTCTTTCATCGCTTCCGGCCCGTTGCGGCACAGACGAAGGGCTTGCACCCGTCCCTCCGCCAGCAGTTGATCCGGTTGGCAGAGTTGGTGTGCCACATTGAGCCGACAGGCGGTGATGGCATCGAACGGCTCGGCAGTGAGCATGTAGCGGCGCGCCTGACGCATTCCCATGGCGCGTACCACGTAGGGGCTGATCACCGCAGGCACTAGCCCGAGGCTTACCTCTGATAGGCAAAAGCGGGCATCGTCGCTGACCAGCACCAGATCGCAGGCACAGATCAGCCCCAGCGCCCCGCCATAGGCGGCCCCTTGCACCAGCGCCACCGTAGGGAAGGGGAGCTCGTCGAGGGTCTGCATCAGCCGCGCCAGTACCCGGGCGTCTTCGCGATTGTGCTCGAAATCGGCGTGGGCCAGATTACGCATCCAGTTGAGGTCGGCGCCCGCGCAGAAGTGTTTGCCCTCGGCCCGCAGCAGCAGGGCGTGAGGACGTTCGGCGAGATCATGACCATGGAGATGGGCCAGATCATCGAGGCAGTCGAGCAGCCCCAGCATCAGGTCGGCATCAAAGGCGTTGTGGCGGGCCGGGCGCGACAGCACCAGCTCGGCCAGTGGGCCGTGCCGCTCCAGCCGAAACGGGCCCTGTGTTGAAGAGCCAAGTGCTGAGGAAGTAAGTGGATCTGACATCGTTTTGCTCCTTACATCCGGAAGATGCCGTACTGCTCGGTTTCAATGCGGGCACCCTGACAGGCGGCGAGCGCCAGCGCCAGCACGGTGCGGCTCTGGGCCGGGTCGATGACGCCATCATCCCAGAGGCGGGCGCTGGCGTAGTAGGGGTGACCCTGGCGCTCATACTGCTCGATCACCGGGGCTCGGATGGCGGCCGCTTCCTGCTCGCTCAACTCTTTGCCCTCGGCAGCCAGCTTGTCCCGACGCACCTGTACCAGCACTCCGGCAGCTTGTTCGCCCCCCATGACAGAGATACGGCTGTTGGGCCAGCTAAAGAGAAAATCGGGCTCATAAGCGCGGCCGCACATGCCGTAGTTGCCAGCACCAAAGCTGCCGCCGACGATCAGGGTGATCTTGGGCACCCGGCTGCAGGCCACGGCGGTGACCAGCTTGGCGCCGTGCTTGGCGATCCCCTCTTTTTCTGCGCTGCTCCCCACCATAAAGCCGGTGATGTTCTGCAAAAAGAGCAGCGGGATGGCACGCCGGTTACAGAGTTGGATAAAGTGGGCCCCCTTCTGGGCACTGTCGCTGTGCAGCACGCCGTTGTTGGCGAGGATCCCCACTTCCATGCCGCAAATACGGGCAAAGCCGGTCACCAGTGTGGTGCCGAACAGCGCCTTGAATTCGTCAAAATCAGAGCTATCCACCAGTCGGGCGATCAGTTCGCGGGCGTCGTAAGGGCGTTTGAGGCTGGTGCCCACCAGACCGTAGAGTTCCTCGATCGGGTAGCTGGGGGGCTCGTAGCCGGGGCTGCTCTCTACCGGCTCGTTACCCAGATGAGTAACCAGCGTGCGGGCGATAGCCAGCGCATGGGCATCGTCACGGGCCATATGATCAGCAACGCCGGAGTGGGCGCAGTGTACCTCGGCGCCGCCGAGGGCCTCGGCGCTGATCTCCTCGCCGGTGGCGGCCTTGACCAGCGGCGGACCCGCCAGAAAGATGGTGGCCTGCTCCCTGACCATGATGGATTCATCAGCCATGGCGGGCACGTAGGCGCCGCCTGCGGTGCAGAGCCCCATCACCACCGCCAGTTGAGGGATGTTTTGGGCCGACATGCGGGCCTGGTTGTAGAAGATGCGGCCAAAGTGATCCCGGTCGGGGAACACCTCGTCCTGCATCGGCAGAAAGGCGCCGCCGGAATCCACCAGATAGAGGCAGGGGAGGCGCAGCCGCTCGGCGATGGTCTGGGCGCGCAGGTGTTTTTTCACCGTGAGCGGGTAGTAGGTACCACCCTTCACGGTGGCGTCGTTCACCACCAGCATGCAGAGCCTGCCCGAGACCCGGCCGATGCCGGTGATGATACCGGCGGCGGGTACCGGCTCGTCATAGACCTGCCAGCCAGCCAGCGCCGACAGTTCGAGAAACGGGGAGCCCGGGTCCAGCAGCTGATTGATGCGCTCGCGGGGCAGCAGCTTGCCACGGGCCTGATGGCGGGCGTTGTTGGCCGCGCCGCCCCCTTGCGCAATCTCGGCAATGCGGGCGTGGAGATCGTCGACCAGCCCCTGCATGGCGGCCCGATTGGCCGCATATTCCGGGCTCGCCGTGTCGAGGCGGGAGTGGATACGACTCATGCATTTTCTCCCATCAGCTCGCGGCCAATGAGCCAGCGGCGGATCTCCGAGGTGCCGGCTCCGATCTCGTAGAGTTTGGCGTCCCGCAGCAGACGGCCGGTGGGGTATTCGTTGATGTAACCGTTGCCGCCGAGCAGCTGGATAGCGTCGAGGGCCATCTGGGTGGCGTTTTCGGCGGCAAACAGGATGGCTGCGGCGCAATTTTTACGGCTGGTGCGACCCTGATCGCAGGCGCTCGCCACCGAGTAGACCAGCGCCCGGCTGCTGGCGAGGCGGGTATACATGTCGGCGAGCTTGCCCTGCACCAGCTGGAACTCGCCGATGGCTTGACCAAACTGCTTACGCTCACGCACATAGGGCAGCACTACATCCATGCAGGCCTGCATGATGCCAAGGGGGCCCGCAGCCAGCACCACCCGCTCGTAATCGAGCCCGCTCATCAGCACCTTGACCCCGCCGTGCAGAGGGCCCAGCAGGTTTTCCTGCGGCACTCGGCAGTTGTCGAACACCAGCTCGCAGGTGCTGGAGCCGCGCATCCCCAGCTTGTCGAGCTTCTGGGCGGTAGAAAAACCGGGAGTGCCGGCTTCAACGATAAAGGCAGAAATTCCTTTGGGGTCCGCACTGGTATCTGTCTTGGCATAGATGACGAAGGTGTCGGCATCCGGGCCGTTGGTGATCCACATCTTGTTGCCGTTGAGAACGAAGTGATCGCCCTCGCGCTCCGCGGTCAGGCGCATGCTGACCACATCGGACCCGGCTCCCGGCTCGCTCATGGCCAGCGCCCCCACATGCTCGCCCCTCACCAGCGGGGGGAGGTAGCGTGCTTTCTGCTCCGCCGTACCGTGGCGGTGGATCTGGTTGATGCAGAGATTGGAGTGGGCGCCGTAGGAGAGGCCGACCGAGGCGCTGGCGCGGCTTACCTGTTCCATCACCAGCACGTGGGCCAGATAGCCGAGGTTCACCCCGTCATACTCCTCCGCCACTGTGATGCCGTGCAGCCCCAGTTCACCCATCCGGGGCCAGAGATCACGGGGAAAGGCGTTGCTCTGATCGATCTCGCTGGCGCGCGGGGCGATCACTTTCTGGCAGAAGGCCGCAACCTGTTCGGTCAGGGCATTCAGGGTCTCATCCATCTGCATCCATGCTCTCCTTGCGGATATGACAGTCGGTTTGGAAGGTTGGTTCGACCGGCTGACTCGGCGTTACGGCTGGCAGTGGTCGGTCCATTTTGTACTTCACTTCTGCCACAAGTTTACGTTAGCGTAAACGTAAATCAATTGTTAATCTGTTGTGTGTTGATAAAGCGGTGGTAGTGAGAGCGTCATCAGCTGCCACGACAACAGCGCCATAGTGGCAGATCCGACAGACGCAGCGTGTGGGCGCCGCGTCATAAAGCACTAACTCAGGAAAAGAAGCGCGGGGCAACAAGGGAGCGAACGACAAGATGGATTTTACCCTGACCGATGATCAACAGGCGTATGTGGAGGCGGCCGCCGCCTTTGCCGATGAGGCGCTCAAACCCCATGCCGCGCGCTGGGACAAGGAGCATGAGTTTCCGATCCCGACCATCAAGCAGGCGGCCGAGCTCGGGTTTTGCGGTCTCTATACCCCGGAGCAGTTTGGCGGATTGGGGTTGCCGCGACTTGACTCGAGTCTCATCTTCGAGCGCCTCGCCATGGGCTGTACCTCGACCACGGCGTATCTGACCATTCACAACATGGTGAGCTGGATGCTGGGCAGCTGGCTGCCCACCGAGGTTGCCAAGGAGTGGGTGCCCAAACTGGCCAGCGGTGAGCTGCTGGGCTCCTATTGCCTGACTGAGCCGGGTGCGGGTTCCGATGCGGCGGCGCTCAAGACCCGAGCCACTCGCGAGGGTGATAGCTACCTCATCGAGGGAACCAAGGTCTTTATCTCGGGAGCGGGCAGCACTGACGTGCTGGTGGTGATGGCCCGTACCGGTGGTGAAGGTGCGAAGGGGATCTCTGCCTTTATGGTGCCGGCTAATGCCCCCGGCGTGAGCTATGGCAAGGCAGAAGAGAAGATGGGCTGGAACAGCCAGCCGACCCGGGAGGTTGTTTTCAACGGGGTTTGCATTCCTGCCTGTTATCGGTTGGGCGAAGAGGGGGAAGGATTCAAGTTCGCCATGCAGGCCCTCAATGGGGGGCGCATTAATATTGCCACCTGTTCGGTGGGCACAGCCCAGCAGGCGCTGGACGATGCGCTGGCCTATGTGCAGCAGCGCCAGCAATTTGGTCACCCGATCAGCGAATTCCAGAGCGTGCAGTTTCGCCTGGCCGATATGGCGACAGAGCTGGCTGCCGCCCGCCTGCTGGTACGTCAGGCCGCCGACAAGCTGGATCGCGGGGCACCCGACAAGAGTGCCTGGTGTGCCATGGCCAAACGGTTTGCCACCGATGTGGGTTATCGAATCTGTGATGAGGCTCTGCAACTCTTTGGCGGCTATGGTTATATCCGCGAGTATCCGCTCGAGCGCTACCTGCGCGATACCCGGGTACACCGCATTCTGGAGGGCACCAACGAGGTGATGCGACTCATCATCGCGCGCCGCCTGCTGGCCGATCCCGGTTTGTCGCTGGGCTAATCGGTGGTCGCATCAAGGGTGTGTTGCCTGCCACCCGATTTGCACCATGCCATGCCGGTTTCGGCTTTGTGAGCCAGCCACAGGTTGGCGTCATTCAAGCCTGTCATCATGGCAGCAGCTTCATCGACAAGGACAATGTTATGACAAGGATCAGACTCGAATATCATGGCCACGTGGCCTATATCACTCTCGACCATCCCCCTGCCAACACCTGGACCCTCGCCAGCCTGCAGGCCTTTTTGCAGATGATGGTGGAGCTCGACAGTCGTCCCGATGTGGTGGCGCTGGTGATCCGTGGTGCGGGCGACAAATTTTTCTGCGCCGGTGCCGACCTCAATATGTTTGTCGAGGGGAATGTCGAGCTGGCCCGCGAAGTAGCCGAGGCCTTTGGCAAGGCCTTCGAGGCGCTGGCCCGTTTTCATGGCGTCAGTATCGCCGCCATCAATGGTTATGCCATGGGCGGTGGCCTGGAAGTGGCGTTGGCCTGTGATATCCGCATCGCCGAGCAGCAGGCGTTGCTGGGACTGCCGGAAGCCTCGGTGGGCTTGCTTCCCTGTGCCGGTGGCACCCAGCGTTTGACCGAACTGGTGGGGCCGGGCTGGGCCAAGCGGATGATCCTCTGCGGTGAGAAGGTGAGTGCCTCGCTGGCCTACGAGATGGGGCTGGTGGAGGAGGTGGTGAAAACCGGTCAGGCATGGGAGGCCGCGCACCAGATGGCCCATCTGGTGGAGCGCCAGAGCCCGAGTGCCCTGCGCGCCTGCAAAACCCTGATCAATCAGGGCCGCAGTGGCCCGCGGGATGCCGCCTTGCCTCGTGAGCGGTCGCTGTTTCTCGATCTCTTTAGCGATGCCAATCAGCGTGAAGGGGTGGCCGCCTTTCTGGAGAAACGCTTACCGCGCTGGCAATATGGCCCAACAGAATAAATCCATACGGAGCCGTTTATGAGTGAGTCGGTCAAGGTTAGCTGTTATCCCACCGAAGATGGTCATCAGATCGGGGTGTTGACCCTCGACAGCCCTGCGTCTCTCAACGCATTGAGCCTGCCGATGATCCAGATCCTGCAACAGACGCTGACCCGTTGGGAGCAGGATCCCGCCATCGTCTGTGTGCTGCTGCAGGGGGCGGGTGAGAAGGCGTTCTGTGCCGGTGGCGATATCCGCTCCTTCTATTACCGCAAACAGGAGGCGAGCGAGGAGGAACTGTTCGAGTATGCCCGCGACTTTTTCGAGCAGGAGTACCGGCTCGACCACCACATCCACTCTTACCGCAAGCCCCTTATCTGCGTGGCGGACGGTATCTGCATGGGGGGCGGTATTGGCCTGTTTGCCGGAGCTGATTTTCGGGTGGTGACCGAAAGAGGCCTGTTCGCCATGCCGGAGGTGACCATCGGCCTCTACCCCGACGTGGGGGCAAGCTGGTTTTTAAGCCGGATGCCGGGGCGGCTGGGGCTCTGGCTCGGTCTGACTGGCGCCCGCTTCAACGGGAGTGATGCCATCGGTCTTGGGCTGGCGGATCACGCAATCGCCAGTGGCGAGCGCAGTGCGCTGTTGTCACGCTTCGCCGTGCTCGACTGGACTGGCAGTGGTGATCCCCGTGAGCAGATCGATCTGTTGCTCAGGGAATTGCACAGTGAGGTGGCGGCCCGCTTGCCAGCGCCTGTGCTGCTGCCCCATCAACAGAGGATCGATGCCCTGCTGGCGGGGCGCACGCTGCAAGGGGTATTGGCGCGGTTGTTCGAGGCTCAGTTCGATGAACAGGAGGCGGTACTCCAGCAGGCGCAGCAGCTCTGCCGCACCGGCAGCCCCATCAGCCGTGCCATTTTGTGGCGCCAATATTGGCAGGCTCGCCGCTACTCCCTGGCCGAGGTACTTGCCGAGGAGCTGACCCTCTCGGTCAACTGCGTGCTCAAGGGCGATTTTGTGGAAGGGGTGCGAGCACTGCTGATCGACAAGGATAAAGGTCCCCGCTGGCAGCAGCTACCACCGGAGGGGGAGTGGCTGGATGAGTTTTATCGCTGGCCGCAGGGGAGCAATCCGTTGGCCTGCAAGGAATAACAGGTTGGCAACCGTCGGACGCCGCCATCAGCAACGCAAGGAGCAAGCGGGATGACAAGGATAGGATTTATCGGGCTCGGCAACATGGGCGGGCCCATGGCGGCCAATCTGGCCAGGGCCGGGCACACGGTGCAGGTGTTTGATCTGGTTGCTCAAAACATTGAGCGCGCCATCGCCGCTGGCTGTATCGCAGCGGGGGATGCCCGAGAGGCGGTGACCGGCTGCGAGGTGGTGATCAGCATGCTACCTGCGGGGGAGCATGTGCGCGACCTTTGGTTGTCTGAGGGGCAGGATCTGCTGGCAGCCCTGCCGGTTGGTGCACTGGTGATCGACTGCTCCACTATCGATGTCGACTCTGCCCGTCAGGTCGGGGAGGCAGCCCGCGCCCGTGGTTTGCGCTTTATCGATGCCCCTGTATCGGGCGGTGTCGTCGGTGCGGCCGCTGGGACGCTCACCTTTATCGTTGGCGGCGACGCGGCAGATTTCGAGTCGGCGAAACCTCTGCTCGCCTGCATGGGGCAGAACCTGTTTCACGCCGGGACGCTGGGTGCCGGGCAGATCGCCAAGATGTGCAACAACATGCTGCTTGCGATCCATATGGCGGGCACTGCCGAGGCGCTGGCCCTCGGGGTGAAGGAGGGACTGGATCCCGCCGTGCTCTCCACCATCATGGGCAAGAGCTCCGGCAACAACTGGAGTCTGGAGCGCTACAACCCCTGGCCCGGGGTGATGGAGAATGTCCCTGCCGCTCGCAACTATCAGGGGGGCTTTATGACCCGTTTGATGGTGAAAGATTTGGGATTGGCCATGGCGCTGGCCGAGCATGGGCACAGCGCTGTGCCCATGGGGGCGCTGGCCCGCAACCTGTTCAACCTGCATGCCGCCCAGGGGCAGGGGAGTCGCGATTTCTCGAGCATCGTCGAACTCTATCTGGATAAACAGGGTCCCGCCTGACGGGCCACCTCTCTTCAAGGCATCTCCCTTCGACCAGCTACAAGGAGCATTGATGGATATCAAAGATAAGGTCATCGTTATTACCGGCGCCGGACGTGGCTTGGGACGGGCCATTGCGTTGGCCCTGGGCGCACAGGGGGCGACGCTGGCACTGCTCGACATCAATCGCGCCGATCTGGAAGCGACCGCCGCCCTGGTGCGCAGTCAGAATGATCAGTGCGATCAAGATAGCCAGTGCGAGCTGTTTGTCTGCAATGTGGCGAGCGAAGCCGAGGTTGAGTCGGTTTTTGCTGGCATCAAGGAGCGTTTTGGCGTGCTGCACGGTCTTATCAACTGCGCCGGCATTTTGCGCGATGGCATGCTGATCAAGGTGAAAGAGGGTGAGCTGGTGGAGAAGATGACGCTGGCCCAGTGGCAGAGCGTGATTGACGTCAACCTCACCGGTACCTTCCTCTGCGGTCGCGAGGGGGCGGCGCTGATGGCGCAAGGGGGGCAGGGGGGCGTCATCATCAACATATCCTCCATTGCTCGCGCCGGCAATATCGGCCAGAGCAACTATGCCGCCAGCAAGGCGGGAGTTGCCTCGCTGGTGGTGACCTGGGCGCGGGAGCTGGCTCGCCATGGCATTCGGGTCATGGGAATTGCCCCTGGGGTGTTTGCCACCGACATGACGGCGGCGATGAAGCCGGAGGCGATGGCGCGGATGCAGCAGGCCATTCCGGTCGGCACCCTTGGCGAGGCGCAACAGCTGGCCGAGACGGTGAGCTTTATTTTTGCCAACGACTATCTGTCGGGGCGGATGGTAGAACTGGATGGCGGTTTGCGTTTATAGGGATTTACATAATGGGCCCCGGTGTTTCCACCGGGGCTTTTTTATGCAGATTATTTATACAGAGAGCGCCTGAATGGCGATGCATAGGAACCATGCGAGTCAGGTTGTGTTGGCAGAAAAATGAGAAATATCAATGGGTCTTGGTTAATTTGAGCCAGCTCACAGGCCATATGGGTCAGTGCTGTAAAATTGCGCGCGGTCAAGGCGGTGCATGATTGACGGGACGAGGGATTGCGGTCGGAATAGTCATGCAATATAGTTGCCGCCTTTTTCACGGGGTCAGGATTCCCAGCCCCTCCCATATTGCGCGCAGTATGAATACGGACGCTCTGCCGCCGCCTAAATAAACAGGATTGAAATGGACAAGAAACTAGGGCTGGGCGCCCTCATTTCGCTGGTGATCGGCTCCATGGTCGGCGCCGGGGTCTTCAGTCTGCCACAAAACATTGCTGCGCATGCCAGTGCCGGGGCGGTCGCCCTGGGTTGGGCCATCACCGGTCTTGGCATGATCTGTCTCGCGCTGGTCTATCAGAACCTCTCCATGCGCCGCCCCGATCTCGATGGCGGTATCTTCAGCTATGCCAAAGCCGGTTTCGGCGATTTCATCGGTTTCAACGCTGCCTGGGGTTACTGGCTCTGCCAACTGCTGGCCAACGTCTCTTACGCCATCGTAGTGTTCAGCGCCCTGAGCTACTTCTTCGATACGCCGGACAACGTCATCTTCGGTGACGGCAATACGCCGGTCGCCATCACGTTGGCCTCCATCCTGATCTGGTCGGTGCATGCGCTGGTGCTGCGCGGGGTGCAGGTCGCTGCGCTGGTGAATATCGTCACCACCATCGCCAAGATGGTGCCGCTCATCGTCTTCTGTGTTGCGATCCTGCTGGCCTTCAACATGGATACCTTCACTCTGGATATCTGGGGCCAGAACAACATGGAGCTGGGCTCCGTGATGGATCAGGTCAAGTCCACCATGAAGGTGACCCTCTGGGTCTTTATCGGGATTGAAGGGGCCGTGGTAGTCTCTGCCCGTGCCCGTCATCGCAAGGATGTGGGCCGTGCCACCGTGCTGGCGCTGCTCGGCGCCCTGACGCTCTACGTGATGGTGACCCTGTTCTCGCTGGGTGTCATGAGCCAGCCGCAACTGGCGGCGCTCAAGAACCCTTCGACCGCCATGATCCTTGAAGCCGTAGTCGGCCCCTGGGGCGCCTGGCTTATCAACATCGGTCTGGTGGTGTCGGTAATGGGTGCTCTGCTCAGCTGGACCGTGCTGGCCGCTGAAGTGCCCTATATCGCAGGCAAGACCGGCGTCTTCCCGGGCTGGTTTGCCAAGGAGAACAAAAACGGCTCGCCGCAGGTGTCCCTCTGGTGCTCCACCTGTCTGGTGCAGATCTTCCTGATCATCATCTACTTCCAGAGCAGCACCTATCTGGCGCTGGTCAACATCGCCACCTCGGCGGCGCTGGTGCCCTACGTTTTCTCCGGTGCCTATGGCCTGAAGCTGGCATTGAAAGGGGAGACCTATCAGGGTCAACCTCATCAGCGCAAGCGTGACCTGCTGCTGGCCCTGGTGGCGACCGTTTACGGCTGCTGGCTGGTCTACGCTGCCGGTGTGGAGTACCTGTTGCTGGTGGCGCTGCTCTATAGTCCGGGCATCTTCATCTACTGGAAGGCGCGTCAGCATCACGGTCTGCGCGGCCTTAACCGATTGGAGCAGGGGATGACGGCGGCCCTGCTCGGCTGTGCCGTGCTGGCCTTCTACAAGGTGATGGACGGTACCATTCCACTGCACTAACCGGCACAATGAAGAGATGGCCCTCGCGCCATCTCTTTTTTTTCATGCAGATATCCACTGTTGCCCGGCCGTGTTGGCCAGTTTTTGTTTAACACAGGAATTTTTATGCTGTTTATGGGTTACCTCCTGCTGGGCGCCTTTGCCGGCATGCTGGCGGGGCTGTTCGGGATTGGCGGTGGATTGATCATTGTCCCCGTGCTGGTCATGACCTTTCGCGCTCAGGGTATCGACCCTGAAATAATTACCCATCTGGCCCTCGGCACTTCCCTTCCCACCATGATCTTTACCGGATTCAGCTCGCTTAGAGCGCACCAGGAAGCGGGCGCCGTCGACTGGGTGATGATCCGCAGATTGGGGGCTGGTATGTTGGTTGGTGCCTGGCTCGGTGGTATGACGGCCAATCTGCTCAGTACCGGCACCCTCAATATCATTATCGGCTGCTTCGCCTGGACTATGGCGCTGCAGATGGGGCTTAACCTCAAGCCCAAGGCGGAAAGACACCTGCCAGGAGCGTTCGGCACAGGCATCGCCGGTACCATCATTGGCTGGATGTCAGCGCTGTTTGGCATTGGCGGTGGCTCGCTCACCGTCCCTTACCTGAGCTGGAACTCGGTGCCAATGCGCAATGCGGTAGCGGCCTCTGCAGCTTGCAGCATGCCCATCGCGCTGGCGGGGAGCCTCAGCTACCTCTATGCGGGTTGGGGTCATGCCGATCTGCCCGAGTGGAGTGTGGGCTACATCTATCTGCCCGCCCTGCTGGGCATTGTGCTGACCAGTACCCAGTTTGCCCGCCTTGGTGCCAAGCTGGCACACCGATTGTCACCAAGACGCCTCAAGCAGGCATTTGCTCTGCTGATGCTGCTGGTGGGGGCGAAATTTATGCTGTTTAGCTGATTCATTCGGCAGATTGTTGAAAAATAAGGCAAACGATCTGTTGGAGGGTAGAAAGCCGTTGCATTGAACGCCCAGTTTGCCTATTCTCCTCGCCGGTGGTCCTATTGGTCCTCTCGCATTGATAACCCGTCGACCTGGTCAGGACCGGAAGGTAGCAGCCAAGGCGGGGGACTCGAGTGCCGGGATGTGGCTGGTAGGGCCACCACTTGTTTCTGCAATTCAATAAGTTAGCTTCCCAAAGCCCTTGGTCATCCACTTTGTGTCGACGATGAGGCGCTCATCGATGAATCTCTGGCTCAGTCCCCACGGCATCTGGTATTACCGGAACGTCACCACGCTCCCCTGTGGTCGCCGCAAAGAGATCAACAAATCCCTGCATACCCGAGACAAGCTGACGGCCCGTGCAGCTGTTGCGAAGCGGCTTGCCTGTGTGCATTCCAGACCCAAGCCCATTCAGTTGCCTGCAGAGATCAATGTTGCCCCACATGAGCAATCAGTAGCCCGGAATCAGGGGGGGGGGTTATTGCTTGGTGACACGCAGGGTGGCGTTGTATTTGAGCCGACCATGGGAAATATGTCTGTTTATCTCGCTCAGTAGCGTCTCTTTATTGATGGGCTTGGTGATATATCCATTCATGCCATGGGAGAGATAGTATTGCTTGGATTCCGGCATCGCATCAGCAGTCAGGGCGATGATGGGGATATCTGCCCAAGGCATCTGGGAGGTGCGGATCCGGGTGGTGGCCACCAGGCCATCCATCACTGGCATCTGGACATCCATCAACACCAGATCAAATTCGGTGTGACCCAGTTTCTCCAGCGCCTCTTCTCCCTGAACGGCCAGTGTGACCTGATGGCCCACGGAGTCGAGCATGGCGCCGATCACCTTGCGGTTGGTGGCATTGTCATCAACCAGCAAGATGCGATAACTCTCCTGATCCAGCGGTTTGGACGGCAGGCAAACAATCGAGGGGGTCGTGGCTCTGGCGGGCCAGATGTAGGTAAAGGTACTGCCATGCCCTTCGCTGCTCTCTACCGAGATATCGCCGCCCATCAGGCGTGCGAGATTACGGGATATTTCAAGTCCCAGGCCCGATCCGCCATATTGGCGGGTGATCGAGACATCCGCCTGGGCGAATCGTTGAAACAGGTTCTTTAGCTGACTTTTGCTCATGCCGATCCCGGTGTCCTGGATCGAGATGCGTATCGAGTGGCGATCCTGCTCCAACAGGGTGCTATCAACATGGATCTTTACTTCCCCCTGATGGGTGAACTTGATGGCATTGCTCACCAGATTGAAGAGGATCTGGCGCACTCTCAGCGGGTCGATCATCAACCACTCCGGCGTATCAGGGGCAACAGTCAGGGTTAGTTTGATCCCTTTTGCATCGCAGTTGCTCTGCATCAGGGCACGGATATCCTCCAGCAGCTGGGGCAAGTGATGGGGGGCCAGTTGCAGCTCGATCTTGCCCTCTTCCAGCTTGGATACATCCAGAATGTCGTTGAGCAGACCGAGCAGATGGTTTGCCGATTCGCGCGCCGTCTCCAGATAGTCTCGCTCCCTCGGATCCATATCCCGGTCGGCCAGCAGTGAGAGCATGCCGAGAATGCCATTCATGGGGGTGCGAATTTCATGGCTCATGTTGGCCAAAAAGCTGCTTTTGGCTCTTGTGCCTGCCTCTGCCGCCTGATTTGCCCGCAGCAGTTTGTCATTGAGCTGCTGCATCAGTTTGTGTTGCAGAAACGAGATATTCATTTGCCGCCAGATCAGCAGGGCGAGCACAAAGAGCAGCGCAAATTGCAGGGTCGCGATGAGTGTCGTCGTGATGATCTGCTCCCTCACGCTGTCGCGACGCGCCACATCAAACAGGGTCGCCTGCTGGTTCACCTCCAGGGTCAGCTGATGGAGCAGGGGGAGCAGAGAGGCGAGTTGTTGGCGCAGCTCCTGATGGGCAAGATTGTCCAGCGGCTTGGTGGTTTCCGGTCCGAGCCAGATATCCGCCAGAGAGATGTAGGAGCGAATGGCTTTGCTTGCCTGCTGGTAGATCTCTGTTTGCTGAAGCAGGCTGCGATCCTTGCTCTCCAGCACCAGATCCATGCGGCTGACCAGAATATCGTATCTGAGTTGGAAGGTCGGTTGCGACTCATGGAGCAGCGAGCTTTGAAAACGCAGCGCTTCGTTATAGAGCTGGAAATAGTTCCACATCACGTTGTCTTCGCCCTGGCTGGTACTGCGCTGCAGATCCTGAAATTGCCGGTACTGGATGGTACCAATACCGGCAAAGGCTAGGAGCAGCACACAAAGCACCACAAACAAGAAACGTTGACTGGCCGCCATGGAACGCATGATGGGATCTACTCCACTTTTATCGCACTGATCTGCCAGATAGCCCGACCGTAATAGAGCTTGTTTTGCAGTTCGGGATATTGATCGAACGGATAGACAAGGAACAGCGGCCCTTTGTCACGCACCGATAGTGGCTTGCCATTGATCGTGCGGGCGAGGATGACCCGATACTGCTCGGCATCGCTTGTCGGCACCTGTACCGAGTAGTCATTGAGCGCGGTAATGGTGAGCTGTTTGCCGGTTGCCCCGACCTTGGCCAATACATCTTGCAGCAGCGGGCCGCGAAAAGTCTTGGCTTCGTCATACCAGGGGGTATGGGTTTTGATTTCGTGTACCGGCAGTTGATCCAGCATGGCGCTGTCCCACAGGGCCAGAGCCTGATGAGTGGGGCTGCTGATGGCGCCTTCAACCTTCAACACGGCGCGGTCAGGGGAGGGGGCTGCGTATGCGGTGCCGCAAAGGGCTGCCAGCAGTGGTGCGATGTAAAGGCCTGCTTTCATGATCTCTCCTTCCTGGAAAATGGCGGCATGGGGGCCGAGCCAAAGGTGGCTTGTGAAGTGTGTCCAAAGGCAAGCAATAATCGGGCCCAGTCTAATGGGCTTGAATTATCAGCCATTTAGCCTGTTATCGAGCGATCTCGGCCAAGGTGAATTGCAGTTTGCAACGTGCGGGGGAGGTTAATTGCAATTTGGCAATCAAAACGAGGAGTGGGTGTCGATGAATAAGGAGCAAAGAGTATCATTTGGAGAACAAGTGCCGTGGCACTGCCCGGCATAACATTTGCAACGTGCTGAATGCCGTGACAGCAAATAGTCTGAGAATCGACAAGGAGCTAGCGATGGAAAGCATGACTTACACCCTTAATGATATCCAGGTAGTGGTACTGGAAAACGAGTTTGACGCGATGGCCGTCAGTGAGCTCCGCCCGTTGTTTGAAACCCTCTCGACCCACCCGGGAGATATCCTGGCCGATATCAGCGATGTTCATTTTAT
This sequence comes from Aeromonas sp. Y318-3, assembly GCF_027706185.1. Classification (NCBI taxonomy): domain Bacteria; kingdom Pseudomonadati; phylum Pseudomonadota; class Gammaproteobacteria; order Aeromonadales; family Aeromonadaceae; genus Aeromonas; species Aeromonas sp. Y318-3. Next base: position 434,246 of record NZ_JAPDCN010000003.1, read on the forward strand.
CGATTCGTCGGGGATCGGAGCCTTGGTATTTCTCTATAAAAGATTGATTATGAACGGGCATCAGATGGCCCTTGTCTGCGGACCCGGTCAACCCCATGACCTGCTGGAGATGCTGCATATCGACCGGGTGATCCCCTGCCATGAGAGCATCAAGGCCTATATGCGTTCCCGTGGCATGATGGCCGCTGCATCATGAAACGCTTTGGTATCCTGCTCTCATCCATTCTGCTGTCGGGTTGCGCGCAGTGGCCGCCACAGGGGTATGGCGGCATGGCCGAGGCAAGACCCACCCGTATTCCGGTCAATGAGGATGAACGGAGGGTCTGGTCTCGTTATGATGAGCGTCAGAAGGAACTCGACTTGCAGCTGACGGAATTAAAGCAAGCGAGTCTGCAGGGGTGTATGCCTGCCGAGTTGAAACGACTACAATCTCAACGTATTGATATCGAACGGGATATGCACGGACGGCTCTGGTCGGATGTAGCCTGGCGTCAGACCGTGCTGGCACAATCACTACAACAAATACGTTTGCGGCTGCAACAGACAACAGCGGATGGCTGTCGTGCTGATTGGTCAGGGCTCCCCTTACGCCAATGGGGGCAGACGTAACAGACGAAAAGGATGTCTATGAAACGGGGCGCTCTCGAAGGATTGATCTGTGTTCTCTTGCTGTTGTTCACCTGCCCGTTACTGGCCTCCGCCTTGTTGGCTCCCGGTGATCGGTTGGCCATAGTGCAACCCGGTGAGCCTGCTTTTGATCAGCCTTTCCAGATCAACAAGCAGGGGGAGATTGCACTGCCTGAAGTTGGCAACGTCGTGGTGGGGGGGAAGACCCTGCAACAGGCGGATGAGCTGATCCGCACCGCCCTCAAACCTGTTTACAACAACCTCTCTCAATTGACCGTCACCTTGCTGGAGAAGCGGCTGCTGATCAGCGTGATGGGCTATGTCAAAAAACCCGGCAGTTATGATCTGGCGCCCGATGGCAACGTGCAGATGGCCCTCGATGCCGCTGGTGGTCTGGTGCCCGGTGCCCAGCTCAACAACATGCAGGTGCGGCGCGGCAGCACGGTCTCTAGCTTCGACTACAAGCGTTATCTCGATACCGGTGATGCCAGCGTGTTGCCGCCATTGCAATCCCTTGATGTGGTGTTCGTACCCGCCTCTCCGCTGATCGGCAACGTGCAGATCGATTTTGATGCGGCAACCCTGGCGGCAGGCGGGGATGGCGATACCGGCAAGGCGATCAAGGTGTTTGGCGAGGTCAACAGCCCCGGCGCCTTCAGTTTCAAGAGTGGCAACTCCATCGTGGATCTGCTGATGCGGGCAGGTGGGGTAACCCGTTTTGCCGGGGTGGAGCGGATCCGGGTGATCAATGGTGATGCCCCCGAACTGTTCGATCTCAAAGCCTATCTCGACTCCGGCAACAACAAGCTGCTGCCCAATCTGGCGCCGGGCGCCACCATCTTCGTGCCCAAGGATGAAGAGCAGATAAAACGGGGGGCACGCACTATCTACATCATGGGCGAGGTGTTCAAACCCGGCGCCTATGAGGGGCGGGAAGGGGACTCTTTCCTCGATATTCTGGCCAATGCCGGTGGCCCGACCCGCTATGCCGAGAGTCGCCAGATCCGTTTGCTGCGCACCGATGGCACGATCGAACCCATCGACTTGCAGGCCTATACCGAAGGGATGCAAAAGGCGCTGCCCCAAGTCAAACCAGGTGATGCCATCTTTGTGCCGGAAAAAACCGATATCAACGAGAAGTCCTGGTTGAAGGTGGCACCCGGGCGGGCGGTGATGGTGATGGGGGCGGTGCGGATCCCGGGCCGCTATGAATGGTCTGACGAAATGTCGCTGCTGGATCTGATCGCCCACGCCGGAGGGCCCAACGAGCGGGCCGATATCGCCAAGGTGCAGATCCTGACTGCCGAAGGGGGGCAGGCCACGCCAACCCTTTTTGATCTCGACAAGTTCCTTCATCAGGGGGGGGCGCTGGCCAGCCTGCCGAAGATCCGGGCCGGATTCACCATCATGATCCCCGAGCTGCCCACCGATCCCAGTGACAACAAGTCCCAGTGGGTGCGCCAGTCACCGGACAGTTCCATCTATATCTTCGGTCAGGTCGGAGCCCCCGGTCGCTATGCCTTCAATGAGCAGATGGGCTTTATCGACATCCTGTCGGCCGCCGATGGTCCGACTGCGGCGGCGGATCTGCGCAATGTGCGCATCGCCCATCGCAGTGGCAGCACGGCGCGGGTCAGCAAGCTCGACCTTGCCCTCTACTTTGAAACCGGCGATGAAACCTTGCTGCCCAAGGTGCTGCCCGGCGACTCCATCTACCTGCCGGAGAAGAATCGTCCCTGGCTAGACGAGCCCAAGGAGAACACCATTCGGGTGTTGGGGGCGATTGCCCGCCCTGGGCGCTACCGCTTTGACTCCTCCATGACCCTGCTGGATCTGCTGGCCGAGGCGGGGGGGCCGACCAGCAGCGCCTATATCAAGAAGATTGTGGTGATCAACATGGCCACCAGTGGTCAGGGGGATCAGGCCCGCAGCTTCGATCTCGACGGCTTTGCCAAAGAGCCCGACTTTAGCCAGTTGCCGGTGCTGCGTGCAGGGGACACCGTCTTTATCCCTGACAGCAAAAGCAGCAACTGGGCCATCTTCATGGATGGCATGCGCGACATCCTGACCACAATCTCGGTGGTGGCCCTGGTCGGGACGCTTTGATATGAGCATCCCCATTCAATATCTGGAGCTCGAATCCCTCTACGCGGCGACGGTCGCCCGGGGGATCCGCTCTCTGGCGGTCACCTCGTCGGAAGGGGGGGAGGGGGTGAGCTCCATCTGCGATGCGCTGGCAAGACGCTCGGAGGCGGATGGGCTGCGCACCCTGCTGGTGGATCTCAACCTCTATCATCCCGGCCGCGCCACGGCGGTTGCCTGGGGGCCCAATGATGTGCCCGAGCCGGTGGCCACTGGTCGGTCGTTGTCGCTGCTCCCGGCTCCGGGCAAGGATCTGATGGCTTTTCGTAACAAGGATACCTTGCGCCAATTGCTGGTTCGCTGGCTGGAGCATTACGACGTGGTGATCTTCGATACCTCACCGCTCACTGCCCTCAATCGGGGTAATATTCCGGCCGATCAGGTGTGTGGGGCCTGTGAAGGGGCACTGCTGGTGGTGCTGGCGGGAGTGACGCCGACGACGGTGGTACAAAGTGCGGTGGATAAACTGACCCGTGCCGAGGCCAATCTGATTGGCGCTGTCTATAACGACAAACTCAACCCGGGGCTGGCCAGCGAGATCCTGCGCGAACTCAACCGGCTGCCCAGTAACCGGGTGACCGAATGGCTCAAGCGCTGGTGCCGGCGCAGTGCCTTGCTCAATTTCCGGATCTGATCGCCCGCTGATGGAGGCCCGATATGGATGACTGGTTGCGATCTGCTCCGGCAACCCTGCAGTCGGTGCGCGAACTGCGCAACCGGCTGGCGCAGGGACTCTCCCTGTTTCAGGTCTCCCCAAAGGATCAAGCCAACTGGCTGCTCTGTTTCAGTGAGCTGGCCACCAATAGTGTCAAGCACACAGCTCCTCCCGCGACCAGGCTCTGGCTCACGCTGAAAGAGGATGAAACGGGTTTGAGTCTGATACTGGAGGATGATGGCGGTCCGCAACCCGGTCTTGCCAGCGCGCCGTTACCCGATGAGCTGCAGGAGGGGGGATACGGGCTGGCGCTGGTGCACCAGCTGTTTGCCGAGGTGCACTTCTCTCGCGACGGTGATCGCAATCGCGTGACCCTTCGCCAGCAGGGCCCGGTCAACCAACTGCCGGTGCTCGCGGTGATCGACGATGACAAGGTGATGCGTGCCTTGCTCACCGCCTACCTTCATGAGCACTACCGGGTTGAAAGTTATGCCGACTCCCATACCGCCCTGCTGGCGCTCGGGAAGCAGCCCCCCGCTCTGGTGCTCTCCGATATCGAGATGGAGGGGATCGATGGCTTTGGGCTGCGCCAGCAGTTGATGAAGGATCCCAAGATGAAGGGGGTGCCCTTTATCTTCCTGACCGGTCATCAGGATCAGTGGACCCAGAGTCGGGCGGGGGCGCTGGGGATCGATGACTTTCTGGTCAAACCCATCACCAAGCAGGACCTGTTGCTGGCGGTTTCGCGGGTGCTGCAACGCTCGCAGCAGCTTAAGTCGCAATGGGGCGAACAGCTGGATCAGCGCATGACCTCGGCGCTGCGCCCGTTATTGCCCGCCACCGCCATAGGGGGATACCAGCTGGCGCTGCAAACCCGCGCGGCTACTGTGGGGGGCGGGGATTTTCTGCTGGTCAAGGATCGGGTGCTGTGGCTCGGGGATGTGATGGGCCACGATGCGGAAGCCAAGTTTTTTGCCCATGCCTATGCCGGTTATCTGCGCGGTTTGCTGACCGCCCACGATCTGGAGCGCGCCCCCGCCCGCTTGCTGACCATCTTGTCCAATGCGGTTCACAGTGATCCGCTCCTCGGGGCTACCCTGCTCACCACCCTCTGCATTGAGCTCGGCAACGAGGGGCGGGTGCAGTGGGCCAGTGCGGGCCACCCGGCGCCCTGGCTGGTCGGGCCCGGCACCATCCGTCAGGTCGGCGTGACCGGCCCCTTGCCCGGTTTGCGCCCGGATCCCCACTTCGTGACCAATGAGCGTCAGCTCAAGCCCGGCGAGATCCTGCTGTTCTGGACCGACGGTCTGCTCGATAGCCGTGATGCCGCAGAGCGCCAGCGCTGGGAGGCGCAGCTCAAGGAGATCTGCCTGACCTCAGGGCCCGGTCTTGAGCAACTGGCTCATCGCATTGCCCGCTGGTTTGATGAGCGCATCAATGATGCCGCCCTCGATGACATGACCCTCCTGCTGGTCGCCTGTCCCGGCGCCTGATCCTGCCCCTCTTTGCCTGACTGGCCCGCTCTATGCAGCGCCTCATTTCAGGTGGCATGGAGCCACGGGAGGAGGTGCCTATGTTACCCATGCAGCAGATATGGCTGGCCATCGATGCGCGTCAGGTCGGTGGAATAGAAGTTCACATTATCCACTTGGCCAACGATCTGCTGGCCAGAGGATTTCACCCCACCATAATGCTGGTGAGCAACCACGGTATGACCCCCTTTACGACCCTGCTCAAACAACAGGGCTTGCCCTACAAGGTGTGCCAAAACAGCCGCGACTTTATGCGCCGTCTGGCCCGCCAGCCTGCTTCTGTGCTGATCCATACCCACGGCTATAAGGCCGGGGTGCTGGGGCGGCTGACGGCCTGGTTCACCGGTAAATCGGTGGTCTCGACTTTTCACAGTGGGGATGACGGGGAGGGGTTGCTGAAGTTTTACAGCTGGCTGGATCGCACCACAGCGCGTTTTGCGAAGTGTATTGCAGTGAGCGAGCCCATCGCTCGCAAATTGCCTGTGCCAAGCACGGTGATCAGCAACTTTGTCCCCATGCCTGCGACGCCGGCATCGGTAACTGGCAACCGGATCGCCTTTGTCGGCCGCCTCTCGCCGGAAAAGGGGCCGGAGGCGTTCTGCCAGCTGGCCGCCTTCTGCCCGGAGGGGGCGTTTCATCTCTACGGGGATGGCCCCATGAAAAGCGGCTTGTTGCAGCAGTATGGTGATCGCGTCCAGCTTCATGGTTTCCAGAACATGGCCAATGAGTGGCACAACATCGACCTGCTCTGCATCACCTCCCGCTTTGAAGGGTTGCCGCTGGTGGCCCTGGAGGCGATGGCTCACGGCATACCGGTCTGTACCTTTGCGGTGGGGGGCCTGGTCAATCTGATCGACCATAAATCCAATGGCTGGCTGGTGGAGCCCGGCCATGTGCGGGATATGGCGGAGCTGGTCAACTACTGGCTGCGCAGCGATGGGGTGGTGCGCAGCAAAATGAGTCAGGCGGCCCGCAACACCATCGCCCGCGGATACAGCGTGAGCAACAGAGTGACCGATATTCTGGCCGTCTACGGCGCCTGAATCACGGAGAAACCTGTCAAAACGAGTGGCCGCTGGCCACTCGTTTTTTTATGTGCCGGTGTTAGGGGTTGCAGGGGGCGGATTGCTTCTGTGATCACGCAACGCTCGGGTTTCTGCGGTTGGTCAAGCGGACATCCGGCCTGTGGATGGATGGGGCCAGATGATGGCGATCAGATCGCTGACTTCTCAGTGATCACTGCGGACGTGCCACAAAGATGCGCCATAAAAAAGGCCATTGCAGTGGCAATGGCCTGATGGGCGTTGAGATATGGTTGAGGTCGGCGCGGCGGAATTAGCGCCCCTTCTTGCCGACCATGATGGCAATCGTCTTGCCGATGATATGCATATCCTGCACCAGCCAGCGCCAGGGGTGGAGCAGGGCAACCGAGTATGCCAGATCGAACGCCAGCTTGCTGCGCACATCATCCAGCGACTCGTCGTAACCCTGATTGACCTGCGCCAGACCGGTAATGCCGGGGGCCACTTCATAGGTGCGTTCGATAAAGTACGGCACCGCATCTTCCAGCCGGTTGGCGATCCCGGGTCGCTCCGGGCGGGGGCCGATCAGCGACATCTCCCCCTTGAGCACATTGATAAACTGCGGTAGCTCATCGAGCCGGGTTTTGCGCAGGAAGTCGCCGCTGCGGGTGATCCGGCTGTCCCCCTTGCCACACCAGACCGGCCCGGTAGCCGCCTCGGCGTCGGCGCGCATGGTGCGAAACTTGATCATGAAAAAGAGCTCGGTATGGGTGGCGTGGCTGCGCCCGATCCGCAGCTGACGAAAGAACACCGGCCCCGGGCTATCGAGCCGGATGGCCAGCATGATCAGCGGCCACAACGGCAGCGTCAACAGCAGGCCAAGAGTGGCACCGAGCAGATCCATGCTGCGTTTGACCACCAGGGTCAATCTTGGAATGGGGTGTGTCATACGGCTTTCTCCTGTGACATGAAACGTATGGGGGCGCGCAGGCAGTAGCGCAGGGTGCCCATGCCGTTGTACCAGTGTCCGAGCACCAGATAGTGGATCTTGCGAAACAGATTGGGCCAGGGGTGCACAGGGGTCAGCTGGATCAGGATGACCAGCAGATACCCCAGCAGTTGCAGCCCCAGCAACAGCTGAAATAGCAGGGATTGGGTGGCCAGCGGGATGGCGCAGAGCCACAGCAGGGTCAGGCAGAGCGGCATCAACACCCGCAGCCCCTTGCCACTGGCAAAGTTGAAGGCAACCCAGCCGAACTTGGGGTGTAGCAGGGGCAGCAACCGCAGCAGTTGCTGGGTGTTGCCAGCCCCGATCCGCTTGCGCCGTGTCGCCTCCAGCGCGGCATCGGAAACTTCCAGCTCCAGTGCGGCGCAGCGATTGTCATAGACCGCCCGATACCCCTTGGCGATGGCCTGCATCGGCAGGATGAAATCGTCGTTGATGGTATCGGCGGCCAGCGGGGTGAGGCACTCCCGGCGCATCATGTAAAAGGCCCCGTGAGCACCCAGCATGCCGCCAAGGGCCGACTCGCAGAGCTTGATCTGGCTTTGATAGTGCCAGTAACTCTCCTCGCCCTGGGAGCCCGGTTGCCAGAAGCGGTACGCTTCCCCGACCACCCCTACCTTGGGATCGGCAAAATGGGCAACTGCCAGCAGCAGGCTGTCGATGGGCAGCAGGGCCGAGACATCGGTGAGGGCAACCAGATCGCTGTGCACCCGGGTCATGGCCTCGTTGAGCACGGCGACCTTGCCGCGATTGCGGGGGTGATCAAACAGCCTGATCTGCAACTGCTGCAGGGCGGGATCACCGAGCTGGCTCAGCGCAATGGGGTAGCTGTTGTCGCTGCAGCCGTCGAAATGCACATGCACCCACAGCTTGTCGGCGGGGTAATCGAGGCTGGCGAGGTTTTGCAGCTTGGCCGCGATGGTCGCCGCCTCGTTATAGACCGGCATCAGCAGGGTGATGGTCGGCAGCGCCTCATCGGTGGCGTCTGTTTTGAACCCTCGATCCAGGGGGCGGGGAGGATTGGCCCCCTTGCGCGCCTGCCGACCACCAAGCTTGAGCAGCAGGGGATAGCCGACATGGTGGTAGACCACCAGTACAGCGCACAGCCAGAACACGATCATGATCCACTCCATGGGATGCTCCTCTGGTCATCGGGTCGCTTGATCAGCGGCTGTAAAGCTGCTGATAGGCCTGAGCCATCCGGCTCAAGCTGTTTTGCTGGCACACAAACTCTCGGGTGACGGCACGCAGGCTATGGCACTGCAGCAACCCTTGTGCCAGAAGCTGGGCAAGGCGGCCGGGATCTCGCTCCGACAGGATATGGCCGCTGGCCTGGCAGACGATCTCTCTGGCCGCCCCCACATCGCTCATCACCACCGGTACCCCGCAGGCCTGTGCTTCCAGCACGCAAAGCGGCATCCCCTCCGCCAGCGAGGGGAGGCAGAAGAGATCCAGCCCCTGATAGAAGCGCGGCATGTTTTCGACCAGCCCCAGAAAATGGACCCGATGGGCGATCCCCAGCTGCTGACACTGTTGTTGCAACGCATTTTGCAAACTCCCGACCCCTGCCAACGCAAGATGCACCTCCTCCGGCAAGGCGCGGATCGCCTCCAGCAGCAAGGTATGGCCCTTGACCGACTCAAGGCGGGCGGCGCAGCCAATCAACCTGACCCCTTGTGGCAATCCCATCTCCTGACGGGCGAGGGCGGCGGCGCCCGGGGCAAAGCGCTGCTCATCGATGCCGTTGGGGATCACGGTTGGCGACAGCTGGCCCAGCTTGGCCAGCAGCTGGCTGGCCACCGGCGTGGCATCGGCCACCAGAATGGGTTTGAAGGCGCGCAGTCCCCACAGGGCCAGCGTGCGCTGATGGGGATCATCGAGATACCAGGCATCGTGCTCTGTGTGTACCAGAGTAGGCACCCGGGCCAGCCGACTGGCGAGGCCGCCATAGAGCATAGGCCCCAGATGGTGGGTATGTACCGCGGCTGGCTTGAGTTGGCGCAACAGTCGGGTGAGCCGCCAGAGGGTCGCCAGCGACCAGCCTGCGGGCTTTTCCAGACAGTGAATGTGGCCTGCGAAGGGACGCAGGGCGGGCCATGCCCTTAACACATCCCCTTTGCGCCCTTCGAGGGAGATGATATGCACCGGCTGCTCGGCGGGGCTCGCCTGAGTGAGGTTGAGCACCATGGTCTCCAGCCCGCCGGGCTGCAGGTGCTGCACGATTTGTACGACAGGTTGCACGACAGACTGTAAGACGGGCTGGGTGCTGGCGCCCCTGCGGGGATGGGGTCTGTGCGACGGGGTTGGTGACAACATGGTTCGCGCTCCGGCAAGGGAAGGGGTGACACCCCGGATAGCGGGAGAATGCGAATCTTGTACCACTCTTGCGATCTGCCCACAGAGGCGATCAGCTCCTGTAGTGGCACTGCCTTTGCATCGTGCGGGGGGAGGGCTTTTCTCAGGGAGTGATGCCATGCCTGTCCAGTTCTATTACAACCTCTACATCATTCTCTTTGCCGCCTGGCGCCGTCGCTATCTGCTGTTGATCCCGGTGCTGGTAATGCCGCTGGTGGGCGTGACGGTCGGCCTGCTCACCCCCAAGGAGTATGAGAGCCGCACCACCTTTATGGTGCCGCAAGATGCCAACCAGACCCCGACCCTCAAGGATCTGATCACTCAGGAGAGTCTCAAGGATCGCTTTGCGGTGCTCGAAGCCCTGCTGCGCAGCCGCTATGTGCTGGACGGGGTGGCGCGGGATCGTGGCCTGGTCAATGACGAGACCCCGCCTGCTCAGCGCGATGCCATCATGGACTGGCTCTCGAGTGCCGTCTCGCTGCGGCTGATCGGCGATGAGGTGATCGAGATAAAGGTAAAAGCGGATTCGGCGGCCAACAGCGCCGGTTTGCTCGAAGCCATTTCGCGGCGCTTTTTCTTCAACCTGCTCAGCAAGGGGCGCCAGTCGGCGGAATCGTCCGAACGTTTCCTGCAAAGCCAGCTCGACAGCCGCCGCAGCGAACTGCAAGAGGCCGAGCAGCTGCTCGCCGACTTCAAACGGGAGCATGCCAGCGCCTTGCCCCAGCAGCAGAGTACCAACGTCGCCCGTCTCTATGGTTTGCAGGAGCGTTATGCCGAGAGCCTGATCACCTTGCAGCAGGCCAAGGCCCGGGTCGATCAGCTATCGCTGGGGCAGGAGAGCCAGCTGGCCCGCCAACTGGATGAGAAGCTGCAACTGATGCGCACCGAGCTGGTGTTGCTGCGGGCTCGCTACAGCGACGAGCACAGCAAGGTGCAGAGTCTGCGCTATCAGATTGGCCAGTTGCAGCAGGAGTTCGAGCAGCTCAAATCCCAACCGGACATGGCCCGCGGGCCCGAGTGGCAGTTGGCCCAGACGCAGCTGACGGAGGCAGAGCAAAACGCCGCTGGCTTGAAGAGCCAGCTGGATGGGCTGGACAAGGTGGTCGACTCCCAGGGAGATACCGAGCGCCAGCTCGCCGAGCTGGAGCGGGATCTGGCGGTCAAACGCACCCTCTATCAGGATTTGTTGCTGCGCTATGAGAAGGCCAAGGTGACCGGCGATCTGGGCAACTTCGAGCAGGGGGAGCGGATCAAGGTGATCGACAAACCCTTTGCCCCCAGCAAGCCGAGCAACTACCCGCTCTGGCTGTTTCTGCTGGCGGGCATTGTTGGCGGGTTGGGGCTGGGCTGCGGTCTGGCGCTGGTGGCCGAACTGGCGGATGCCAGCCTGCGCCGCTCCGATCAACTGGCCGCTCTGGTCAAGGCGCCGGTGCTAAGCCGCATTCCCTACTGCGAGCCGGTGCCGGACTATCCATCCAATAGTGATCATGCGCTGGATGGGCAGGTGTTGCCCTTGTCACCAGAACCGGGTTGATTGCCACAAAAGCTGGCTATCAGCCGGAATCTGAATATTTCTGATTAGGCCTCTTAATGAGGCCTTTTTATATGGGTCAGGCAGTGGGGAAAAAAATGTATGTCACCCAGAAACGAGACTGGATTGCTTCGAGCAAAGTCCCAAATTATTCAAAAAGTTGAGGTTTGTAGTATTTTCCATTTTCATTTATTGACTATGTTTTTTCACGGTGTTACAAGTGGAGTTAAAAGTTGAAGTAAAGTGAATTGCTACTAATTCAAGACTTATGTCGGTAATATTAATGCTTTACTTCATTTACTTCATTTACTGTATTAGTTGTTTTTTTAGAGGTTGTAAGTGGACGAGAATTATATTATTTCAGTTTTTTCAGCAGCCGTTTCATTGATGGCTGTAGTGATTGCTTTTGCTGGATTGTATTTTTCATTCCGTAAGGATAAATTTGATAAACAAGTCACAATGGACAAGGAGATTTTTGATTCTTCCGTTAGGAAGCTTGAGTCTGCATATGAGATGTTAACTCGAGATGGTGTTTCAGATAACATTGTAAAATCATCTAGAATATTATGGTTGTCAGCTGCTAGAGAACTGGAAAAGTATAAGATTTTTAAAGGTAGGTTGCAAACCGAGCATTACAAGATGGTACTTCAGTCTATAGAAGAGTATTGGAGTCAGAAGTTTTATGACGTTGTTGGGGGGAATTCAATTATACATTCCAGCTACTACAATGGTTTAGAGCCTGGTTCAGTATTAATAGTTTACGCGTTTGCTAGTTGGAAAGAAGAACAAGAGTGCCCTATTGATAAGGTTGATTACGTACAGCTTTTGGCTTCGGCTGAAATATTTAAAGGTCGATATGGGCTAAAAGATTTTATTAAAAATAGCAAGCAGCATTCCCACTTAGCACAATCATAACAAAGCTTTTAAGTGTGACTCGCAACTAAGGTCTGGCTCCATGTGTACGGTGTAATGGGTTAGGTGACTGCATATATCAGCTCGTAGGTTCGATTAGCCGGTAGGCGTAATCGGACGCTCGCGGTGACACTCCACGTCAATATTGCAATAATGTAACGACCGGTGCCAGTTCGAGAGTCAGTTTTTGGTGGGGCGAAGTGGTAATCTGGGCTGTTTTTGGTGAGTTAAAAAGAAATATTTTAGAAAGACCGCGAACGTCCGATTACGCTGCGCTAATCGAACCTACGGCCCTGAAAGTTAGGTGTTGCATTGCCTATCTCTTAATAAAAGCTTGAATTTATAATGGAGAACTCGCTTGAAAGTCAGAAAACCAAACGAATACAAATTTAAATGTATAAATGATAATTACCCTTTATACGCTAGGTTACTTGCGAGAGATATTAGTGGGATTTCTGAGTTGCCTGATTTTAGTGCCGATGATGGATTATTTATAATGTCTGATTTTGGTGGTGAACATAAAGGTGCAGAATTCTCAACTTATGCATTCCTTATACTCTCAGCTGATAAACGGTTTGTGTTTGAAGAGAAGGTAAAAGAGCTGAGGGCAAAACACTTATTGAATGAGCCATTCAAAGAGTTTAATTATAAAGACTTGAGATATGGTCCAATCAAAAGGGCATTGTCAGAATATCTGGAATTAGTTGATAAGTACATACATGGTGCACTAGTCACGGTTTCAATAGATCGAAATATTGGGACTGTTTTTGGGTTAAACACACAAGCATCTCGTAAAGAACTTGTTGAACTCCTGTCTAGTCATAACTATCTTGGTTGGAAAGGGAAGGATGCAGAAAAACTTTTAAGAGTACTACATCCACTATGTATGTTTTTAAGCATGCTTGGACATCAAGGGCAAAAAGTTCTGTGGCTTTGCGACAATGATGCAATTAATGAGGATGGCAATGAACGCTCATTTGACGATACTCAAAAGATATATTCCAATGTCTTAAAAATGTACTGCGATTATGAATTTGATATTCTTGGCTTTGCTAAACCTTTTAAGAATGATGTCTTAACAAGTGACTTGTTAAGTGTTACCGATTTTGCTGCAGGTACGATACAGGACATTCTGCAGTCGTATATAAAAGAGAAAAACTGTAAGGATGACGAATCCAAGATTAAGTTAGTTAAATGGATGGCTAAAGAGAGCGATTTTTTGACAAAAATAAATCTTGTCATTACTCGGCTAGGGAAGGTGCGAACAAGTCCCTGATGTGAGATCATGAGCCCCACTTGGCATCAGGGATAAGGTTCAGCATGAAT